>NZ_CP030104.1:3485000-3772469 GCF_003269425.1 Flagellimonas maritima | reverse complement strand
AAAAGTTTTTCCTTAGTTTTTGTTGGTTAGCTTAAAGCTATAAATTAAAACACCTAAGGGGAAATTAGATGCTCATTGGATGCGACAAATATGTGAACAAATCTTTGAAAAAAAAAATGATTTAGTGGTTGAATATTCTATTTTTTTTTCGCATGTTTCCTTAATATTAACCAAGCCTTTAAATATATCATTTTTCATTTAATATATGAGACAAAATTCATTTTCTTTTAGAGTCCGTTATGGGGAAACCGACCAAATGGGCATAGTATATCATGGTAACTATGCACAATATTTGGAAATGGGCAGGGTAGAGTGGTTAAGGGCTTTGGGGGTTACTTATAAGAGCATGGAAGAAAATGGAATAATGCTACCGGTGATTTCTTTGCATATTGATTACAAAAAATCCGCTCTTTATGATGATTTGATTACAGTAGAGACAACGCTTAAAAAACAACCTTTGGTAAAGATTGAGTTCGACTATAAAATCTATAACGAAACTAAGGAACTATTGGCTGAAGCAAACACTGTTTTGGCTTTTATGGATAAGCACACGAACAGACCTTTGAAATGTCCGGATTACATTTTCGAAAAGATAAATTTCTAGTTTTTTTCTTGAATGGAAACACGTTGCATTTCGTCGAAAAGACGTTTGGTACGGTCAGCTTCACTCTTTCTTACTGAAATCAATATTGAGCAATCCAATTCCATTTTCTGTAATACGATAGAAATTCCTTTTTGTTTGATTACGCGCATTACTCTATCCATTTGTGGATAGTCAAAATGCAGCTCAAAAAGGGATTCAATAATTTTTTCTACAATAGTTGAATTTTCCAAGGCCATTTGGGCTGTTGCCCGGTAAGCTTGAATGAGACCTCCAACTCCCAGCTTTGTACCGCCAAAATAGCGGACAACAGCTACCAGAATATTGGTAACGCCAAAAGATTGGATTTGCCCATAAATGGGCATTCCTGCAGAATTGTTCGGTTCACCGTCATCATTGGCTCGGTAAGTATGTATGTTTTCACCCAATTGCCAGGCAAAGCAAACATGGTTTGCAGTGTGGTGCTTCTTTCGTAAAGTTTCAATAAACTGTTTGGCATCCATTTCGGATGCTATGGGAAAAGTGTACCCTAAGAACTTACTTTTTCTGTCCTTATATAAAATTTCGGAAGAAGCTTTTGCAATTGTTTTATAGGTATCATTGTTCTCCATCAGAATAGCGCTACCAAAACAATACTGATTACGGCCAAAGCAATACCTCCCCAATTTTTAAGGCTCATCCTCTCTTTGAATATGGTGATGCCGAGCAGGGTCGACAACATTACGATCGCTACATTATTTATAGTAAATATTGCCGAACTGCTGATGTGTTCATTCTGTAACGCACGTATCAAGAAAAAAATTGAAAAATAATTGGGAACACCCAATACTATGCCCCCAACAATATTTTTAAGATTCAATTTCAACGAAGTCTTGATAGCCTTGGCTCCAATGAAAATAAATCCGGTCAATGCCGCAAAACCGAATATCATCGAAGAAAATATGGCTACTTCCCGAGGTTGTAAATGATGTTCCTGAAAATATTTCATACTGATATCGATGATACCAGAACCTAAAAAGACCAAAAGTGGCAACAACAAGGCCTTTTTGGGGATGGTAACCGATTTTTCCTTCATTGAAGCAAAATATACAGCTACCAGTGCAAGTACAATTCCAACAACTTGTAGAAAGGATAGCGTTTCCTTATAAAGAAATACCCCGAATACCACTGGCATGATCAAAGACATTTTAGTTGCCACGGATGCTACGGAAACACCTGCTATTTGTGAAGTCTTCGCCATTAAATTAAAAATGAGAATAAAGAATACCCCTAGAGCCAATGTGCCAAAAAACCACGATTTACTTATAATCTCATTGAAATCTACCGTTCCTTCATACAAAACCAACCCTACTATGAAAGCAACCACATAATTGGTAATAATCGCATATAGTGTTTGTATTTTGTATACATCGAAAAGTTTGAAAATGACAAAGATCAAACTAGAGCAAAGGATACTTAGCGCAAGGTTTAACATTACAGTTTAGCTTTTAACTGGGTAATATCCTCTTGACCTACCTTAAGATTCCATGTTTTTATTCCCAAATGCGAAGCGGCATCAGTATTTTCTTTGGTATCGTCCACAAACAGGGTTTCTTCCGCTTTTAAATTGTTTTCTTTCAATACAAACTCAAAGATTTCCGTATCTGGTTTTCGCATTCCCATTTCATAAGAGAGGTAGAAAGCTTCAAAGGCATTCTTAAATCGATTGAAATTCTCAAGACCCATTTGTCTTTTCACAAACTCAATATGTATATCATTGGTATTGCTCAAAAGAAATAAACGATACTTTTCTTCTTTTGCAAGTGTTTCAATAAATTTCAATCTTTCATCTGGAAAATTTAATAAAATGGAGTTCCAAGCAGTAACCAAATCCAACTCGTTTGCCATTGGAAAATGGCCGGAAACTTTTTCTAAAAAGCTTCTGGAGCTCATATGGCCTTTTTCATAATTTTTGAACAATTCATCCAAATCCGGAGTTAGCTTTTTAAATCCAAAGCGTCCCATAAACCTTGCTGTTGCAGATTTATCCAAATCAATGAAAATATCACCAAAATCCAGAATTATGATTTTAATCATTTATAAAGGTTGATAAAGTATCTGACAAAACAGATGTTGTTCTTAAAAGACGGCCAGGGATAATGGGGGCTTTCGTTCCGCCTGCAAAGCTAATGTTCCCTTTAAAAATACGTGCTTCGTCCCATAAACCTTCATCGATAAAAGTTTGAATTGTTTTGGAGCCACCTTCAATAATTACACTTGTGATACTGTGTTTAATAAGCACAGCACATATCTGGCTTGCAATGGCTTCCGAGAAATCAATCAACTCATAGGAAATACTTTCTTTATATTTTGAAGCGTCATTGATCTCAGTGAAAATTATGGTTTTTACATTTCCATCAAACACATGGTAGTCTAAAGGGATTTTCAGATTCTTGTCCAAAACGATGCGTAAAGGATTTTTTCCGGTCCAATTTCGTACCGTTAACTTAGGATTATCGGCCAAGACCGTGGTCGTTCCAACTAAAATTGCCTGTTCTTCGCTACGCCATTTATGCACCAATTGTTTGGAATAGATATTGGAAATCCAAAAAGGTTTTGGCGATTTTTTTCGAAGTTTTTCTTCCGGAGCTATAAAGCCATCCCGTGTTTCGGCCCATTTTAGAATGATATATGGGCGCTTCTTTTCTTGAAAAGTCAAAAACCTTACATGGTGTTTTTTACATTCATTTTCCAGAATACCCACTTGGGTCTTGCACCCTGCTTCTTCTAATTTAGCTAGGCCTGCCCCTGCAACTTTATCGTGCGGGTCTTGCAGTCCTACAATTACTTCGGGAATACCGCACTTAATAATCAAATCGCTGCAAGGAGGTGTTTTTCCAAAATGGGAGCAGGGTTCAAGGGTTACATAAAGTGTGGCCTTGGATAGAAGTCTTTTATCCTTTACAGCATTAATGGCGTTTACCTCTGCATGAGCCCCTCCATAAGGACTTGTATAACCTTCCCCGATAATCTTGTTATTACATACAATCACACATCCTACCATAGGGTTCGGAGCTGTGGAACCAAGTCCTTTTTTCCCAAGTTCAATACACCGCAACATGTATTTTTCATGTATATTCACAGCGCAAAAATAGCATAATTAAAATGCAATATGAGCAACGCTAAAATCAGGAAAATTACACGTAGCGACAATGCCGAAGTGGCGCAGGTTGTCCGTGAAGTTTTATTGGAAATGGGCGTACCAAAGGTGGGAACGGCATACGCGGATAAGGCTTTGGATGATATGTATGCGGCTTACGATATGCCCAAGGCCACTTATTTTGTGATTGAAGATGAAGGAAAGATTATTGGTTGTGCGGGTATCGCCCAATTGGATAACTATGAGGGCAATATCTGCGAATTACAAAAAATGTATTTTTTGGAAGAGGCCAGAGGCAGGGGCTTGGGCTCAAAACTGATCGATATCTGTCTTGAAAAAGCAAGGGAATATGGCTTTGAACATTGCTATTTGGAAACAATGCCTTATATGAAAGCTGCCCAAAACCTTTACAAAAAGAATGGATTTGAATATATAGATGCCCCAATGGGAAATACAGGACATTACTCATGTCCCGTCTGGATGCTCAAAAAACTATAGCGTGCTTCTAAAAGAAATCAAGACTATTTTTCATCAAGAATTGGATGCTATCTATTCGGTTGAAGAGGTTGATGCTTTCTTTTATGAATTGATAGAGCATTATTTAAAACTGGAACGATTTATATTGGTCTTACAGCCTGATTTCATTTTGACTAAAGAAGAAGAGCAACCTCTTTTTAAAGCATTGGCAGCATTGAAGTTGGAAAAACCATTGCAGTATATTTTGGGAACTGCACATTTTATGGATTTGGAACTTCAAGTCAATGAGCACGTGTTGATTCCCAGACCAGAAACTGAGGAATTGGTGGAGTGGATTATTTCAAATTCTCAAGTCGAGCGTAGCCAAAACAATATTGAAAAGAATCATTCGGACACTGAGCGTAGCCGAAGTGTCATTTCAACTCCGCTCAATGACCCCTTTTTAGCTTCACTTAATGAACGTCCACTAAAAATCCTCGATATTGGCACGGGCAGCGGATGCATCGCCATTGCTTTGGCCAAAGACCTTCCAAACGCGCAAATCTATGCTCTGGATGTTTCTGAAAAGGCTTTGAAGCTTGCAAGAGAAAACGCAGAGCGGAATGGAGTAGCGGTTACATTTATAAAAGCGGATATTTTGAATTTTGAACCTGAACTTGAATTTGACCTCATCGTTTCCAATCCACCTTACGTAAGAGAATCGGAAAGAAAAAATATTAAGAAAAATGTTAAGGAATACGAACCTAACATAGCACTGTTCGTACCAGATGAGGATGCTTTATTATTTTATAGGGCTATCTTAAAGTTTACTGAAAATTATCTTTTCAAAACTGGAAAATTATATTTGGAAATCAACCAATATTTAGGAGAAGAAACCAAAGCACTTTTAAAAGCACATAATTTTTTGGAAATTGAACTGCGCAAAGATCTCTTTGGAAATGATAGAATGCTCAAAGGAATAAAATCATGAATACCCAACAGAAAATAGAATCCTTAAGAAAAGAACTTCGAGAACACAATTACAACTATTATGTTTTGGATCAACCTATCATTTCCGATTTTGATTTTGATCTAAAGTTGAAGGAACTCCAAGAATTGGAACAGGCCTATCCTGAATTTTATGATGCCACTTCCCCAACATTGCGGGTTGGTGGAATGGTTACCAAAAATTTTGAGACCGTTAGGCATGAACATCGCATGTATTCATTGGATAACTCGTATTCCAAGGAAGATTTGGAGGATTGGGAGAAACGAATTCAACGCATTTTAGGGGACGTAGAAGTAGCGTTCACTTGCGAATTGAAATACGATGGTGCGTCCATTAGTTTGACCTATGAAGAAGGAAATTTGGTAAGGGCGGTCACCCGAGGTGATGGTTTTCAAGGGGACGATGTTACTACGAACATCAAAACCATAAAATCGATTCCGCTTCAATTAAAAGGGGATTATCCACCAAAATTTGATATAAGGGGCGAGATTATCTTAACGCTGGAAGGTTTTGCCAAAATGAATCAAGAGCGATTGGCCAATGGCGAAGAGGCTTACATGAATCCTAGAAATACGGCTTCGGGCAGTTTAAAATTACAGGATAGCGCTCTAGTTGCACAACGGCCGTTGGAATGTTTGCTCTATAGTATCGCAGGTAGAATATTGAATATTTCTTCCCAGTTTGAAGTTTTGGAAAAGGCACGCGCATGGGGCTTTAAAGTCCCATCGGTGGCAAAGCTTTGCAAAACCACTGATGAAGTCATGCAGTTTGTCGACTACTGGGATACACATCGGCATGACCTGCCTTATGAAACTGATGGTGTGGTTATTAAAGTAAATAGCTTGCGACATCAAGAGGAATTGGGTTATACCGCCAAGGCTCCACGCTGGGCAATGGCCTACAAATTTAAGGCAGAACAGGTTTCAACCGTGTTAAATGAAATTACCTATCAAGTGGGCAGAACGGGAGCGATTACACCTGTTGCAAACTTAACACCGGTGTTATTGGCAGGTACCACGGTAAAAAGGGCTTCGTTGCACAATGCTGACCAAATGGCAAAACTGGACATAAGGGTAGGGGATACCGTTTTTGTGGAGAAAGGAGGTGAGATTATTCCAAAGATAATTGCAGTTGATTTTACAAAACGTCCTTCAGATTCAGTACCGACCAGCTACATTCAAAATTGTCCCGAATGTAGAACAGAACTGATTCGAAAAGAGGGTGAGGCACAACATTTTTGTCCAAATGATACAGGTTGTCCCCCTCAGATAACAGGTCGCATCCAACATTTTATTTCTAGAAAAGCTATGGATATTGAAGGTTTGGGAGGGGAAACCGTGGAATTGCTTTTTAAAGAGGATTTAATAGCCAGTTATGCAGATTTATATGTCTTGACCAAAGAACAGCTAATGCCATTGGAACGCATGGCAGAAAAATCCGCTGAAAATCTGGTGAATGGTGTTGCAGCTTCCAAGAACATTCCATTTGAACGGGTTTTGTTCGGTTTGGGCATACGTTACGTAGGAGAAACCGTGGCAAAAAAACTGGCAAAGGCTTATAAGAATATTGATTCCTTAATGGCTGCCACTATTGAAGAATTAATAGCGGTGGATGAAATTGGTGAACGTATAGCAGAGAGTGTGGTCCAATTTTTTGTTGAACCTGAAAACGTGGAAATCATCCAAAGACTTAAATCTTATGGATTGCAATTCTCCTTGTCCGAAGAACAGTTGGAAAATCAATCCGAAAAACTAAAAGGACAAACTTTTGTGGTATCCGGTGTTTTTGAAACAATCGGTAGAACCGAACTAAAAAAAATTATTGAGGATAATGGGGGCAAAGTGGCTTCTTCCATTTCATCCAAAACCTCGTTTTTGGTGGCCGGCGACAACATGGGGCCAAGCAAAAAATCCAAAGCCGAGAATTTGGGAGTGCCGATTATTACAGAGCAGGAATTTTTGGAAAAATTGAATGGATGATATGAGCTATGGGTTCAAATTGTTTCCTTGTCAGTTCCTCGTGACAAGGATGATTTTTTTTGTAGTGTTAACACGGCCTAATTTAAAATATTTACAAAAATCAGCTCAGCTGTAATTCTCCGTCATCATCGATTTTATACTCATAATAGAACCATTTCTTTTTATCGGAATTTTCCTCGAACTTAAATGCAGTGATCAAACGTTCGCCATCGGTTTTTAGATAGACTGCGCCGTATACATCAACATTGGTCCTCCCCAAATGCGAAATATTTTCCTTTACTGAATTAATAAAATCTTCGGACGGTTCTTCTGTATCGACCAACTCATCGATTTGTTTTTTCAATTGTTCCACTTTCTTCGCATCCTCGAATTCCCTGGTGGACCGTTGTAATTCTGTAGATAAGATTACGGGCGACTTTCCCCTTCCAAATTTTCCCAACCTTCCCAAAAGATCTGGTCTTGGATGTACATGGCCTTCCTCATCGCCCGAAGAAATTACAAAACATGCAGGATTGACCACTTTCATAAATTCATCCGTAACCTTATCCGACCCGTGGTGGCAAACCTTCATGATTTCCGATCTGAACCATTCAGCGCCTTTATTTAGCATGACTTGATAGTTCGGATTGGCTTTTCCGGGAAAGGATTCCAGTTGTGCATAATGTTGAAGTAAATATTTTTCAGCAGGAACATTTAAATCGCCTCCAAAAAGTACCTTGTATTTTCCATAATACAACTTCAAAATTATGGAATGTCCATTTTTGGTCTTTCCATAGTTACTGCTTATTCGTTTTAATCGGGGTTTATTATTGTCGTCATATTCCACAACAGGTCCTAAAACTTCAATAGTATAAGATGCGCTTGGCTCTGGTTGAAAATTGGGCATATACGCTTTCCCATTTTTATGAACGCTATGCTCGGCATCTATGGAGAGCATTCTAAAATCCTTGATTTTGGGATTGTTCAGTGCATTGAACATTACAGGAGGAAACTTTTTTCGCCCAAATGCTGAATCATCTGAAAAGTGTGTTTCAATATCAGCTTTATTTGTGGCTAAATTTTCGATATAAAAATCTCCTGTCACTGGGTCTTCCATAATGCCTCCCAATTTTTCAAAAGTTCCAGAGACCGGTCGCTCTACCAGACCGTTTTGATATATCGTCTTGAATCCAATCTTGTGATCTGCGAAAATGTCCTTAAACCCCAAGTAATGGTCTTGATCGGGGTGTGTGATTACAGCAGCTTCAAAATTGAAGCCTCTGTATGCTTTAAAACGTCCATTTAAAAATGTCGCCATGTTTCCGCCTTCGCCTGCATCGATCACTATTATTTTTTCGTTTTGGTCATCCTCTGGAGTTATAAGAACAGCACCGTCCCCTTGACCTACGTCCAAAAAAATAATTTCCAACGGTCTGGTGTCCGTTGTATGCTCATTTTTAATGTAATAAATCTCTCGCTTTGTTTTTGGCGCCCATACTATCGCAGTCCATCCTGCACCTATTTTGTTGTAATCGTGGCCTTCATCGACCATAAGCCAATCGCCCCAGAGCACTTGTTTGGCTCTTTTTGGTTTTTGTTCGGCCTCGTCATAAGTATAGAGATAAACTGCTTTGCCTTTGGCATCTAAATCAACGTACTTGTGTTTCATGATTTTTTGTTTAAAATAATTTTATAACTATACCAATAGCCAAACCAAGACTGTGTCATTAATGCCGGGGAAGGCTCATGGTTGAAATGGATTTTATAAAAAGGGGGAAGTAGTGTAAATATATGTAAATTCTTACATTTATATATAATGTTAATGTAAAGATTAGTTTTTGTTGACAGTCAGATAATTGGATGGTTGGACTGTTGAATTTTTGGAATATGGGAATCAGGAGCCAGGATTTTGAGGTTAAGGATCGAGGATCAGGAATCGCCCATCGAGAATTTCCCGGTTCGTACCTCTAACCTCGGTCTTTAGTCTTCGGTCTCCTGTCCATAGTCTTTGGTCCCTCGCCTATCCTCTTTAGTTCTTGGTTCTTGGTTCAAGTTCCGGAACTTTCGGTTCCCTATCATCAGTCAACCGTCTCCTGTCTTGACCTGTTTCATCTTCTCGTGTGTCTAAATTTGTATTTTGTCCTTAATTCGTACCGTTTCATCCATCAATCAACTCAAACCTGCTATCCGTCAATTGATGTGCCATACCCATAAATTGATTATATATTCTTTGTGAATCAATCCCCAACTTGCATCAAAGTAAAAATAAATAAAAATGAAACTACAGAACATATTTTTAGTGGCCCTTTTCGCTTTGATCCTATTTTCATGCGGCAAGGACGACGGCCCAACGGCTACCAACGGTGCACCAACTATTAGCGCACAGGCCTTTACCGCATCCGAGGGTATATCCGATACCCAGGCCATAGGCACCGTGAAGGCGGCCGACCCCGACGGGGATGCCCTGGTCTTCGCGATCGTTACCAACAGCGGCGACCTGTTCGAGATAGCCGCCACAACAGGCTCCCTGAGCCTTAAGGAGGGCAAGGGCCTTGACTTCAACACGGCGGCCTCGCACGTGATCACCGTGGGGGTCAGCGACGGAGAGGACGATGCCGCCGCCCAGATCACCATAAACGTCACCAACGTCAACGCGGCCGCCCCCGTCATGGAGGACCAAGTGGTCAGCGTGGATGAGGACGTGGACGACGCCACGGTAATCTATGCCGTAGTGGCATCCGATGCCGACGGCGACGAGCTCACGTTCGCCATCGTGGAGAACGACAGCGACCTATTTGAGATCACCGAAGCTGGAGAGATCAGCCTTGCCAGTGGAAAGGGCCTCGATTTTGAGACCGCCGATAAGCACACCATCACCGTGAGCGTCACGGATGGGGTGGAAACGGTGGAAGCGAGTGTGGACATCAACGTGGAGAACGTGGCCGATACACTGGCCGAGGACCCCGCTTCCTTTGTGACCACATGGAAGACAGATGCCGATGGCGGGAGTATTGGCTTTGGGTTGAGTGGAGAAGCCAACCTGCTAAATAACGATTATGACTTTACCGTGGACTGGGGCGATGGAACCGTTGAGAACATTGCAATACTACGTGAAGACATAACTATTTTAACGGACATAGCGCACGAATATGAAACTGCTGGAACTTATACTGTAGCAATACAAGGCGTTTTTCCCAGTATGCATATGAGTAATAATACGGTAACAAAAGAAAAGCTGCTAAGTATTGAGCAATGGGGAACGATCAAATGGGAATCTTTTAACAGAGCTTTCTTAGGTTGTTCAAACATGGTCCATAACGCTACGGATGCCCCAGACCTTACAATGGTGACTGATTTAGGGTTTATGTTTAGCGGAGCAAGTTCTTTCAACGGCGATCTTAGTAATTGGAACGTGGAAAATATCACGAGTATGCTCCAAATGTTCGAATCTGCCTTATCCTTTAATGGGGATATAAGCGAATGGGACACAGGGAATACGAAAACTATGAATTCTATGTTTAAAAATGCCGATTCTTTTAATCAGAATCTGGGTGGCTGGAATATCACCAACGTGATTAATATGCAAGATATGCTTAGTTTTTCCGGACTTGACACTGTAAATTATAATAGTACTTTGATAGGTTGGAACGAGCAAAGCGATACACCGTCCAATATTTCACTTGGGGCATCTGGTTTAGGCTATTGTGGTCCAGGTGCCGCTGCAAGGGATTCGCTAGAGCAAAATCATAATTGGATCATTAGTGATTCAGGGGAGGTTCCCTGTCCATAATATATCTTAAGAATAAATCCTGTATTTATACCGCTCTTTGGCAATTTTGCTAAGGGGCGGTTTTTTATTTTGATGGTTGGACTGTTGGATTTTTAGAATATGGAAATAAGGAATCGGGAGCCAGGATTTTGAGGTTAAGGACCGAGGATCAGGAATCGCCCATCGAGAAATTCCCAGTTTGTAACTCTAACTTCGTATTTTGTTCGGTCTCCTGTCCATAGTCTTTGGTCCCTCGCCTATCCTCTTTAGTTCTTGGTTCCTGGTTCAAGTTCCGGAACTTTCGGTCCCCTATCATCAGTCAACCGTCTCCTGTCTTGACCTGTTTCACCTTCTCGTATATCTAAGATTTGTATTTTGTCCTTAATTCGTTCCCTTTCATTCAATAATCAACTCAAACCTGCTATCCGTCAATTGATGTGCCATACCCATAAATTGATCATATATTCTTTGTGAATCAATCCCCAACTTGCATCAAAGTAAAAATAAATAAAATGAAACTACAGAACATATTTTTAGTGGCCCTTTTCGCTTTGATCCTATTTTCATGCGGCAAGGACGACGGCCCAACGGCTACCAACGGTGCACCAACGATTAGCGCACAGGCCTTTACCGCATCCGAGGGTATATCCGATACCCAGGCCATAGGCACCGTAAAGGCGGCCGACCCCGACGGGGATGCCCTGGTCTTCGCAATCGTTACCAACAGCGGCGACCTGTTCGAGATAGCCGCCACAACAGGCTCCCTGAGCCTTAAGGAGGACAAGGGCCTTGATTTCAACACGGCTGCCTCGCACGTGATCACCGTGGGGGTCAGCGACGGAGAGGACGATGCCGCCGCCCAGATCACCATAAACGTCACCAATGTCAACGCGGCCGCCCCCGTCATGGAGGACCAAGTGGTCAGCGTGGATGAGGACGTGGACGACGCCACGGTAATCTATGCCGTAGTGGCATCCGATGCCGACGGCGACGAGCTCACGTTCGCCATCGTGGAGAACGACAGCGACCTATTTGAGATCACCGAAGCTGGAGAGATCAGCCTTGCCAGTGGAAAGGGCCTCGATTTTGAGACCGCCGATAAGCACACCATCACCGTGAGCGTCACGGATGGGGTGGAAACGGTGGAAGCGAGTGTGGACATCAACGTGGAGAACGTGGCCGATACACTGGCCGAGGACCCCGTTTCCTTTGTGACCACATGGCAGACAGATGCCGATGAACAAATAATTTATATTGGATTGGATCCTGACCTAGTATATGATTTTATAATTGATTGGGGAGATGGCACTTTAGAAGAGATAGATGAAAACGTTGTCTTGAACAATCACAACCTAAGCCATACCTATAGCGTGGTGGGTACCTATAAAGTTATTATAGCTGGGACTTTTCCAGCTATGCGAACGAATATAAGTTATAATACTGGACCTGCCTTGGAAAACGTGGATAAATTGGTAAGCCTAGACCAATGGGGTGACATGCAATGGCAAAGGATGGATGTAATGTTCGCCTCGTGTATAAATATGGTTTACGATGCAATAGATGTGCCTGATTTATCTCAAGTTGAAACCATGAATTCCATGTTTTGGGACTGTGAATCTTTGGGTAGTCCCAACTTGACCAATTGGGATGTTAGCAATGTAACGGAAATGACATCTTTGTTCAGTAACGCTACTTCCTTTAACGGGGATGTAAGTAACTGGAATGTGAGCAGTGTTACTAACATGAGTCATATGTTCAAACAAACCCAATTTAACGGGGATATCAGTGAATGGGATGTTAGTAATGTAGAAGATATGTTAGCTATGTTCACGGGAAATAGTTCATTCACTGGTGATTTGAGCAATTGGAATACTTCAAAGGTCAAAGAGATGACAGCAATGTTCAAAGATGCTACTTCTTTTAATTCTGATATAAGCAATTGGAACACTGAGAATGTTACAATTATGAAATGGATGTTTGACAATGCTTCCGCATTTAACCAAGACCTTGGAGGTTGGAATATTGGAAACATCGGTGATATGGAATTTATGTTTAACAACAGCGGGATGTCCCCAGGAAACATGAACAATACCTTAATCGGTTGGGCCAATTATGTGGAGCTCAACGAAGGCCCAGTTGGTGTGACCTGTGGCATGGCCGGTGTCACGTTTTGTGGAATGGGAGGAGAAGCAGCGGCCATGATACTTATAAATGATAATGGTTGGCAACTGCCCGGTTTTATTTTTGAAATGGAGTGTCCGTAAAAATTCATAGTTCAAACTTTATAAAAACCACTCTTAAAAAGATATTTTTTTGAGTGGTTTTTATCTAGGAATGGTCCAGATGATAGGGTTAACTGCTGAATGAAAAACAGTTTTTAGACTTCACAAACCCTAAACTAAACCTTGATGCTTACACCTTGTGCAGCAGTATTTTGTTCAGCATCAAAATAAAAATCGATTCTACCGACATTAATGCCATAGGCCCCGACTTGATTTATCAGTACGGATTTTCCATTTTTATTGGTACGAATATCGGGCTTGTCCAAAAAAGTATGGGTGTGGCCACCAATGATTAAATCAGTACTGTAGGTACGTTGTGCCAGCTGCATATCTGAAGGTCGTTCCGGTTTCTCGTAGTCATATCCCAAATGGGAAAGGCAAATCACAAGATCGCATTTTTCCTCTTCTTTGAGCAAGCGCTCCATGTCCAGAGCAATCTCAAAAGGGTTTAAATATTTGGTCTCTTTATATAGCCGTTTGGTTACCAGACCGTCAAGTTGAATCCCAATTCCATAAACTCCAATTTTAATTCCGTCAACCATATAGATTTTATAGGGTTTTACAAAACCTTCCATCGCCGTATTTGTAAAATTGTAATTGGCAGATAGTAAATCAAATTTGGCATGTGGCACCTGTGCCAATAGCCCATCGACTCCATTATCAAAATCATGATTGCCGATGGTTGCTGCGTCATAGTTTAATTTGCTCATCAGTTTAAACTCCAGTTCCCCACCATAAAAATTAAAGTACGGGGTTCCTTGAAAAATGTCCCCAGCATCAAAAAGCAGGGTATTCGGGTTTTCATTACGAATGTTTTCGACCAAAGATGCCCTTCGTGCTATACCACCGAGATTGGCATATCGAGAATGCGAATTGGGAAAAGGATCAATATGGCTATGTACATCATTGGTGTGCAGAACAGTGATATGTTTGCCTCCCAAGCCTGAACATGATTGCAATCCCAGACCGCCCAACCCAACATATGTTGATGTTGCTATAGTGTTCGTTAAAAAGTCTCTACGTTTCATTCAATCCAATTGTATAAATCTATCGTCAACAGATGTACGCAATGTGTCCACTTTTTTAAAATGGTCAATAATGGCGTTTCTTAAAAGATAATCTGTGCTTATTACCGAATCCACATTCTTAAAAAAACCTACTTCAGCACCACCTTGTACAAGATAATCCGAGGTTGCTATATAATAGCTTCGGCTTTCGTCAAATGGGCTTCCATCAATGTTTACAGAATCCAGAGCTCCTTTTTTATCCAAAATAATCTGTATCCCTGCAATAGGATGCTCACGTTTGGCCATAACCAAAAAATTAATCAATTCCCTTACCAAAGTTCCATTGAGTCTTACTATTGAAATATAGTTTTCAAAGGGCATTACTTCGTAGGCATTCCTAGCGGTAACATTGCCAGAAGAAATTATTGAGCGCAGACCACCACGATTCAAGACCACAAAATCAAGTTTTTCACCTGTTCGGGATTTAAAAACCGGAGCTGTCTCCTCCAATACAATATCAGCAATTAAATTTCCAAGAGACGTATTGCGTTTTCCATCATCAAGTAGAAGAGAGGTAGGTGCGTAGGCCAAAGAACTGTCAAGAACCTGATTTATGCGATTTCTATAGGGTTCGACATAGGAATTTATAGAATCGACCTCGTATAGAGCTGTATCTATCTTTAATTGCACTCCGTGGATTTCAGAAAGCTGCTCTTTTGTATTATTGCAGGATGTCAAAAAACAAAATGTTATGATTATAACAAATTGTTTAAATTTTAAATAGGTCACTAAGTTATCTTTGTTAAGTTGTCTTGGTATAATAATTACCTTTGTAAAAATGCATAAAAAATATGTTTTTAAAAGGCCTCCAAGATAAATTTAAGGTTAAATCAAGTCTTAAATATTTACAAGAGGAGATGGAAAAGCCATCTTTGGCAGTAAATAGGGAAAAAGGGATTACAAGGGTCGCTTGCATAGTCGATGTTGATAATTTTGAGAATGCCGAATTGTTTTACGAGCTCATCGAAGATTATTCATTAAGACCCAATGCTATAAAAATTATTGGTTACAAGAGAGAATGTGACAATAATTCTCCGTATGCCATTCAGATGTATTCTGATAAGGATCTAGGGAGAAAAGGTGCTATTGAAAATGGATACGTTCTTGAATTTTTGGGTAGGGAATATGATTTATTGATCAATTATTATCAAGAAGACAATCTTATGTTGAAACTATTGTCCATAAAAACCCCTGCGCGGCTTAAAGTAGGTTTCAACACGCTAGACCCAAAGCTTAATGATATTATTTTCAGTACGCCCTTAAAGGACTTTAAGCTATTTAAAAAAGAGTTGAAAAAATATTTGACCGTCTTAAAAGAAATATGATGGAAAATTTGATGGGTACGGGAGTTGCATTGGTAACTCCTTTCAAAAATGATTTATCTGTTGATGTAGATGCGCTGAGGCGTATTGTAGAGCATTGCATCAACGGCAATGTAAATTACCTTGCTGCCTTGGGGACCACTGCAGAATCCGCCACCCTTTCAAAAAATGAAAAGCAGGTGGTGATGGATGTTGTTACTGGGACCAATGCAGGAAGATTGCCCTTGGTTTTGGGTGTAGGCGGCAACAATACTGCTGCTGTTATTGAAGAATTAAGGACGTTGGACTTATCTAAGTTTGAAGCAATATTATCCGTTTCACCATACTATAGCAAACCAACGCAGGAAGGAATCTACCAACATTTTAAAGCTATTGCGGAAGCTTCGCCAAAACCCATTATCATGTATAATGTGCCCTCTCGGACGGGAAGCAATATGTTGCCCGAGACTACACTAAAACTGGCCCGAGAGTTACAAAATATCGTCGCAATCAAAGAAGCCTGTGGGGATATGCTACAGATCAACCAGATTATAAAAGGAGCACCAGAAGACTTTTTAGTGATTTCAGGGGATGACTTTACTGCGCTGCCAACGGTACTTGCGGGTGGAGCAGGTGTGATTTCTGTATTGGGGCAGGGGTTGCCCAACGAATTTGCAAGAATGATCAACCTGGGTAGCTTTGGAAGTTCTGAGGAAGCCTACGAAATACACCACCAGCTATTGCCCTTGATGCAAGCGATTTTTGAAGAAGGAAATCCTGCAGGAATAAAATCCATATTCGAGTATATAGGACTCGGTAACGCCTCTGTTCGGCTCCCTTTGGTAGAAGCAAGTGCAATGCTCAAAAGCAAAATTGGAAAGCATATTAAAGTTTTTAATGGGGTGCATGCATAATATCGTTCGTTAAATGTTAGCCAAAAACATGGCAAATGATTGGAAGGCGTTTATTTTTGGTATGTAAATCTTTTTTTAAATCCGCTGAATATCACTAATTTTGCAAAATGTTTTTTAGAATGAGAGCGTTTCTTTCCATACTAACTATCATTATTTTATTTTCTTCGTGCAGTGAGTATCAAAAAGTACTCAAAAATGAAGAGGTGAAGCCTAAGTACGATTTGGCACAGAAATTTTATGATGAAGGTGATTTTAAGAGGGCCAATAGACTATACGAGCAGATTGTACCAAAATACGTGGGCAAACCACAAGGTGAACGCGTCATGTTCTTTTTTGCGAACACGTACTTTCAATTGGAGGATTATTACCTATCGGGCTATCAGTTTGAACGATTTATAAAATCGTATCCAAAGAGCGATAAAATTCAGGAAGCAACATTTTTGGGCGCCAAAAGTTACTATGAACTCTCACCTAGGTATTCATTGGACCAAACGGATACAGATAAAGCATTGACAAAGCTTCAGAGCTTTATAAATACCTACCCGGATTCTGAATATTTTGAAGAATCAAATACAATGGCAAAGGAGCTTACTTCAAAAAAAGAGAAAAAGCAGATAGAGATTGCCAAACAGTTCAATAAGTTGGGTCAGTTCAATTACCCTATTTTAGTATCTGCCATTACTGCTTTTGATAATTTTATTTCTGATAATCCAGGTTCAATTTATCGCGAAGAGGCACTTTATTATCGTATTGAATCTGCCACAAGTTTGGCGCTGAACAGTACCGAAAACAGAAAGAAAGAACGTTTGGAAGAAGCTTTGGATTCTTACAATACACTATTAAGATATTATCCTGAAACGGAATACAAGAAAAAAGCGGATGATTTGGCAAAAAAAGTTCAAGGGGAACTGGCTCAATATTCCGAATCAAAATAATTGGATTAAATAGATATAGCAGCATATGCAAGATTTGAAAAACACAAAAGCTCCCGTTTCTACGGTTACACACGACAGAAACGAATTTGATGTAAAAACGGAAAACATTTATGAAGCTATTTCCATAGCTTCAAAACGAGCGATCCAAATTAATTCTGAAATTAAGAAAGAACTTCTGGAGAAGTTGGAGGAATTTGCGACTTACAGTGACAGCTTGGAGGAAGTTTTCGAGAATAAGGAACAAATAGAGGTTTCAAAATTCTACGAAAAATTACCAAAACCACATGCCCTCGCGGTAAAGGAGTGGTTAGATGATAAAATTTACTACAGAAATACAGAGAAAGACGCATAAATATGCTCAGCGGTAAACATGTCCTTTTGGGAATTACCGGAGGAATCGCCGCTTACAAGACCACATTTCTCGTTAGGTTATTGATAAAGGCTGGTGCTGAGGTCAAAATTGTGATGACCCAAAGTGCCAGCACATTCGTTTCGCCACTAACGTTATCCACGTTATGCAAAAACCCGGTATTGATCGATTTTATCAATGAAGAAGATGGGAGAATATCTTGGAACAATCATGTGGAGTTGGGACTTTGGGCAGACATTTTATTAATAGCTCCTGCAACGGCCAATACACTTTCCAAAATGGCCAATGGTACTTGTGATAATCTCTTGTTGGCAACATATCTATCTGCTAAATGCCCTATTTATTTTGCGCCGGCAATGGATTTGGATATGTACAAGCACCCTTCAACAATTGTTTCTTTTGAAAAATTGCAATCGTACGGCAATACCATGATTCCCGCAGAAACGGGGGAACTGGCAAGTGGGCTATATGGAGAAGGACGTATGGCGGAGCCAGAAATTATAGTAAAGTTTATTCAAGAAGATTTAGCGAAAGGACTCCCGCTAAGTGCAAAAAAAGTATTGATCACGGCGGGTCCTACCCACGAAGCAATTGATCCTGTGCGTTTTTTGGGAAATCGCTCCACCGGTACCATGGGCTTTGAACTTGCAATGGCTGCTGCCAATCTTGGTGCTCAAGTAATATTGATTTCCGGGCCTACCCATTTGAGTACAAAACATGATTCAATAGAAATAATTCGCGTTGTATCCGCCAAAGAAATGTATGATGCATGTCATGAATTTTATGATGGAACCGACATTGTTATTTGTGCTGCTGCGGTTGCTGATTATAAACCGAAACATGTTTCCAGTGAAAAAATAAAAAAGAAAGATGGCGACCTTCAAATAGAACTTGAACGGAATCCTGATATTCTGTTTTCAATGGGCGAAAAGAAAACCCATCAATTTTTGGTAGGATTTGCTCTTGAGACCGAAAATGAAATTGAAAATGCCAAAGGAAAACTGCGACGCAAGAATTTGGATGCCATAATTCTGAATTCTTTAAAAGATTCCGGTGCAGGCTTTGGGGGCAATACCAATAAAATTACTTTCCTTGATAAGAATATGGATTTAAAAACGTTTGAATTGAAAACCAAGTCTGATGTAGCTTCGGATATTTGGAAAGAAATCATCTCAAGAATTCATGCATAGAACAGTTTCTTTTCTTTTTGCCCTTTTGCTTTCACAAGTGTTCATTGCACAAGAGTTAAATTGCACTATTACCGTAAACTCTGATCAGGTTAACCAAACCAACCAGCAAATCTTTAAAACGTTGGAACGTTCGCTTAGTGATTTTGTAAACAAGAATAAATGGACAAATAGAGTTTATAAAGAAAATGAGCGTGTAAGTGCCAGAATGTTTATTACAGTCACCCAGTACGAATCCGATAGATTTGAAGCCAATATCCAGATTCAGTCTTCAAGACCCGTCTTTAATACATCTTACGAGAGCCCTGTCTTTAATTATAAAGATGATGCGTTCGACTTTATTTACCAAGAATTTCAGCCCATAGTCTTCAATGAGAATATTTTCGATTCCAACTTGGTTGGCGTTATTGCCTATTACGTTTATATTATTTTAGGTTTGGATGCTGATACTTTTTCGCTTGAAGGCGGTGATGACATGTTCAGAAAAGCACAAAATATCGTGACTCAGGCACAGGGTTCCAATTTTTCTGGATGGAACCAAGAAACAGGAGAGCGTACAAGATTTGAACTGGTCGATAATTTACTCAGTAATTCATTTAGGGAGTACCGTATTGCCATGTACAATTACCACCGAAAAGGTTTGGATATACTCGGCGATAACAACAGTACGGGGAAACAGGTAATTTCAGGTACCATGCGATTGTTTGAGACATTGATAAAGCGTAGACCCAATGCATTTTTGATTCAGACTTTTTTCGATGCAAAGTCTGAGGAAATACAGAATATCTTCTCTGATGGCCCAAAAGTAGACATTGTCAAACTTAAGGAAACCTTGAATAAAGTTGCACCATTTTATTCCAATACCTGGAACGAGATAAAATACTAGCCCATTTCTCCAAAGAGATTTATCTTTACGCTGAAAATCTTCAATAGTGCTTGTAAATCTTTCCATTCAGAATTATGCGTTAATAGATACTTTAAATGTCTCATTTACGAATGGTTTTACGACCATAACGGGTGAAACGGGAGCGGGAAAGTCTATTTTATTGGGAGGTCTTTCCTTAGTTTTGGGTAAACGCGCGGATTTGACCTCGCTAAAAGACGAAACCAAAAAATGTATTATTGAGGCAGAATTCGATATCTCTAAATACCAGCTCAAAAGATTTTTTGAAGCCAATGACCTGGATTACGAAGTTGCTACCATCTTAAGACGGGAAATTCTACCTAGTGGTAAATCTAGAGCGTTTGTCAATGATTCACCGGTAACGCTGGACATATTAAAAGGACTTGGGGAAAGATTGGTCGATGTTCACTCACAACATCAAACATTACGTTTGACCGACAATGATTTTCAACTTAAGGTTGTTGATGCACTCGCTGGAAACAATACAGATTTAGGACAATACAAATTGCAACTGGATTCATATAAAAAGATTTCGAGGGAGTTGCAAGAATTGATTGATTTTCAATCCAATTCCAACAAAGAGCACGACTACAATAGTTTTTTACTCCAAGAACTGGAATCTATACCTTTAAAGGACGGTATGCAGGAAGATTTGGAAGCAGAATCCGAACAACTCAACAATGTAGAGCAGATAATGGAACAACTGGCCTATGGAAATCAATTATTGAATGATGAACAAGTGGGCATATTGGGGAAACTAACCGATTTAAAAAGAACTTTTCAAAACCTTGCGGACTTTGGCAGCACCTATTCTGTGCTAAATGAGCGTATACAGTCCATTTTTTTTGAAATGGACGATATAGCAGCTGAACTTGAACAAGTGAAGGATGGGGTAGAAGCAAACCCGCAAAGACTGGAAGTGGTGAACTCAAAATTGCAACAACTTTACGATTTACAAAAAAAACATCAAGTCGGTTCTGTTTCCGAATTGATCATCATCAAAAATCAACTTGAGGAGCAAGTCAATGCAGTAGAAAATATTGAATCCAAAATAAGAGCAAAAGAAGTTGAAGTAGAACAAGCTACAAATATTCTTGAGGATTGGGTACTTAAAATTAGAAAGGGAAGAAATACCATAATTCCAAAATTGAAAAGTAAGCTTCAAGAAAGTTTATATTCTTTGGGAATGCCTTCGGCCACTTTTAAAATTGAGGTAAACCCATCATCAACTTTCAAGTCCAACGGAAAGGATGATTTGGTTTTCTTGTTTTCGGCCAATAAGGGTTCAGATTATGGGGAATTGAAAAAAGTAGCTTCAGGCGGGGAATTATCAAGAATAATGTTAACCATAAAATCAATTTTGGCAAAATATGAACAATTGCCTACAATGATGTTCGACGAGATCGATACAGGCGTTTCTGGGGAGATATCCAATCGTATGGGTGAAATCATGCAACAGATGAGCAAGACCATGCAGGTGTTTTCAATTACCCATTTGCCCCAAGTGGCCTCTAAGGGACAACAGCAATTTAAAGTTTTTAAAGAGGAAATTGACGGAACGACAACAACGCAGATGAGAAAATTGAATCAGGGGGAACGGGTAAAGGAACTTGCGGAAATGCTTGGTGGAAAATCAATATCGGAATCAGCTATGGCACATGCCAAACAGCTTTTGGAATTGTGATTTGCCCTGATCATTGAAATCCTTCAAAGCTCTCCTCTAAGGGTGCAATGCCCAAATAGTTCATTTTGTGAGAACAAAGAGCCAAGATTGAAGTTTAAGAGCAACGACAAGAAAAGTTTGATTTCCTCCGCTCTTGTAGTATGATGGTCCTTATTCCAATATTTATTTGGTTCTGCTACGGGCCAGTTTCATAAAATCAAAACCATAAAACTCAAATAGATTAAATATCTTTACCACAAACCAACAATAGACGATTACTATGGCATATAATCTTTTAAAAGGCAAAAAAGGAATCATATTTGGCGCACTGGATGAGAATTCCATAGCTTGGAAAACAGCGGAACGTGTTCATGAAGAAGGTGGAACCTTTGTATTGACCAACGCGCCCATTGCAATGCGTATGGGACAGATTAAGGAGTTGGCCGAAAAGACAAATTCCCAAATAATTCCCGCTGATGCCACAAGTGAAGAGGATTTACAGAACTTGGTAACACAGTCCATGGAAATTCTGGGCGGTAAGTTGGATTTTGTATTGCATTCCATTGGTATGTCCGTAAATGTTAGAAAAGGGAGGGCATATACAGATGAGAAGTATGATTTTACAACAAAGGGATGGGATGTTTCTGCACTTTCATTTCATAAGGTAATGCAATCATTGTACAAGGCTGATGCCATGAACGAGTGGGGCAGTATTGTTGCCTTAACCTATATGGCGGCACAAAGAACTTTCCCGGACTACAATGATATGGCTGATAACAAAGCGTATTTGGAATCTGTTGCAAGAAGTTTTGGCTACTTTTTTGGAAAGGAAAAAAGGGTGAGGGTCAACACAATTTCCCAGTCGCCAACCCCAACTACTGCGGGGCAAGGTGTAAAAGGTTTTGATGGCTTTATCAGTTATGCCGAGAAGATGTCCCCACTTGGAAATGCTTCGGCGGCGGACTGCGCAAATTATACCGTAAGTCTTTTTTCAGATTTGACAAAGAAAGTCACTATGCAGAACCTATATCATGATGGTGGATTTTCCAATACAGGCGTAAGTCAAGAAGTAATTGATGAGTTTTCTGAATAACTAAAATATTTAATTGCGAAAGCCATCCAAAAAAGGATGGCTTTTGTGTTTTAAAATGAATCTATACTTTTCTATAATCGTACCAGTTTACAATAGACCGGAAGAAATCAGGGAGCTATTGGAAAGTCTCGTTCAACAGGATTTTAAAAAGAGTTATGAAGTGGTAATTGTAGAAGACGGTTCCTTGGAATCTTCTGGGGATATCGTAAAAAAATTTGAAAAGGATTTACAGATATCATACTATTTTAAAGAGAACTCCGGGCCTGGTGATTCCAGAAATTTTGGGATGCAGAAAGCAAAAGGAAATTATTTTATAATCCTGGATTCTGATTGCATCTTACCAAAGCAATATTTGGTTGAAGTGGATAAAGAGCTAAAACGTGACTTTGTTCACTGTTTTGGTGGTCCGGATGCAGCTGATGATTCTTTTACTACCGTACAAAAAGCCATTAACTATGTGATGACTTCTTTTTTTACTACTGGGGGAATTAGGGGCAGCAGTAATTCAATAGGTAAATTTCAACCGAGAAGTTTCAATATGGGAATTTCCAAAGAGGCTTTTGCCAAAGCAGGGGGATTTGGGAGAATTCATCCTGGGGAAGATCCAGATTTGACATTTAGAATTTGGAAGGCAGGGTATACTTCCAGATTGTTTCCCAAAGCATTTGTATACCATAAAAGACGTATTGACTGGAATAAATTTTACATACAAGTGAATAAATTTGGGATGGTAAGACCGATATTGAATAAATGGCATAAGGGAACGGCTAGGCTTACGTATTGGTTTCCGACATTATTTATGGTTGGACTGATTACATCTGCATTATTGGCGGTTACAGGTTTTATTTTTCCTTTATTGGTTTTCGCTGCGTATTTTTTGACCTTATTTATAGACTCCCTTATTAAAAACAAGAGCTTTATCGTAGCCTATCTTTCAATTTTTGCGGCATTGACGCAATTCATAGGATATGGAACAGGTTTTTTAAAATCCACGATCTTGCTTAACTTTAGTAACAAAGAACCTGAAAAGCTTTTTCCCAAGCTGTTTTTTAAAAGAAAGTAAAGGTGTTTAAACAACTATTAAGTGGGTTGAATGAGAGGAAAGTGAAAGTTTTTTCACTGTTTTTGATATGTTCCTTTCTAGCATGGTTTATAAGCAATCTATCCGATTCCTATGAGTCCAGGACCAATTTTGCACTAAACTATAAAAACCTGCCGGATACGTTACTGTTGGGAAATAAATCGGTCAATTCCATTGAAGCAAAATTGCGTACAAGTGGTTTTCGGTTCTTGTACTACAATTTTATAAATAAACGTGTTGATGTGGATTTATCTCAGGTCATTGCCAAGAATGGAAATTACTTGATTACGGAAGACGCTCTATCAGAACAGATAGAATTACAGCTTCCCCAGAGTATTTCATTGATTAACCTTGATCGCTCACAGCTTTTCGTTGACCTTTATCAAGTTACTGCAAAAGAACTCCAGATAAAGCCTAGGTTAGATCTGCAATTCCAGCAAAATTTTATAATGGAGGGAGAACCGATAATTACTCCAGAAACAGTTTTGGTTAAGGGGCCAAAAAATGAGATAGATACCCTTACTACGATTTATACTTCAAAAATTGAAATGACAGATGTCTCTTCAGATTTTTCAGAGAATATTCTATTGGTTTTCCCAAAGAACCTGTCGAATAGTGTTTTTTCGATAAACAGGGTCAATGTAAAGGGAAAAGTGGTAAAATTTTCAGAAAAAGCTTTTGATGTGCCGATACGGGTTTTAAATTTCCCAAAGGGGTATAATGTCAATATATTTCCAAATTCCATATCCGTTCTTTGTAAAGCTACCCTAGAAAAACTAAAGAAAATAACATTACAGGATTTTGAAGTCATTGCCGATTATAAACAGTTGAATGAGACTGATGGCAATATCCTCTTCTTGGAAATTGTAAAAAAACCTGAAAATGTTTATGATGTCCGTATGCTTGAAAATAAAATCAACTTCGTACTCGAACAAAAATGATGATAGTAGGGCTAACAGGCGGTATCGGTAGTGGCAAGAGTGTTGTAGCCACCATTTTCCAGGACCTGGGGATACCAGTATACAATTCCGATTCCGAAGCAAAATTATTGATGACCAATTCGACCCGTGTAAAGAACGAAATTCTTTTACTTCTAGGAAAAAAAGCATATATCAACGGAGAACTAAACAAAACATTTATTGCAAAGAAAGTTTTTAAGAGCCCAGAAATACTTGAAAAGTTAAACAAAATCGTTCATCCTGCCGTTCGTGAACATTTTTTGGAATGGGTGGAACAACAAACATCTCCCTATGTGATCCAGGAAACAGCATTGATTTTTGAAAATGATGCTCAAGACAAATATGATTATATCATTTTGATAAAAGCTCCTAAAAATCTACGTGTTGAAAGAGTTATAAAGCGCGACGGCATTGCAAAGCAAGAGGTTTTGGATCGTATTGAGAATCAAATGGATGACAAAGAAAAGACTTCTCTTGCTGATTTTTGTATTGAAAATATCGATTTACATACTACTAAAGACAAAGTTTTAGAACTACACCAAAAATTGATTGTACTAACAAATTGAACATAAATTTTAACATTTTTGTTAAGGTTAGGTTAAACGGTCAATAGTCTAAATGTTAAATTTCTAATTTTACCTCAATGAACAAGAAGCTATTCGTTCTTCTCGTCATTCTTATGAGCTTATCTCTCACCGGGATTATTTTTGTTCAGGTGTACTGGATAAGGACTTCGGTCAATGACAAAGAAGAACAATTTTCAAGGACGGTTACGGACATACTGGATAAGGTTGCGAGCCGAGTGGAGAAGAGAGAGATGAAGGATTATTCAGACCGTTTGGCTTCATTGGTAGATAGTATAGGGCAACCTAAGACCACTCAGTTCAGAAATTTTTTATTTGTTGACAGAGATTTGAATTCAGATGAGATTCTTTTTTATTCCCATGGAATTCTAGAAGAAGATTACAATATAACCTCTACGTTCTTTGATAATATAAAAGGTGAAGAAGATACAACCACAATTAAAAACTTCACCAGCAAGCGTACCAAAGCAGTTTTTAAGGAAGAATACGGTCTAGATGGAAAAAGTTATAGCTTAACACCTATTCAGAAAGCTGAAAAAATCGGTGGACTTTCTAGGATTGACAAAGCTGCGTGGGAAGATGTTTTTATGGAATATGCCAAAAGCAGACCAATTCATAAAAGAGTCTCCAAGCAAGAATTAGAACTTTTACTAAGTCAAGAACTGAAAAATAGGAATATTGATATTGATTATGAGTACGGAGTGTATAGCCAAGGCTATCCAACCAAAGTAAAATCAAAAAAGTTCAAGTTCTCTGAATCTAAAATGTATAAGGCACCGATATTCAAGGATAGCGAAGGAAGAACAAATTTTTCATTGCTGCTCACATTCCCAACGATGAAAAAGTTTCTTTTCCAATCAATTATGGGTATGGCACTTTTATCCTTGGTTTTCACTCTTGTCATTATGATTGCTTATTCCAGTGCAATCTATCAATTGATTAAACAAAAGCAGATATCTGAGATAAAGACTGATTTTATTAATAATATGACCCACGAGTTCAAGACGCCGATTGCTACAATCAATCTTGCCGTTGAGGCCATAAGAAACCCAAAATCAATAGAGGACAAAGAAAAAGTATTGCGATATCTAGGCATGATCAAGGACGAAAACAAACGTATGCATGCGCAGGTAGAAAATGTTCTTAGGATATCTAAATTGGAAAAGAACCAATTGGATATTAGAAAGGATAGGGTAGATGTTCATGATATAATAACAGATGCCATTGCCCACGTAGATTTGATAGTTGAAGACAGGGGAGGATACGTTAATACCCATTTGAATGCCGAAAGATCTGAAATATTGGCAAATGATATGCACTTTACAAATGTTATTGTAAACGTTTTGGATAATGCAGTAAAATATTCTCCTGAATTTCCAAAAATTGATGTGTATACAGAAATTGTAAAGAATAATATTATCATAAAGATAAAAGACCAGGGAGCTGGGATGAGCAAAGCGGTACTTAAAAGAGTTTTTGAAAAATTCTACCGGGAACATACCGGAGATATACATAATGTAAAAGGTCATGGATTAGGACTGGCCTATGTAAAACGAATTATTGACGATCATCAAGGAGAAGTTTATGCAGAAAGTGAAAAAGGAAAAGGAAGTACTTTCTTTATAAAACTACCTTTAATTTAGAAAAATATGGAAACTGAGAAAAAAAAGATACTTTTAGTTGAGGATGACCCTAATTTTGGAATTGTTCTAAAAGACTACTTATCTATGAACGATTTTGACGTTGTTCTGGCAAAAAATGGAATGGAAGGTTTTGAAAAATTCAAAAAAGACAACTATGATGTTTGTATTTTGGATGTGATGATGCCTTACAAAGATGGGTTCACACTAGCTAGAGAGATTAGGGAGAAAAATGAAAATGTTCCAATTATTTTTTTGACTGCCAAAACAATGAAAGAAGATGTCTTAAAAGGCTATAAAGCTGGCGCGGACGACTATCTCAATAAACCTTTTGATTCTGAAGTACTGTTGATGAAGCTTAAAGCAATACTTCAAAGAAAAGCATCCAGTACCTTGGCAGATAGCAAACAATTTGAATTTGAGATAGGTAATTTCCACTTGAATTCCAAGCTGCGTTTTCTAAAATATATGGATGAGGAACCTGTAAAACTTTCACCTAAGGAAAATGAGTTGTTACGACTTCTTGCCTTGCACGAAAATGACTTAATGCCACGGGAATTGGCCTTGACAAAGATATGGAGGGACGATAATTACTTCACATCACGGAGTATGGACGTCTACATCGCTAAATTAAGAAAGTATTTAAAGCGGGACGATGTGGTAGAGATTCTGAATATTCATGGCGAAGGATTCAGGTTGGTCGTAAAGGCAGAAAATCCTTAGGATTTCCAATAACAGTATTAATTTGAATCAAGAGGCTGTTTAAAAATCTTTGGTCATTCAATATCAGTATGACTTATAGCTATTTTTTAAACAGCTTCTCTTTTACACCAAAATGTATAGTACCGATACCGTGATTATCCCTACAAAAGCCAAAATTGTTGTCATTATGGTCCAAGATCGAAAAGTTTGCTTTTCGGTAATACCCAAATATTGACCTACCAACCAAAAGCCACTATCATTTACATGGGAAAAAATACTGGATCCCGATGCTATGGCAATGACCATACAGGCAAGCTCCACGGGACTCAAATTGGAATTTACCAATAACGGTGAAACCAAGCCCGCTGCGGTAATCATTGCCACCGTGGAAGACCCTTGTATTATTCTCACTATAGCTGCGCTAACAAACGCAAACGCTAAGACGGGGAAACCTGCGTCTCCCAATGCCTTTGCCAATAATTCGCCCGCTCCCGTATTGGTCAATACTTGCTTAAAAACACCTCCGGCACCGGTGAGCAAAATAACGGTACCTGCAGGTGCCAATGATTTGGCAGAGATATCAAAAAGTTGTTGTTTCGTAAACCCTCTTCTTATTCCAAAAAAGTACCAAGCCAAAAGATTTGCGATAATCAAAGCCGTAAACGGATGCCCAATCAAGGCAATGGTTTCAAGGATTGTCTTGTTCGTTATGCCCATTGCGCCAGTTGCAACAACGGTATTCAATAAAATCAAAACGATGGGAAAAGCAATGATGAGAAGGGTCAACCCAATAGGTGGAAGCGTAAGCAGTTCTTTGTTTTCCATTTTTTTTGGAGCTTTCACAAATATTTTCTTTGATATAAAACGTCCAAACAACAAGCCTGCAATTAGAGCGGTTGGTATTCCTGCCAAAAATCCTACTAGAATTACCCATCCCAAATCTGCACCTATAATATCCGCAACGGCAATTGGACCCGGTGTGGGTGGTATAAAGGCATGGGTTATGGCCAGACCGGCCAAAAGAGGTATGGCGTAAAGCAGTAACGATTTTCCAGTTTTACGCTGCAACGCATAAATCATTGGAACCAAAATAATAAAAGCAACATCAAAAAAAACGGGTATGGCAATTAAAAACCCTGAAATAACCATAGCGGAAGGTGCTTTTTTCAATCCAAATTTGGAAATCATAAAATCTGCGATCGTTTTTGCTCCGCCTGAAGCTTCTAAAATTCCCCCAAACATAGCACCAAGACCTACAACGGTTGCCACAAAACCCAAGGTGTTGCCCATACCGTCCTGAATGGTCTTAATAATTTCCTTTGCATCAAGACCGGCAATCAGACCGACTGTTATACTCCCAATGAGTAAAGCTATGAAAGCGTTTACTTTCAGTCTTAAAATGAGAAAAAGGAGTATGGCGATTCCTGCAATAACGGCTAAAAGTAAGTTCGTTGCTATCATTAAGAAGGTTGGAATCGTTTATTTTTCGAACAAAATCAAATATAAAATAATTTATAGATACATTTTTCAGTGGTTGCTCGCCTTTTTTGAATTATTGGCCAAAAAAAAGAGCACTCAAACGAAGTGCTCTTTTAAAATTTTATAAAAATGATTACCAAATCTGTACCCGTTCTTCTGGTGGTAAATACATTTTGTCACCCTCTTTTATATCGAAAGTATCATAGAATTCTTGAATATTCAATAGAGGCTGAATAGCTCTTACGTGACCTGGAGAATGTGGGTCAGTCTTAATCTGTGTCTGTAGTGCTTCATCCCTTATTTTAGTTCTCCAAACAGTAGCCCAAGACATAAAGAAACGTTCTTCCGGGGTAAAACCATCTATATTTTCCGGCCTTCCGTTTTCTGCCAAGTGTTTTTGCAAACCGTCATAAGCTCCCAGAACACCGCCTAGATCACCAATATTTTCACCTAAGGTGAATTTTCCATTAACATACACTTCCGGTAAAACCTGTACACTGTCATATTGTGCTGCAAGTGCATTGCCCCTTTCCGTAAAAGCTTCTAAATCTTCATCGGTCCACCAATTTTTTAAATTACCGTCCGAATCAAAACGTGAGCCACTATCGTCAAAGGCATGTGAAATTTCATGACCTATTACGGCACCGATACCACCGTAGTTAACAGCTTCGTCTGCAGTGTAATTGTAGAATGGTGGCTGTAAAATTGCTGCAGGAAATACTATTTCGTTGTTCAAGGGATTAAAATATGCATTCACTGTTTGCGGAGACATTCCCCATTTAGATTTATCGACCGGTTCTCCAATATCCGCAAAATTATCATCTCGCTGCCATTTGTCTACTGCCACCATGTTGTCAAAATAGCTATTATCCGCAGAAACTGCCATATCGGAGTAATCTTCCCAATCATTTGGATACGCAATTTTTACAGTGAACTTATCAAGCTTTTCTATTGCTTTGATTTTGGTGGTATCGCCCATCCAATCCAGTTTTTTGATACGTTCTTTATATGCATCAATAATATTGGCTATCATTTTCTCCGCTTTGGCTTTGGCTTCTGGCGGAAACTTAGCATCTACATACAATTGACCCAATGCTTCACCAACATTTCTGTTTACAGCCGCTAAGGCACGTTCATCTGCTGGGCGCTGTTTTTCTGCACCTCTTAGAAATTTGCTGTAGAACTCCCAGTTTGCTGTTTCAATATCGGTTGTTAATCTTCCTGCAGCGTTGTTGAAGGTATCCCAACGAATAAGTGTTTTAATATCCTCTATCGATGTATTTTTCAAAAATTCATCTAAATATTTGCCATATTCAAGCTGGGTAACAATCAGGGTATCGAATTTTTTAGTAGCCCCCAATTCTTCCAACATTTTGTTCAAGTCTATACTGCTCAACATTGCATCGGCTTCAGCGATAGTTTTTGGATTGTTCAGGTTTCGAGCATCCCTACGCTCAACTTTATTCAATCTCGGTTCTGCAAGCTTTGTTTCCAATTCCAATATTTTCTCGGCCGCAACCGATGCATCTTCCTCACTATCGCCCAACATTTGAAGCATGCGCGTAATGTGTTTTTTGTATTCCTCACGGATTTCTATAGATTTTTCATCTTCATCCAGATAATAATCACGATCAGGAAGTCCAAGTCCCGAGGGTCCCATATAAACGGCATTCATTGCACTATTGTTCAAATCAGCTTGTACACCTATACTTAAAAATGGAGATGACACCGAAAGGTTAGTGGCCAAAACTGTTCGAAGATCGGATAGGTTCTCAATACCTTCAATAGCATCAAGAGCAGGTTGCAATGGCGAAATACCTGCTTTGTCCCTTGCTACGGTATCCAATTTTGTATCATAGATGGCAAGTGCTTTTGCCTGATCGGTGTCAGCATCATACTTTCCATTTTTTTTAGCATCTGCTATAATTTCCAGTACATCTGCGTCGGTCGATTTTCTTAGCACGGAAAAACCGCCCCATCTAGTACGATCTTCAGGAATTTCTGTGTTTTTCATCCAATTACCATTTACGTAATTGTAAAAGTCATCCTTTGGATTGACTATGGTATCCATATTTTCCAACACGATACCTGGTATTTTTTCAACCTCGGCGGTTGGTTCCTTTTTTTCCTTACAACTGGAAAAGGCAATAATGGACAAAGCCACAAAAAATACTTTTTTCATTTTAGATAGTTTTTAAGTTTCAATTAGTCGGAAGTTAGTCGTCAAATGTAATAATTTGTTACGCATACTGTTAGAAAAAAAATATACGTTTTAAGAATTGGTTCGATGGAAGATTTATCCAGATTGTTTATCACTTATAGACAGTTTTTTTAAAATAGCTTTAAGTATCTTATCAGGATTCTCGGCAACGGAAACTGTAATTGCATCTTTGGGAGGTTCAAGAGAATCAAATTGGGACTGTAAAAGTTTTACGGGCATAAAATGTCCCTTTCTATTTTCCAATCTCGATTTTACCAACTCAAAAGATCCTTCAAGATGGACAAAAATCAAATCAGTTCCCATATCTTGAGCCAACGTGTCCCTATATTTTTGCTTTAATGCGGAACAGGCTATGACCGCACCCATAAATTTTTGTTTTTTTGCCAAAGTATTCAATTCAACTAGCCATCCATGGCGATCTTCATCATTCAGGGCTTTACCTGTACTCATTTTTTGGATGTTTTCCTTTGGATGAAAATCATCACCGTCATAAAAATTGATTTTGAGTTTTTTGGCGAGCATTTTTCCAACAGTAGATTTTCCTGTGCCGCTTATTCCCATTACAACAAATACTTTGGACGTATTAAGCATTTGGCAATGTATTAAGTTGTTCGTTTATTTTTGAGATGATGCTTTTTGGTTTTTCATCATGATTCACCCAAAGGATATTTTTATTTTTTTTCAACCAAGTCAATTGTCTTTTTGCAAAGCGTCTGGTATTTTTTTTAATTTCCGATACGGCAAAATCCAATGTTGTTTTACCATCCAGATACTCAAAAAGTTCTTTATAGCCAACAGTTTGTAATGCATTACGGTTTTTGTGTCCATATAAACTTTCAACTTCTTTTAAAAGCCCTGCTTCCATCATTAAATCTACACGACGGTTGATTCGTTCGTAAATTGTTGTTCTATCCGCATTGATTCCAACATAAACTGAATTGAAATTCCTCTGTTCCTTTTTTTGATTCAAAAATGAAGAATAAGGCTTATTAGCGGTCATACAGACTTCCAGTGCGCGTATTACGCGATGTGGATTATCAATATCTACTTGTTTGTAATACTCGGGGTCACGTTTAAGCAACTCCTTTTGTAAACTTGGCATTCCTTCCGTTTTCAGTTTATGGGTTAGTAATTCTCTTAGTTTAGGATTTACTTCTGGAAACTCATCCAGACCATTTATTACGGCATCAACATAAAGACCACTGCCTCCTGCCATCACGACAATATCTTTTTCTTTAAAAAGTCTGCAAAGCAATTCAACGGCATTTCTTTCAAAATCCCCAACGGAATAGGATTCAATAATACTTTTTTGTTGAATAAAATGATGGGGAACGGATTGTAGTTCTTTGGCGGAAGGTACAGCGGTACCGATGTTCATTTCTTTAAAAAACTGACGGGAATCCGCCGAAATAATTTCAGTATCAAAATGCGACGCAATGGCAATGGCCAATTTCGTTTTGCCGATTGCGGTAGGACCAACCACCGCTATCAATGTTTTGGCATTCATAGCAGCTCTCCACAATTATAACAATGTTTTGCATCATCACGATGCTTTTCAGCCGTACAGCTAGGACAAGCTTGAGTGTTGGTGTGTACTACATTTGTACCTGCCTTTTCTTTTCCATGTTTTGAAAACTCGACCGTAACTATTCCCGTTGGTACCGCAATGATTCCATACCCCAAAATCATAATGACCGTGGCAAGGAACTGCCCAAAATTGGTCTCAGGTGCAATATCACCGTACCCAACGGTAGTAAGCGTAACGATTGTCCAATAGATACTTCTGGGAATGCTGGTGAACCCAGCTTCGTCACTTTCTATCAAATACATAATGGTGCCCATAATTACGGAAAGTATAAGCACTACATAAATAAAGACCGCAATTTTGGTTCTACTGGCTTTTAATGCCGATTTTAACTGGGAGGCCTCGCCCATAAATTTTACAAGCTTCAGTATTCTAAAAATCCGAAGGAGTCTAAAGGCCCTAACGGCTATCAAAACCTGCGAACCTGCTAAAATATAGGAAAGGTATAACGGAATGGTGGATATAAAATCAATAACCCCATAGAAACTGAAAATATACTTCCATGGTTTTTTAATACTAATGATACGCGCTATGTACTCCAAAGTAAAAAAACCTGTAATTATCCATTCCATCACCAAAAGGGGCCTATGGTAATTTTCATCGATTTCATCCACACTTTCGAGCATTACCAGAATCACGCTCAGTATAATAAGGACAAAAAGTAGAAGGTCAAAAATCTTGCCCATAGGGGTATCCGCTTCGTAGATAACCTCATGAAGCGTGTTCTGCCAGCCAGAATGTATTTTATATTCTTTCAAAGGGTGGGCGTTAACTCCAAAACTTTAAGCCTATTATTTTTTCTTAAATACGATTCAATTATAAAAATTGTGTTTTCATCACTGGACATCGGAGTAATTATCGATTCCAAGATATGAATATTATTTATTTGATGGTTAAGCTCTACATAACCATAGCCTTTTAAATTGCCATCTTTGATGAGTATAAAACTTTGCTCCCCAATTTCCCTGCCCTTATCCAGTAGTGCCATATTTTTATTGGTCAAGCTATATTTTTTAAGAACAGAGGTAATTCTTTCATTGTATTCTTTTGTATGTTCGGCAACCACATACTCTTTAAATTCACCATTTACTAAGGGCTCTTCCAAAACATCCAATCCCAATGATTTTGGGTGTATCTTGAATTCTTCACTAATTTTTTTGAGAAATTTTTTAGTTGATGGTACACCATTAAACCCGATTTTTAGGTTCTTTTTAAATTTTGCTTTTTCAACATCCAAAATAATTTGATCTGTTCCGTTCTTTGAAAAATTAAGCACGTGGGAGAAAAGCTTTTTGTTTGTGATGGTGTTATGCTTAGGGTTGTTTTTCCGTATTTCTTGATATTCCTTTAGAACTGCTACCAATTCGCTTCCAGTTTTTTCAAAAGTTACTTTTTTGGTTTCTTTTTGAAGCTTTCTAGCAAGTTGTCCAACGTTTGTGAAATGCTGGTTTACTCTTTTTTTAATGTTTTTTGTTTTCCCCAAAAAAATAATCTCCCCATCCTTATCGTGCATATAATAGACACCTGTTTCCGAAGGGAGATCAAAAATTATATCGAGTTGGGTAGGGGAAAGCTCCCCGTGTGCTTCTTCTCTGATTACCTCTTTTATGATGGTTTTTTCAGAATCCTTGTTCAGCAATAATTTGAAGAGCTTTAATGTAGCAATAGCATCTCCGTTGGCCCTATGTCGGTCACTCATCGGTATCCCCAAGGAGCGAACGAGCTTCCCCAAGCTGTGCGATTCTGCATCTGGAAGCAATTTTTTTGAAAGATCGACGGTGCAGAGCGTTTTTCTCTGAAAATCGTATCCCAACCTTCTAAACTCGGTTCGCAATATTCTATAATCAAACTGTGCGTTATGTGCCACGAGAACGGCTCCGTCGGTTATTTCAATAATGCGTTTTGCAACTTCATGGAATTTAGGTGCCGAGCGCAACATTTTGTTGTTGATACCTGTGAGTTTTACAACGAAGGGTTGAATTTCCCTTTCAGGATTTATAAGGCCTATAAATTTATCCACAACTTTATGTCCGTCAAATCTATGGATGGCGATTTCCATAATACCCTCCTCGTTGTATTTTCCTCCCGTGCTTTCAATATCGAGTATGGCGTACATGAAAATTCCTGAAAAATTGATTAAGAATAATTACGTGCCCCAAAGATACTACTTCCTATGCGCACCATATTACTGCCTTCTTCAATGGCAATGGTATAGTCCCCGCTCATACCCATGGACAATGTGGTTATGTTGGGCAATTTTTCTTTTAGTTCATCAAAAATTGATTTTAAATGGCTAAATTCCTTTCTCACCTGTTCTTTATTTTCGGTAAAGGTCGCCATTCCCATAAGTCCAACAATTCTAATGTTTTCCATCAAATTAAAATCTTCTGAATCGATAATGGCTTTTAATTCGGATTCATCCAAACCAAATTTGGAATCTTCTTCTGCAATATGTACTTGTAGCAAACAAGAAATGACCCTGTCACTTTTTTTTGCTTGCTTATTGATTTCTTTGAGCAAACGAAAACTATCGACACCGTGGACCAAAGAAACATATTCCGCCATATATTTCACCTTGTTCCTTTGTACGTGCCCGATCATGTGCCATTCAATATCCTTTGGAAGTTCTTCCCATTTTTGGGTCATTTCCTGAACTTTATTTTCGCCAAAAACACGTTGCCCAGCTTGGTAGGCTTCCAACAGTTCTTTGTTAGGCTTTGTTTTGGAAACGGCAACAAGGGCAACATGCCCGGGAAGGGTTTCTTTAATGGACTGAAGGTTTTTTTTAATCGACATGTAATTGTTTTTCAAAATATTAAAGCTCGTAAATTGCCATACCGCTTCGTAATTTAGGCTCAATGTAGGTACTTTTGGGCGGCATCACCAGACCTGCATCGGCAATTGCCTTTATTTCATTTATATTAATGGGAACCAAACTAAAACCGACTTCAAATTCGCCATTATCGATACTGTCTTTCATTTTGATGATGTTGTGTTTTCCATACCCGTATGAAATTCGTTTATCGTTGCGTAGATCATGAATCCCCAAAATAGGTTCCAAAATAGTTTTGTAGAGTATCTGGGTGTCCAGTTCGCTCAATGCATCTGTGAACTTATAAACTGTTTTTCTAAGATAAAGTGAGTAAAACTCTCCATCCAGATACATACTAAAATGATGTTTCTGGGTAGGCCTGTACAACCCGTCTTTCTTTTTTTCAATTCTAAAATAAGTATCCAACTTAATCAAAAACTCATTTGTGGTAAGACCGTTCAAGTCCCTGACCATCCTATTGAATTCATAAATCCTGATTTCGGATTCGGGAATCAGGTACGTCATAAAGAAATTATAGGATTCATCGCCCGTATGTAATTTGTTTTTGTCCTTCATCTTTTCGGCCAGAAGATTGGAAGATGCACTTCTGTGGTGACCATCGGCAATGTAAAGTGCGTCTAAGTCATGAAAAGCCGTTTTAAGTTTTTCAATGATATCCTTGGAAGCTATTTTCCAGAGTTTGTGATTTACTTTATCCCTAGTGGTAAAATTATACTCGGGTTCTTTTTCAGCCTCATTTTTCAAAATATTCTTGATGGATTCATCATCTGCATAAGTCATCAGCACGGGTTCCGCATTAAAACCTACCGTATCCAAGTAGTTCGCAAAAAGTTGTTCCCTTCGCTGTATGGTGTCCTCATGTTTTTTGATAACGTCTTTCTGATAATCCAAAATACTACAAGCACAGAAAAAGCCCAATGTCTTAAAATCTCGCTTGATTATTTGGTAGAGGTAAAAACATCCTTCTTCATCCTTTGTAAAGATATTGTCCTCCAAGAATTCCAAATAGCGATTGTGCACCAATTTAAATCGTTCTTCACCTGTAATGTTCTTCTCAAATTTAAATCCTGGGTTAATAATGTGCAGAAAGGAAAACGGATTATACTTGAGAACGGCCTTCAGCTCATTTTTGGAATATTCTTCATAGGACCTAGAGGCCACAAAAGAAACTTTATCTTTTGCTGGCCGAATGGCCTTAAAGGGTTCAATCCGGGCCATCTGTGTCTATTTAAATTGAGCGGATAGCTTTTCCGCTTTTCTGGATTCCGAGTAATCATAGAATCCCTCACTGGATTTGACACCAAGTTTGCCCGCCATCACCATATTAACCAAAAGAGGGCATGGTGCATATTTGGGGTTTTTAAATCCATCGTGCATGACATTTAATATGGAGAGGCAAACATCCAATCCTATAAAATCTGCCAATTGTAAAGGACCCATGGGATGTGCCATTCCCAATTTCATTACAGTATCAATTTCTTGCACGCCGGCAACTCCGTTATACAGTGTTTCGATAGCTTCATTGATCATGGGCATTAAAATTCGATTTGCTACAAATCCAGGATAATCGTTTACTTCGGTAGGGGTTTTTCCCAAATCTGTCGATAATTGCATGATTTTTTTCGTTACATCGTCAGAAGTACTGTAACCGCGTATGATTTCAACCAACTTCATAATCGGTACAGGATTCATAAAATGCATGCCGATAACTTTATCAGGTCTATTTGTAACTGCTGCAATTTGGGTTATGGAAATAGAGGAGGTGTTGGTGGCCAAAATGGTTGACCCATCACAAACCTCATCTAAATCCTTAAATATCTGAAGTTTGATGTTCAGGTTTTCTGTAGCTGCTTCGACCACCAAATCAGTGTTTGCGACGCCTTCTTTTAAATTGGTAAAGGTGGAGATATTACTGAGGGTATGCTTCTTATCCTGTTCCGTAATAGATGCTTTGGCCAACATACGGTCCAAATTTTTAGTAATTGTTGCCAAGCCTTTATTTAAAGAGGCTTGGGCTATGTCAATAAGATGGACTTGAAATCCTTTTTGTGCAAAAACATGGGCAATTCCATTACCCATAGTACCTGCACCTATAACTGCTATTTTTTTCATTTTTCTGTTTTGGGTTTATGTTGCTCTTGGTTGCTCCTTTGACAAGCTCAGGATAACTGTTGAGACAATAATGAAAATTATTTATTAAAGGAATCGATAATTTGTAACGCCACCCGTAACGCATTTGTGCCTTGTTTTAAAGTTACTACGGGTTCTGTATTGTCATTGATCGCATCTGCAAAGGTTTCCAATTCATCAAGAATGGCATTGTTGGCTTCAATATCCGGATTCTCAAAATAAATCTGTTTTTTCTCTCCTTCAGCATTCTGCAATACCATATCAAAATCACCTGGTTTATCTGGCGCATCCTTCATTTTGACAACTTCAACTTTCTTCTCCAAAAAATCTACCGAAATGTAGGCATCTCTTTGAAAGAAACGTGATTTGCGCATATTTTTTAATGAAATCCTACTAGCGGTAAGGTTGGCAACACAGCCATTTTCAAACTCGATTCTTGCATTGGCAATGTCAGGAGAATTACTGATTACAGAGACTCCGCTTGCGTTGATTTGCTTTACCTCTGAATTTACTACGCTCAAGATTGCATCAATGTCATGAATCATCAAATCCAACACCACTGGCACATCCGTACCTCTTGGATTGAATTCCGCGAGTCTGTGGGTTTCAATGAACATAGGGTTCTTAATTTGGTCCTTTACAGCTAAAAAAGCTGGATTAAATCGTTCAACGTGTCCAACCTGTCCTTTGATTTTATGTTTTTCAGCAAGCTCTAATAGTTCTTCGGCCTCTTCGAGCGTATTGGTAATGGGTTTTTCAATAAAAACATGCCTCCCTTTTTCTATGGTTTTTTTGGCACAATCAAAATGGGAAAGGGTAGGGGTCACTATATCTATTACCTCAGCTTCATCAATCAATGTGTTGATATTTTCAAAATATGTGTACCCAAATTCATCAGCTACTTTTTTTGCATTGATTTCATCGGGATCGTGAAAACCAACAAGTTCATATTTATCGGATTCATTTAATAGCCTGAGGTGAATTTTACCTAAATGTCCTGCACCAAGGACACCAACTTTGAGCATACCTTTGTTTTTGTCAAAAATAAGGATATGACACCACTCTTTCATAAAAATAAGGGGCAAGTGGTTATAAAAATGATCGAGATCTTTCTAAATTCGTGTACCAGACCAAAAACATGAAGGATACATTAAAGCACAAAGGTATGCGCAAGAAGTTGGCAGGGATTTTAGCTGTCAAGGGGATACAGGATTCCAAGGTTTTGGATGCTATTGAGACCATACCGCGGCATTTGTTCCTGGACAGTGGTTTTGAAGACCATGCGTATCAGGACAAGGCATTTCCGATTGGGGCCGATCAGACTATTTCACAACCTTATACCGTTGCTTTTCAAACAGAGTTATTAAAAATAAAACCAAATGATTCAATTTTGGAAATAGGTACCGGGAGTGGATATCAGACTGCTGTATTGCTACATTTAAGGGCGAAGGTATATACCATAGAAAGACAGCAGGAATTATTCAAGAAAACGAAATTGTTCTTTGGCAAGATGAATTACCGTCCCCGTAAAGTTGTTTTTGGGGATGGATACAAAGGGTTGCCCAAGGAAGCACCTTTTGATGGGATTATAGTTACCGCAGGGGCTCCATCGGTGCCCAAGGCCTTGTTATCTCAACTGAAAGTTGGTGGACGTCTGGTCATTCCGGTTGGTGTGGAAGAACAAACAATGACCTTATATACTAGAAAATCTGAAAAAGAATTTGAAAAACAGGAATTGGGAACCTTTAGGTTTGTGCCTTTATTGGAAAATAAGAATTAATGCTACGAATTAAAGCTCTTTTTTATTCTAGATAGGTTTTTTTTGCTGTCCCTATCTTTTATAGTTTCACGCTTATCGTAAAGTTTTTTACCCTTGGCCAAACCAATGTTTACCTTTGCCAAGCCCTTGTCATTAATAAAAAGTTTGATGGGGATGATCGTAAGTCCTGAAGTGGCAACTTCTTTGCGCAGTTTTTTCAACTCTCTTTTATTCAGGAGCAACTTTCGCTCTGCTTTGGGTTTATGATTGTAATGACCTCCGTGACTATATTCATCTACCTGCATATTGATTACAAAGAGCTCTCCTTTATCATTGAACTCGCAAAAGCTTTGGGAAAGAGAAGCCTTGCCCAAGCGAATGGACTTTATTTCGGTGCCCCCTAATACGATTCCAGCTAAATACGTATCCAAGATTTCATAGTCAAATCTGGCCCGTTTGTTTTTTATGTTGATGTTTTTTTGCATTGGGGACAAAAATAGGAACTCTAATCAAAAGAAAATTGTAATGTTATGCCAGATTTTACGATTAACTATAAAATCCAACCTAATGAGAAGAATTTTTATAGGAACTCTAATACTTATATCAGTAGCTTGCAAACAAAAATCAGAACCTGTCTTAACTGCGCAACAAATTATAGATAAATCCATTAAAATTAGCGGAGGTGAGAATTATGCTGCCCACAATATTTCTTTTTTGTTCAGGGATAGAAAGTATGTTTCTGAAACTAAGGATGGTCAAAAGATATTAAAAAGGATCACTTACCTGGATTCGGCAACAATCACAGATGTAAAAACCAATTCAGATTTTAGAAGATATGTCAATGATACGCTGATCAATCTTTCTGATTCGATTGCAAACCGGTATGCAAGTTCTGTTAATTCTGTACATTATTTTGTGCGCTTGCCATTTGGTCTAAATGACGGGGCCGTACACAAGGAACTTATAGGGGAAGAAACCATTGAAGAAAAAAAATATTATAAGATAAAGGTGACTTTTGATGAAAACAATGGCGGAGAAGATTTTGAAGATGTATATATGTACTGGTTCAATAAAGAGACATTAAAACCAGATTATTTGGCATATAATTTTCATGTAAACGGTGGGGGACAACGCTTTAGAGAGGCTTATAATGAGCGCTATATAAATGGAATACGTTTTGTGGATTATAACAATTACAAATCGGAGACCAAGGAAAATCCAATTTCAAATACGGGCAAGCAGTTTGAAAAAAATGATTTGGAACTTGTTTCCAAAATTGAAATTACAGCTATTGAAGTTATTAAAAACTAGTCCATTTTTAATCTGATATCAGTTGCTTCGCCATCGATGATTCTCACAATGAAAAGATTACTGTTGTCATTGTCATCTATCTGTTGATATTTCTCCATTCCTAAAACTTTGTTCACAAGATTGGGGGTTGTATTACTGTGTCCTACGACCAAAACACTTAAGCCTTTGTTTTTCATTTTAAACGAATCCATATCAATCGTTTTGGCATCATAATATGTGATATCGATATCTTTTTTGACCGAAGTAGGTGCAGCGGTCATTGAAGTACGTTCATAATTTGTGGAATAAATAGCATTTAGCTCAATGGGGTCGAATACCTCCGCCCAACGAATTGCACGGTTCAAGCCATCTTGATTTAGTTCAGGGTCTTTATTTTCAGGGTCTGTTCTATCCTTTTCAGCGTGCCTTATAAAATAAAATGTTGAGACTACAGGTTCTTTATCACCTTCTTTATCGGTATTACAACTAATGCATCCAAAAAGTAGACCTGTAAGAATAACCAAAAGTTTGATCGACTTTATTGTTTTCATTTCAAATGTTATTTTTTTGATTGCCCGTGTTGTGTTTAAATGTAATATATAATTTCCACTTTTAATATAATAGTCGTATTAAGCCTTTTAATTTAATCGCTATCAATCAAATATTTTGTAGGAAAAATCGCTGCAAGCATATCATTTATCAATTAGAATACTGCATTGGTAAATTGATACAGAGGAAAACAGCATTTACAATTTAAGTTTACTAAAATTTTTAAACTTTAAATTAAATATTATGAAAACTATTAAATTATTAAATATTGCAATGATTTGTATGGCAATGATCTTTATTTCTTGTTCAGGAGAGGATGGTGAAGATGGACTACAAGGTAATCAAGGTCAACCGGGAATACAGGGTGAAAAAGGTGACAAAGGTGATACAGGTCTTCAAGGTAGTCCTGGCGAAGATGGAAACGCAAATGTCGTCAATATAACTTTCGATGCAAGTGCACATACTGGAAATACTTTTCAAATGGATTCCGAGTTGATTACAGAAGCTAGTATTATAAAAGATGCATATTTATTTTATATAAAATCTGTCGGCAACTTTTATAGTGTGCCAGGGATAGGTCCTTTAGCTGCATATAGTACTAGAAGCTATATAGGTACAGGATCCGCATTTATAAACTTTAGGTCTGTAGATGGTACAGCTAATTATTCAGTTAGTGAAGGTGAAGTCGAAGAGGTAAGAATGGTTATTATTGAGGGCAATGATGTAACTCCATCTGGAAAATCCGGAAATATATTAGATCAGTTTAAAAAAGACGGAGTTGATTTAAATGATTATCATGCAGTTATGGCATATTTGAACAAATAATGCTAGAATATAAAATCCGCTTATTAAAAAGTAAAGCCAGTCTTAAAAAAAACTGGCTTTACTTTTTAATTTCTTTCTGAACTAAATGTTCCAAATAGGCGATTGTGTTCACCAAATATTTTCTATCCCTTGTCATTGTGGACATGGCGATGGCACCTTGGATCATGGTAAACAATTGTTTTGCAAATTGTAGCGGTGGCACGGGCAAATGAATTTCACCCTCATTGAGTCCATTTTCTAAAACCAACGCAATTTTACCTTCTATTTCTTTGATGGTTTCTTTTACAGCAGCAGCGAGAAGGGTATTGTTATTTTGGGCATCCACACCTACATTCAAAATCGGACATCCTCCAAGTGAGAGGGTAAAGACATCATACTGTCTGTAAAAATGTATAAGGGAGAACAATTTATTTAAAGCGCTTCCATCAACATTCAATTTTTCATCAATAACATTTAACAGGTGATTTCTGTTGTATTCAAATGCAGATAGTGCTAATGCTTCCTTGTTTTCAAAATTTCCGTAAATAGCACCTTTCGTTAGCCCAGTAGCTTCTGTAAGATCACTCATGCTGGTCCCAACGTAACCAAATTTATTAAAAATAGGAGCTACGGTCTCTATAATATAAGCGGTGGTTCTTTCAGCTTTTTTGGACATAATGATTACGGGCGGGTTTAGCTGATAGCTAAGATATAAAAAACAGATACTGTATGGTATTTTTAAAATAAAAAAAGCCCTCATTTTTAAAATGAGGGCTAAAAAGATTTTTAATTATAAATTAATTGACCAATTCGCTTTGATTTCTGAAAACAAGTTGGTTATCGAACGAATCCAAAAGCACAATGCTTTCAGCTGATATTCTACCGGACAATAGCTCTTTTGAAAGATTGTTCAGTACTTCTTTTTGAATCAATCGTTTTACAGGCCGTGCACCAAACTGTGGCTCGTAGCCTTTCTCCGCTAAGTAATTAATAGCCTCATCGGTTGCATCTAAAGTAATATGCTGCTTGGAAATTATCTTTTTTAGTTGCTCCAATTGTAATCCAACTATATCTTTAATATTGGATTTATCCAATGGTGTAAACATGATAATATCATCTATTCTGTTCAAAAATTCAGGACGGATGGTTTTTCGCAATAGTCCCATTACTTCAACACGTGCCGCGCTGGTAGCGCTGTCTACGTCCACTGCATTTTCAAACTTCTCTTGAATTATCTGACTGCCCATGTTACTGGTCATGATAATGATGGAATTCTTGAAATCTGCAACACGTCCTTTATTGTCGGTCAGTCTTCCTTCATCCAAGACCTGGAGCAGAATATTGAACGTATCGGGATGTGCTTTCTCAATTTCATCCAATAGTACTACAGAATAGGGTTTCCTTCTTACCGCCTCGGTCAATTGTCCGCCTTCATCATAGCCTACGTACCCTGGAGGAGCACCGACCAATCTGCTCACCGAGTGCCGCTCTTGATATTCGCTCATATCTATACGGGTAATAGCGTTTTCATCATCAAACAGATAAGCAGCAAGCGTTTTGGCCAATTCTGTTTTTCCGACACCTGTATTGCCTAAAAATAAGAAAGAACCTATGGGCTTTTTTGCATCTTGTAGACCCGCTCTACTTCTTCTAATTGCGTCTGAAACCGCTACAATTGCTTCTTCTTGCCCAACAACACGTTTATGCAATACATCTTCCAACTGCAATAATTTTTCACGTTCGCTCTGTAGCATTTTGGTGACAGGAATCCCTGTCCATTTTGCTACAACTTCTGCGATATCCTCATTTGTTACCTCCTCCTTGATCAAGGTTCCCGAACTTTGCTGATTCGCCAGTTCATCCTGTAATTTTTCCAGTTTTTCTTGTGATTCCTTGATTTTACCGTACCGTAGCTCGGCAACTTTTCCGTAATCTCCATTTCTTTCGGCCCGTTCTGCCTCAAGTTTAAAATCTTCTATATCCTGTTTTGTTTTCTGGATATTATCGACGACAGTTTTTTCACTTTCCCATTTGGCAAAAATCTCGTTACGCTCTTCTTTTAGATTTGCAAGCTCTAGATTGAGACTTTGAAGCTTAACTTTATCGTTCTCTCGTTTAATGGCCTCGGTCTCTATTTCCAACTGCATTATTTTTCTATCTAAAACATCCAGCTGTTCAGGTTTGGAATTGATTTCCATCCGTAATTTAGACGCAGCTTCATCCATTAGGTCAATAGCCTTATCAGGCAAAAAACGGTTTGTAATGTAGCGCTGTGAAAGTTCTACAGCCGAAATTACGGCCTCATCCTTAATACGGACTTTATGGTGTGCCTCGTATTTTTCCTTAATTCCCCTTAGAATGGAAATAGCACTTTCGGTATCTGGCTCATCGATTACAACCTTTTGAAACCTACGTTCCAAGGCCTTGTCCTTTTCAAAATACTTTTGATATTCATCCAGTGTAGTTGCACCAATGGCTCTTAGCTCACCGCGAGCCAATGCCGGCTTAAGAATGTTGGCTGCATCCATGGCTCCTTGGCCTCCGCCAGCTCCAACAAGGGTATGTATTTCATCAATAAATAGGACTATATCTCCATCTGATGAAGTCACTTCCTTTATAACGGATTTTAAACGCTCCTCAAACTCCCCCTTATACTTGGCACCTGCAATAAGTGCCCCCATATCTAATGAGTATATGTTTTTATCTTTCAGGTTTTCGGGAATATCACCTTGCACTATTCTATGCGCCAATCCTTCTGCAATGGCTGTTTTACCCACACCGGGTTCTCCAACCAGCATGGGGTTGTTCTTTGTTCTTCTTGATAAAATCTGCAATACCCTACGTATTTCTTCATCCCTACCAATTACGGGATCAAGCTTGCCACTATCCGCGAGCTGATTTAAATTTTTAGCATATTTATCTAGGGAATTGTAAGTGTCCTCGGCACTCTGTGAGGTCACTTTTCCTCCTTTTCGCAATTCTTGTATTGCTGCTGATAAATCCTTTTCAGTAACTCCCTGATCTTTTAAGATCTGGGATATTTTGCTTTTTGATTTGAATATAGCTAGCAATAAATGTTCGATAGAGACAAATTCATCCCCCTGTTTTTTTGCAAGAATACTGGCCTCGTTCAATGATTTTCCAGCATTGTTCGAAAACATAATATTCCCACCCGAAACTTTAGGGAAGCTCTCCAATTCTTTTTCAAGAATTTGGATGATAAGTGAAATATTTACATTTAGTTTTTTTAGTATAAACGGCAACACATTTTCATCCACTTCCGTGATCGCTTTGAAAAGATGCTCGTTTTCTATTTGTTGGTGTCCAAGCTCTTGAGCAAGCTGTTGAGCTTGCTGTATGGCTTCCTGCGACTTTATAGTAAAATTATTTAAGTTCATTTTTATATTTTTATCTGAATATTTCAATAACCTTACCATTGCGCAGACACAGTCAAAATGTCGGTTAAAGTCTTTAAAATTAGGACATTTCGTCAGTTTGTAAACTTTTTGTACTTCCCCGACAGAACTATTAAATTTGTACTATGGGATTATTTGAAGGTGTATTTGGAAAAAAATCAGAATCAGGGAAAGTTGAAAATAAAATTCCTTGGATATCTTTAGTTACAATGGAACAATTGGATGAAATTAAAGAAAAATCCAAATCGCGTTCCCAGCTCATTTTTAAGCATTCCACAACTTGTGGAATTAGTAGAATGGTTTTGAATATGTTTACCGGTTCCTATAATCTTGGTGAAGAAAACGACATTTATTTCTTGGATCTTCATGCTCACAGGGATGTTTCCAATGCAGTTGCATCCAAATTTAAAGTTCTGCATCAATCCCCTCAGCTTTTAATCATAAAAAACGGAGAAGTATCTTTTCATACCTCCCATGGTGCAATTGCCGATATTGACTTAACCGAATATGTATAAAAAAACCCGACTGTTTAATTTCGGGTTTATTGTTTTAATTGAATTTGTTTCGCCTAAGAATACTTTTTAACCGGGTTTTCAAGTCTTCTCCTGCATCATAAACCATTTGTTCATTGCTTGGAAACGGAACTGCACTAATCTCCAAAAGGGGGGCCAGGTCACTATCCAAGGCTCTTCTATCTCCTTTGTAATTTGCATATATATGTTCAAAGACAAATTCACTGGATAGAGGGTAGGCATTTATTTCTTGACCGCTCTTTAAATCTGTAAAGCTCACTTTAGCGCCAATTTGTGCCGTTTTAAATTGGGTAAATTGATAAAAACTACATTGAACGGTACGTAATTTATCTACTTTTATTCGATTGCCCAGACTGTCTTTTACAGCATTCCCGTTTTGGTCAAGTAAATATTCATACCCATCCCTTATTTGTTTTTCTTTGATAATCTGTTTTTCGCTCACTTGCTCGGGTGAGATATTAATTTCCCTAAAATTCAAGTTCATTGCGTAATCATAATCTATATCGGAGAGTGGGTTGGCATGATATTCTGTCCAGAAATCTTCAATTCCAAAAGTGTTGAAATCCAAAAGTTCTTCTTCGAGTCTTTCTGGAATAATTTGGTCTGTGGCGTTTCCAATATCGACCCTTACATATTCAAGACCTTTTTCATATGCTTGGTTCATTTTGATATTAGTGTCTTTGAACCCAGGATTAATTTCTTGCAGATATTTTAAATCTTCATAAGCGTTCCTAAAATCCTGCTTCTGTTTGGCTGAAACAAGGAGTTGTGAGGCATTAGAGTATAAATATTCCGAAAGCTTATTCTTTGTATTCAGTATTTCCGCATCGTAATTGGAAAAATTAAAGTTGGCAGTTCTACCTTCCTCATAAATGGATAGAGGCAATAACGGTCTTATCCGCTGTTGTATTTGTTTTAACTCTTGATATTTTTTAAAGATAATCTCTAGCTTCGCAGGGTTTCCTTCTTTCTTTAAAAAAGCAATTTGTTGTTTCTCTCGCTTTGTATTTTTTAAAAAGGCATCTTCCAATAAAACAACAAAGGGTTGATGTCCTTTTTTTGACTTGTTGTCCGCTAGATTTTTTATCGCTTTGTTGATAGCTGCTGTATAATTACCTGTGTTTAAAGCCTCTTGGGTTTTTTTTACACCACTACAGGCGATAAAAATAAATAGTATTACTATATGTACTGCTCTTTTCATGATTTTGGTTTATTGGTTTTTTAGGTGGTTTTCAATAGCCGTGCCAAAAAACCATATCTTAATAACGAAAAAGGATAAATGGTAGTATATTTTGATTTATAATCATGAATTTTGAAGTTTTTCACCTTTGTTGATTAACGTTTGATAAAATCTATTTTTAAAATGAAATTTAGGTACTAGGATTAGCTATTCTATTTGTAATTTTAGCGCTTCTAAATTTTAATGCAAATGCAACGGGACCAAGAAATTTTTGATCTTATAGAAAACGAAAGAGATAGGCAAATAGAAGGTATTGAGCTAATAGCCTCTGAAAATTTTACCAGTCCCCAAGTGATGGAGGCTGCTGGTTCGGTACTTACCAACAAATATGCAGAGGGTTACCCGGGAAAAAGATATTATGGAGGTTGTGAAATTGTTGATCAAGTAGAACAGTTGGCTATAGATAGGGCCAAGGAGCTTTTTGGTGCTGTTTATGCCAATGTACAGCCTCATTCTGGTTCACAGGCAAATGCAGCGGTTTACCACGCCTGTTTAAACCCTGGAGATACAATCTTGGGATTTGATTTATCCCATGGAGGTCATTTAACGCATGGTTCTCCGGTAAATTTCTCTGGAAGACTGTATCGTCCCGTTTTTTACGGAGTTGATGAAGAAACGGGTATCCTGAATTATGATAAGATCCAAGAAATTGCGACAAAGGAAAAACCAAAGCTTATAATTGCGGGAGCATCAGCTTATTCTAGGGATATGGACTTTGAAAGATTCCGTGTAATAGCAGATAGCGTCAATGCTATTTTGCTGGCAGATATTTCGCATCCATCCGGGTTGATTGCCAAAGGCATTTTAAACGACCCTATTCCACACTGTCATATTGTGACCACTACAACCCATAAAACTTTGCGGGGACCCAGGGGAGGTTTGATTTTGATGGGCGAGAATTTTGATAATCCATTTGGTATTAAATTGAAAAACGGAAATCTACGAAAAATGTCGGCTTTATTGGATTTGGCTGTTTTTCCTGGAAACCAGGGAGGTCCTCTGGAGCATATCATTGCTGCAAAGGCAATTGCATTTGGTGAAGCCCTTTCCGATGATTTTTTACATTACATGCTACAGGTCAAAAAAAATGCCGACGCCATGGCGAAAGCCTTTATGAAAAGAGATTATAAGGTCATATCCGGTGGAACAGATAACCACATGATGCTGATAGACCTTAGGAACAAAAATATTACGGGTAAGGATGCCGAAAAGGCATTGGAACTGGCGGCGATTACAGCGAATAAAAATATGGTTCCTTTTGATGATCAGTCCCCGTTCATAACCTCTGGTATCAGGTTTGGCACTCCTGCCATAACCACAAGGGGCTTAAAGGAATCGGATATGGAAACCATAGTAGGTTTTATAGACCAAGTGATTTTAAATCCAAATGACCAAGCTATTATTTCTCAAATAAAACTAAAGGTGAATGAACTAATGAAATCAAGACCTCTATTTAAAGGATAAAATTTCATCATTAAAATACTTCCGAGATTCTATTCTGTTATGGCATTCCAATAACTACGACATGTTATCACTTAATAGAAGAGAATCTAGACTTTTTATTTTGGCTTTTGGTTTATGAGCAGAGCGGTAACGATTTTATAGTTCAATGACTATGGCTCAAGCCAGTTCATTTTTTGAACAGTAATTCTAATCCATTAAGAAAAAGTCCTCTTCGCACATTTTTTTTGTATGCAGATTATAGACCATGGCATCATGCACTGAATCGTTTTCAAAATAGAGTCCCCAATAATCAAAATAGTTTCTCTCTTGTCTAAGCAGATTTAAAGAATCGTATTCAAATACTGGAACAAATATCTCATAAGGCATGTCTGTTAGACCTTTGGTAAAATACACAAAGTGTTTACTTATGGCAGATAGGATTCTTTGCAATTTTTCAGGTATACTGTAATCGTGTATTCTGGTTGTTACAATAGAGGTGTCTTTAAAATGCACGGAAAGTTCTGCTATATCAATGGTATCATTGTTTAGAGTGCTCAGTTTTTGAAAAGCAGCATCAAAAGATGATGTGGATCTTGAGTCACTGTCTTTTTGGGCAAGTCCCCCCCAATTTCCAATATTGAAGTTATATAGGCTTTCGGTCAAACCAAAATTACAGTAGATATTCAGGATTAAATCAGTTTTCTCACTATCAATATGATAGTTGCATTGAAATTTTACTTCAGCAAAAAAATCTTTTTCCAAGACTTTTATAAAATCATCCAATCCATCAACGGCGACATAGGTCTTTTTATCCTCTGGCGAAGAATTTGGGGTTATCTTTCTCTGGAATGGCATAGTCAGTGTTTTTCAGCTTTGATCTTTATCAAAGTTAAAACGAATCTTTTTTTTTAGATTGAAGGAAAACCTTAAAAATTCTGGGAGTTTTCTGCTATTTGTACGAATTTCAAAGTAAAACTTGAAGAAAATAACCCAATTTTATGAAAATACTATAGTAATTGAATTTGAAAACTTAAATGAAACCTCGATTTTTTGCAGCTAGAATCAATGCTAAGTCATTTTCATTTTCGGTACCAAACAATGATTTTAAATGGCGTTTTCTGTTCTCAATGGAAGATGGGGAAAGCCTGATATGATTCTCCAAATCCTTATTTTTGGTACCAATGGACAGATGATATAAAATCTTCTTGTCTTTTTCGTCCAAGCTGATATCGTTGGTCATTTTCTTTCTTATGGCAGAAAGGGCTTTAGATGAATAATAAGGAGGATTTAAAGTGATGGTTTTTACGGCATCTTCCAAAGTTTTGGGGTCTATATCCGTTTTTACCAAGTAACCATCCGGGTCAACGGATTTTAAAATACTGTTGATTCTGTAGTTGTCACTGAAAGAGGACATAAACGCAATCTTAGTCTCTGGTACCAGCCTACGTGCCAAAACGCCAAGGTCTTCTCCTGTATGCGGCTGATCTTCATTGGGTGGGAATAGCTGTACGTCCAAAAAGAGGATATCATATTTAAATGAATTGACGGATTCTTCAATGAGCTTTCTGCCCATATCATACGTATTGGCCGTATCAACAATAATACTATACCCATCAAATACAATGCGCTCCAAGATAAATTTATATCCAAGCATTGTCATTTCATGATCATCAATAGCTAAAATTCGAAGTGTTTTCATAATAATTTCATTAAAATTTAGGTTTGCCAGACCTTCATCATTTTGCTATGCTCCGAAATGTTTGTTGAATCATCAACATTTATATAAGTATTTGGGAAAGTTACCGTTATGGTCGTACCTTTTCCTTTTTTGCTCTCGATATCTAATTTTCCTTTTACTTTTTTGACTCTTGAAACTACATTTTTTAAACCTATTCCATGTTTGCCCCGGTTAATATCGAATCCCGTTCCATCATCAGATATGGTCAGTTTCAGCAAATCTTCCTCCAATTTAAAATCGATTGTAATGTTTTTACACTTTGCATGTTTAATGGAATTTTGTAGGGATTCTTGAACTATCCTGTAAGCATTGATTTTTATATCACCTTTTAAATCGTCCCAATCTACATTATCATCATATGTAAAAGAACATAAAATCCCAGTCGATGCGTTTATTGTATTGATCAATTCTTCAAGAGATACAATAAAGTTATAAAATTTTTGATAAGAAGCATCACTTAGTTCATGTGAAATGGTGCGTATCTCTTCTTCCAGTTCTCGAAGTTTTTCAATGAGTTCTGCCCTTTGCGCTATGGAAGCTTCGTCCTCTTTGTCGTTTAAACCGCTCAATATTAATCGAATTCCCAACATCTGGCCTAAAATACCATCATGCAGTTCCTCGGATATTCGTTTTTGCTCCAGTTGCTTGCCCTCTTCGAATTTTCCTTGTTGCGAAAGCATGAGATTATAGATTTCCTGATTGCTTTCCTGTTGCTTTTGCTGAAACTTGAGCTTGTTGTTGTTAATGCGCTGTATGATTATGGTAAAAATAGCAACTCCTAAAATCAAGAGACCAAAGACCACCCCGATCCAAATTTCTTTTTCGCGGGAGAGTACTTCGTTTCGCTGGATGACTTCGTCCGTTTCCAATCTTACCCGAGCAAATTTGTCCCTGATTGCGCGCTCCTCTTCCTTTACTTTTTCGTTTAGGTCATAATATTCGTTGGAATAAGCTACTGCATTTTCACTGTCCAGCTTTGTCAAAACCCGTAAAATTTTTAAATGCCTATCATTGTTCAAGGTGTTTTTGGCTAGCATCCTGGACTCTTTTGCATATTGTTGGGCGCTTGTGGTATCTCCTTTGGCGGCTAAAAGTTCTGCGTAATATTGTTTTGCCCTGGCTTGGTCTGAAGAAAATCCGATGCTGTCATTAATTATAAAGGCTTCTGAAAGTAGTTCTCCTACCTTATCAAGATTTTTATCGTTCTTAAGAATTACATTAGCTTGACTAACAAGTACTTTTGAATATAACTTTGGATTTAATGTCCTTAAATTTTGATCATTGATTAGTCCATCGTAAGCTTTTTTAGCTTTTATAAACTCTCCATTTCTTGAATATATATTTGCAATGTTATTTTTATTTTGTAGTGAGTTTTTTTTAGCAAATAAACCTTCAAGTTTTTTCAGATTGTCTGATGCTTTTTCATAATATTCAAGGGATTTACTATAATTATTCATACCACTTGCGACAATGCCCAACATATTATAACAGTTATAGATTCTTCTAGAATCTTCTAATTCTAAAAAAATTTTTAGTGCAGACGTAATACTTGTTTCAGCCCCTAAGTAATCTTTAAAGGAATCTTGTATTTGGCCCATACTATATAACATTCTTCCTTTTCTAGAGCTGGATGTAGAGTCTGTAGGTAGTATATCAAAACTTTTGTAAGCAGATCTATAATGAAAATAAGCACTGTCCAGTATTCCGTAGGATTTATAAAAAGAGGCCAAATCCCAATGTGAATTTCCAAGTGTGGCATACATCTTTTTATCATTGGACAATTCCAGTAGATTTTGATTGATTTCCCTAAATTTGAGCGAATCTCGAAGCATTTTATATGTCAACGATACATCGGAAAGAAATTTTAAACGTAATGTGTCATTGGGAATGTCATTAATTTTTTTTTCGACATTTTCTAGGATATTCTTCTTTCTTTGAATTGATATCTCAACACTATCGCGTACTGTTTGAATTGATTTTTCGATACTTAAAGTTTTTGAATCGACCTCAACTTTGTCAGATGAAGTCGAATCAATGCAACTGGATAGGAGCAGTAATAAGATAGTTTGGATTATCCTCTTCAGTTTCATATAAAATCTGGAATTTTATCTCCGCTATTATACAAGGTACTAAAAAAGCCCTAAACTCAATAAGTTTAGGGCTTTGTCAGTGTTATATTATTAAATAAATGTTGTACGCCTATTTCAGAAGTTTAATTTCCTCTATCGTCATCATTTGAATCATCGCCATCTACTGGTTGTGGACTTCCATCAGCGCTAACATCCAATGTCTCAAACAAACTTTCAGTCTCTTGCACATCATTTTCGGCTTCACATGAGAACATTCCAATTGTCATTAGTGCGATTGCGAAAATACTTAGTGTCTTCTTCATAATTTTTAGTTTTTAAGGTTTAGAAATTTTGATTATACAGCTAAGATATTTTGGCAGGGCGTGTTTGAACCTAAAACCGTTATTGTTTTAGTATTCGTAGCAGTTCTATTAGAATTTTAAGTAAATCTGTAAGAATTTCCCTAGTTAGGGCTCTGTATGGCAGTTTTGGAGAGCATTTGCTTTAAATAATCTATCTTACTCTTATAGGTTTTTGAGAACGGAATCTCTTCTTTTATTTCATTGCGCAACGTACAAATAGATTTGCCGTAATTGATTCGCGATACATACCTGCTATTCAAAATATAGCTCTGGTGAATCCGTATAAAGGATTTGGGAAGTCGCTCTTCAAAAGACTTTAACGTTTTAAATGCACTTACAGTACTTCCGTCCCTCATAAAAAAATCGGTTGTGTTGTTATCCGACTTAAGATACAGGATTTCATTAGTGTCCAAATAGCGATAATCATTATAAGACTTTAAACAAATGGTAGAGGGCATATTTTGTTTCGGATACTTCTTTTTGAGCCGCAGAATGGTCTTGCGAATATCAAATTCGTTATGTGGTAAAATCCAATAGTCAAAAAATCCGCTCTTTATGGCATTGTAAGCATATTTTTTAGAAGTAGAAAAGCCAATAATTATTGGAAGGGACTTTAGATATTGATTTAATTCCGTCACCATGTGAAAGTATGACATACCTTCATCATCATTAAGGTTTATAAGAACAACATCCGGTGTAAACTTTAAAACAGTATTCAGTCCTTCTTGGGAATTTTGCCCTGTTCCCATACAAACGAAGTCTCCATATTCTTGTAAATAGAGTTGGAGCTGTAGCTTGGACGAAGCGTTAGAATCGATTATGGTGTAGGTATATTCCATATGTAAAATACTGATTGCAAGTTACTAACGCTAAAAAAAAACTCATTGCTGTTTTCCCTTAAAAAAACTATGGGTTTTCCACAAAATCAACACTTTTTTTGATTTTATGTGCTTTTTTCTTCTTTACTTCTCAGTTTTCACTTACATATTGGTAAGCACCAATATCTGGATTTTGAGTTCTTTCAGTTCCTAAAATATCCATGGGGACCTGCGTGGAAAAATTGATGTCCGCTTTATTGATTGCAGAAGAATTTCTCCCAATCTGAAACTGATTCTCGGTGGGGTTTAAAAAATCCGGTTCTTCGTTTAGTATAATATTTTCGTATAGGTCAATATTTTCAAAATCAAATAGTGGATTATTTTCATTGCCGTCATTAGAGTCTTGGTATTGCAGTATGCAATTCTTGAACTTGAAGTTAAATTCTGCCTGGGTATCTTGCACCAACTCCAATTCTATAGGCAAATTACCAGCAATGATACAATTTGCAAAATCAGCATTTTCTAGATTTTCCGTGCCTGTTTCACCTGTTGGGAATTCTATACCATTGTCTAGACGAAGTGTGGCACCGCTCCTTGGTCCATTTCTCCAATAATTTGCCATCGTACAATGAATAAAGCTATATTTCCCGCCGAGTTCTCCGTAGAAGGAATAATCCTTTGCATTCCCCACAACAACGTTTTCAGCCATAAGATTGGCAGTTGTGGCCCAAATGTTAATATTGGAGCTATTATAGATTTGAGAATTTTTAAGTGTTAGGGTAGGGGCTTCAAGAATTTCATCTCCTTCTATTCGAAGTCCTACTGTCGCATTTTTAATGGTGAGATAGTTTATTTCATTATTTATACTGCCCGCCCTCAACCAAACTGTACCCCATTGTCCTGGTTGTTGTGCGTAGGACGATTCTAAACGGTCCCCTTCGAATATAATTTCATTTTCAAGCAATTCTTGATCTTCACTTAAAAGTCCATTTATGAGCAAAGATGCTTCATTTTCCACCAAAAGTCCGGAATCATTGTGAAAATGGACGCGCGCCCCAGCCTCTATGGTAAGAGTATTGTTTTCCGGTATGGCTGCATATCCATAAATTACATAGGGCTTTTCATTGGTAAAAAGCAATTCATCTGAATCAAGAAAAAAACCATCTACCCGAATTTCATCTCCGTTTTCGTCAGAGCCTAAAACAAGTGTTTCATTTGTGCCATCTGAAAATTTTCTAGGGTACAGAAAAACGGCGTCCTTGACCAAGGTCACCAACTGTACTTTTTGTGTATTGGAACCACTCCCAAAAACTATTGCATCTGTGTACAAAAACTCGTTCTCGGATGTTTGTCCTAGATTAAAAGTAGTTTCAATAAAGACAAAGAGACTGTCCTTGGCAAGTAGCGGAACATCTACAAATTCCTTTCCTGCCAGGCCATCAACATTTAAACGGTAACCACTTTCCTGTCCATTTTCCAATCCAATTGAAGGAATATAAAGATCATTGTTGCTCCTGTTGTAAACTTTTAAAGTATAGGTGCTGCTCCCAATGGTTGTAAAAATTGTATCAAGAAAAACGGTGTCCTTGGAAAATTCCAGATTCCCTGTGCTAGCGTTATATTCAAAGTCCTTACGGCATGAGCCCAATGAAGCTAAAAGGACAACTCCAAAAAAAGTTGGAATCAAGTATATATACCAGCGGCTCACTGTTTTGTAAATAGGGTTATAATGGATTCGGGAACACGTTTTGGGCGTAGGGTTTCTACATCTAAAAGACACCATTCTGTAAGGGCATTGACCAAAATTTGTCCGGACTTATTGCTCTTTATCTCCACCGCGCGTACAGAAATAGGTCCTTTTGTATCTTTTATATAGGTGTTGACCTTTATTTCATCATCCAGTACTGCGGATTTGTAATATTCTATAGTATGTTTTTTTACCACCCAGACCATAGTGTCCCTAATGGTTTCATCGGTAAGGTGGAACCAATGTTGTTTTGATATTTCTTGAATCCATTCCACATATCTTATATTGTTTACGTGCTTAAGTTCATCAAGGTCCTGCCGAGTAACTTTAAAAATTTTACTATACTCCAGCATTAGTCCTTTTTACGGATTTTGACCTCAAAAAGCTTGTCCCAATTCTTGCCCGTAACAAAAAAAGTTCCTCTTTCTTTATGATAGGCGACGCCATTGAGCACGGAATTGCCTTCGTCCCAGTTAGACCCTCTGCCAACTTTACTCTTTAATCCACCAAAATTTATTACGCCTTCAATGGCACCAGAAGTAGCATCTATAATCATCATGCTTTCTTTTTGGTAGACGTTGGCATATAATTTTCCGTCTACGTATTCAAGTTCGTTAGCCATATTAAAAATGGATTTGTTCGTCACGGTCTCAATATATCCCTTTTCTTGAAGCGTTGATGGTTCCAGAAACCATATTTTTTCGGTACCATCGCTTTTATAGATTTTTTCTCCATCATTACAGAGGCCCCAGCCTTCCCTACTTTCACCGTAGCTAAAATTTTTGATTTTTTCCAAATTCGAAGGATTATAAATGTACCCGATTCCACTTTGCCATGTGAGTTGGTAGAGTTTATCATTGAGTAGGGTAATACCTTCTCCAAACACGGTTTTATCCAAATTCACCTTTTGAATAACCTCCCCGGTCTCAAAATTTACCTTTCTTATTGTTGATGCACCTTTCTTTCCAGTACCTTCATAAAGAATATCGCCTTCAAACTCTAAACCTTGGGTGTATGCGCCAGGGTCGTGGGGATATGTGTTTATAATTTCATAAGTGTAGATTTCCGGTGGGGCAGCTGCCAACAGTTTTATCTTTTTTTGTATTTCAATGGATTGCTCTTCAAAGTCGATTTTGGCAGTAAGCACCTTATTGCCAAGTGTTTTTACATCAAATTTGATTTTTCCGTTATTGACCGGCATTAGTTGCCCATCCAATGTGTATTCTACATTTTCAATTGTGAAGTTCTTTTTATTTTTTATTGCAACACCAACATCTTGGCCTTGTTGAAACTTATTTTTATTGTCCTCCAGTTGAATCTCAAAAAATTTGCTGGGGTCATTTTCTCCTCCGCACCCCATGAATAAAACAAATAAGCCAAAAATTGAAAAAAGCTTGATCATGGTTTTTGTAATAGATATCATTTTTAAAATCTTACTTCCATCGAAATTAAGAATGTAATATGATTGCAGCAAATTTAAAAGGGTCGTATATTTGTATTTGGCAAGTCCTACACGACCAGCTCCTACAGAATCCCCCAGGGCGGGAACGCAGCAAGGGTATGTGGTCGTAGCGGTGCGATGTAGGTAGCTTGCCTTTTTTTGTGCCTTAAATTCCCATGATTGCTTACCTTTCAGCAGTAATTGTAAACATTAAGAATGGATAAACAGGTTGTCTTGATTACGGGTGGATCTTCGGGCATTGGTAAATCCATCGGAACATATTTGGCAGAGAAGGGCTATACAGTCTATGGAACTGCAAGAAATCCACAGAATTATTCAGATTTTAATGCTTTTATACTCATACAGTTGGATGTAAAGTCTGCTGAAAGCATTCAAAAAGCAGTTTCGGAAGTAATTTCAAAAGAAGGGAAAATCAGTATCCTTATCAACAACGCAGGGGTTGGTATTACAGGTCCTGTTGAGGAAACCCCACACGAAGAAATCTTGAACGTTTTTGATATTAATTTTCACGGCCCCGTGAACATGATGAAAGCTGTGTTGCCGCATATGCGAGAGCAGGGCAGGGGCACGATTATAAATGTAACTTCGATAGCAGGATATATGGGATTGCCGTACCGTGGCTTCTATTCGGCGACAAAGGGAGCTTTGGGCCTGATTACGGAAGCACTACGTATGGAAACAAAGGATTTTGGAATTACAATTACAAATGTTGCCCCAGGGGATTTTGCAACAAATATTGCTGCGGGGAGATACCATTCACCAATTTCCGGGCAATCCCATTATCAAGAAAAATACTCAAAAACCCTAAAGTCCATAAATGAGGACGTGGATAGTGCCGACGATCCAGTAAAGGTCGCACGGAAAGTATATAAAATAATAAACCAAGAAAGTCCAAAAATCCATAATCCAGTGGGTTCTTTTTTACAAAAATTTTCGCTTGGCCTGAAGAAGATTTTACCTGATAAAGTCTACGAAAAGCTATTGCTGAACCATTATAAATTGTAGTTTTATAACTACTTATCTTAATAACGAAAATCTAAAATATAGCGGATGAAATTTTTTATTGACACGGCAAATCTGGACCAAATATCAGAGGCGCAACAACTAGGGGTTTTGGACGGTGTTACCACCAACCCATCATTAATGGCAAAAGAAGGAATAACCGGTAAAGACAATATTCTTAAACATTACATGGATATCTGTGAAATTGTGGATGGCGATGTTTCTGCAGAAGTTGTGGCCACGGATTTTGACGGAATGGTAAAAGAGGGTGAAGAATTAGCAGCGCTGCATTCCCAAATAGTTGTAAAAGTTCCTATGATAAAGGATGGGGTCAAAGCATTAAAATACTTTTACGATAAAGGAATTAAAACCAATTGTACATTGGTTTTCTCACCTGGTCAAGCATTGTTGGCCGCAAAAGCGGGCGCAACATACGTATCCCCATTTTTAGGGCGCTTGGACGATATATCTACAGATGGTCTTAACCTTATTGCAGAAATACGCTTGATCTATGACAATTATGGATTTGAAACGCAAATTTTAGCGGCTTCGATACGTCATACCATGCACGTAATAGACTGTGCTAAGATAGGTGCCGATGTTATGACAGGACCTCTATCTTCAATTGATGGACTTTTGAAGCATCCTTTGACAGACATAGGACTTGAAAAATTCTTGGCAGACTACAAAAAAGGGAACAGTTGATTTGAACAATCAATTGAAATTTAAAAGCTCTGGACTTAAAACTTCAGAGCTTTTTTATTAAAAAGAAGTATAAAGATTGGCAAAAGCGTCAACAATCAAGGTATCCTCTGTAATAACACATTTATTAAGGCCGTCGATGATCATGGTTGTCTGTATTTCTTTAAAATCGTAACCATGGAATTGATTTTCTTTGTTGAGTTTGTGTTCTTCTATGATGCTGACCCATTGTGGGAAACTTGTCTTTAAGTTGATTCCGACGAAATTATACTCGGGAAATTTCTTTTCTAGATTCGATACGTGTTTTATAACATTTTTAAAATGTCTCTTTTGTGAGGCTGTCCAGAAATAAAAAACTGTTTTTTTGTTTTTGCTGATTTCATTTAAAGAAACCTTTTCATTGGCTGTATTGGTGAGAATCAGATTGGGCAATTTACTCTTAGGTTGGAGGTTTTTGATTCCTTTGTAAACATCGGCAATCTCTTCTTTATGGGTCTCATTCGTCGAAAGCGCTTCAAACTTGTTAAGGAATATTTGGCTCTCTTCATCAGAGCTATGCTCTTTAAGTAGATAATCCATTGCTATGTTTCTAAAAAGAATATCCCTGAGCTCAGGTTCTTTAACCAGGCTGTCCACCAATTTAAGTTTGTGTTTGTTAAAATGCAGATGACTGCTAACTGCTTTTTTTGACGCACCACAATCTTTCATGCAGGTCACATAGGACAAATTGCCAAAGTGGTACTTCATAAAATCAAAGTAAGGTCTAAAATAGGCAAGATCTTTACTATTAAGGTCTATTAGATTTCTGTGGGCATAAAAAAGATCGTCCAAGTCATGGATCGTTTCTTCGCCGGTTTTCTTTTTATGATAGAAAGGGTATTTTTCTTTATGAATGAAACTATTGTAATCGATGGCGGCCTTTCCCATGACCAATACTTTTTCTGATAGTTCATTATCGCCCACAAGCTCTTCGAACGATTCAATTTTTTGAAGACGCAAAGAATCAATTTTTCTATTGAAATCTTCGGGATTGAGATTATAGTAATTATATATTAAAGGCTCTTCCTTCTCATAGGCCAAATACATCTCCAAAAGAAAATTATTGATTTCACTACCTTTCCCAGAAAACACTAGGGACTCATCAAATTCCATAGTATTGAGCCGAACAACAAGGCTATCACCTTCTTGGAGATACAAATATTGAAGTTCTGGGCTATGGTCAAAATGATAAAGGCCATCTTGAATACTATTCAAATCAAAAGAAAAGCGATTTTCGTCATCAAGTTTTACAGAATCTATATAACTGTCGTTCCTGTACAGCACAATGTATTCGCTGGTAGGATTTACGATCTCTCCGCCAAAATATATAGATGAATGTTCTCTTGATTTTTTAGAACACGATAAAATTGATAAAAAGAAGAGGCAAAGTAAAAATCTTATCATAAAAAAGTACTGCCTTAGTTTGGTCACAAAATTAAGAATACCAGAAAGCCATCTTTGTTAATAGCTAGTTAAAAGTTGTAAATCCCTGTTATTGTGTAGTTTAATAGAGGGTTCTTAAATTAGTTTTAAGAGATGGTTTTAGCTATTTTTGCAAAAAAAATACAGCTGTATGTTATCAGTCTCTAACTTATCGGTTCAGTTTGGCAAAAGAATCTTGTTCGATGAAGTAAATGTAACGTTCACTCACGGAAACTGTTACGGTATTATCGGTGCCAATGGCGCTGGAAAATCAACATTTCTTAGAATTCTATCAGGACAAATAGACCCAACCTCAGGAAATGTTCACTTGGAGCCAGGGAAAAGGATGTCCATTTTAGAGCAAAATCATAATGCCTACGACGATATACCTGTTTTGGAAACCGTTGTAATGGGCAATAAGCCCTTGTTTGGAATAAAGAAAGAAATAGATGCACTTTATGCCGATTACACGGATGAGAATGCTGAAAAAATAGGGGAGTTGCAAGTGCAGTTTGAGGAAATGAACGGATGGAACGCAGATAGTGATGCCGCCGCACTATTATCAAACCTAGGAATTTCAGAAGAGTTGCACTACACTAAAATGGCGGACATAGATTCCAAACTAAAGGTGAGAGTACTTTTGGCCCAGTCCCTATTTGGCAACCCGGATGTTTTGATCATGGACGAACCTACCAACGATTTGGATTACGATACTATCAATTGGTTAGAGAATTTCTTGGCCAATTACGATAATACCGTTATTGTTGTTTCTCACGATAGGCACTTTCTGGATGCGGTATGTACCCATATCGCGGATATAGATTTTGGCAAGATCAATCTGTTTTCCGGGAATTACACATTTTGGTACGAAAGTAGCCAGTTGGCAGCACGCCAGCGTGCACAACAAAATAAAAAGTCTGAGGAAAAAGCGAAAGAACTGCAAGAATTTATACTACGGTTCAGTGCCAATGTTGCAAAAAGTAAACAAGCAACATCACGAAAAAAAATGTTGGATAAACTTAAAATTGAAGATATAAAACCTTCAAGCAGAAGGTATCCTGCTATAATATTTGATCGTGAACGTGAGGCAGGTGACCAAATCCTGAATATTGATAAACTTTCCGCTATTTCAGATGATGGGGAACTGTTGTTTCAAGATATTAATATCAATCTTTCAAAAGGTGATAAAGTAGCGATTATATCCAAAGACTCAAGGGCGACTACGGCTTTTTATGACATTATAAATGGAAAGGTGGATCCGCACAGTGGCACATACCAATGGGGCGTAACAACGACTCATTCATATCTACCTGTAGATAATACATCTTATTTTGAAGATAATATAAATTTGGTCGATTGGCTCCGTCAATGGACAAAGACTGAAGAGGAACGAGAAGAAGTATATGTGCGAGGATTTTTGGGAAAAATGTTGTTTAGTGGTGAAGAAGCCCTAAAAAAGTGTACCGTGCTCTCGGGTGGAGAAAAAGTACGTTGTATGCTAAGTAGAATGATGCTTCTACGCGCCAATGTACTGCTGCTGGATGAACCTACAAACCATTTGGACCTAGAAAGCATTACGGCGTTCAATAATTCCTTGAAAAATTTCAAAGGTACAATACTGCTGACCACGCACGACCATGAGTTTGTAAATACGGTAGCCAATAGAATCATAGAGCTTACTCCAAAAGGTACTATTGACCGCTATCTTTCTTTTGATGACTACATGTCTGATAAATCAATCAAGGCGCAACGCGAAAAAATGTATGCTATGGCTACCGTTTAATCATTAAGCATTAAAATATTTACTGTTCCAAATAGCTGGATTAAAATTTTTGCCCAGTGCAAATCCGTAAAAAATAACTACGGAAGCAATACACTTGAACATAAAAAAGTAGATGATCCAGAATTCTGCAGTGGAATTTTCTTTTGAAAATAAGCCCTCTGGAATTATCAATGTAGCAAAATAGCTTATCAGAAATACAAATAAGGACAAATTAACAATGCTCTTAAATGGCCAGACCAACAATTTACGAAACGGATGCAAGTCATTGCCCCATTTATGGATCAGATAAAAATACCCATTGCCAATTGGTGCAAAAAGCAAAGGATCATCTTTATCCTCTAACTTAAAAAGTTTGGAAGGGGCCATTATTTTGAATCCTTTAATTTCTAAATCATGGACGGATTCCAATTCCTTGATTTTGGTAATGGCACTTTGCGGAATTTTACCCTTAAAATATCTGCTATCCAAAAAACGGAGTCTATAATTTATGCAGATATCCTTTATCTGGTCTAAATGGTAGATTCTGTCGGTCTCTAAAAGATTAAAATCAAAATCATTATTGTGGATTTTTTTTTTGGTCTTGAGGTTTTCTTTAATGGTAGAGTCTTTAGCGTTATCCTTTTCCAAAATTCGCTGTACCTCTTTTAAAACCTGTAACTCTTTGTTTGATTTTTTCTTGATGAGGTGGAGTTCCCTCTCAATGTCAGTGTTTTTAAATATCATAGTCTTTTTCTTAGCAATACTGTCAAAGTTAACAAATAGTACTTCGGATTACTATAACTATAAAATTCCAAAATGTTAACATTAAGTTAAAATACATTTCTTTCTTATAAAAAGATGAGTGTTCTTTGAAATTGATGTATCTTATCGACGTTTTTGGTATTTAATCGTAAATTACCTTTAAAAATTATAGAAATTCAAATTTAGCCCCAAATCATAGTATACTAATGAGACCTCCATTGAAGTATTTCTTATTTTTTCTTTTACTCTCTTTTTCATTTACAATCAACGCCCAAAGCAATGATTTATCAAAAGATAAATCCATTACCCAAAATACAAGTGAATCCGATCATCATAAAATTTTGATTGCTGCCGTTAAAGCTACAGAAATGGCCGAGATATTGGATTGTTCAGGTCCTTTTACAGTTTTTGCACCATCTGACGCTGCCTTTGAAAAATTTTCAAATACCAAGATTCAAGAATTAATGGATTCAGAAGATAAGTCTGAACTAAAATCTTTACTGATGTATCATATTGTTGCAGGTAACCTTACTGCATCCCATATCTTAAAAGCAATGTGCAGAGGTAGTGGTAAAGCGAGTTTTACTACAATTCAAGGAAAAAAATTAATAGCTCATATGGAAGGTTATGATATTGTTTTGACCGACCCCATTGGTAATACTGCGAGGATAACTGCTGCTGATGTTAATCAAAAAAATGGAATCATACATGAGATTGACAGTGTTATTCTACCAACTCGAATGTAATATCAGCGAAGTTCTGCTCCCAAATTTTCTTTATACTTGACCAATAGTTTGTTCATAATTTTATCTATCTGCTTATCGGTCAATGTTTTGTTCTCATCCATTAATGTAAAACTTACCGCATAGGATTTCTTCCCGTCAGGTAGTTTTTCACCTTTGTAAACATCAAACAAGTTTACATTTTTCAATAACTTCTTTTCTGTTTCCCACGCAAGATCATATACTTGTTGATATGATATATTTTCGTCTATTTGTAAAGCAAAATCACGGGAAACCCCTGGGAATTTGGGAATTTCTTTAAATGTTACATTTTTGGTTTCAATACTGTCCATAATAATATCCCAATCTAAATCAGCATAAAAAACATCTTGTTTTATATCGAATTGACTCAACATAGGTTTGCTGACAACTCCAAAAGTTCCAATATGTTTGCCATTATATTTACAAGCCAATCCCTCAGAATAAACTATATTGTTATTCGGCTCTACGTTAATGTCATGTAGGCCTAAACGTTTCATTATGGATTCTACAATTCCTTTTAAGTAGAAAAAATTGCTTTTCTCAGAAGATGACAACCAGTTACTCTTCACACGGTTTCCCGTAACAAAAATGGATAGGTGTTGTCTTTCATTATTTTTCGCTATTTCCTTGTGATAGGTCTTGCCGAACTCAAAAAGTTTTAAGTCGATTTTTTGTCTATTATTATTGTAGCTCACTGTTTGCAGACCTGAAAACAGCATGGACGTTCGGAGTGCCGATAAGTCAGCACTCAAAGGGTTAAGCATTTCAACCGTTTCCTTCTCATTATTTAAAATATTTTGGGTGTCGGCGGCTACAAGACTATTGGTCATAATCTCATAAAAACCTTGTGCTGCCAATACATTTCCAATGAGATTCTGAATCCTGTGGTTTTCAAATTTTGTGGTCTTTGCAATGGATGCCGTAAGTTTCTCTTTATAATCTATGTTATTATACCCATATACCCTTAAGATTTCTTCGATAACATCCACTTCGCGCTCAACATCCACACGATAAAAAGGGATGGTTAGCCCAAGCCCGGATTCTGTTACATTATTAACCTTAATTTCCAATGATGAAAGTATGGACTTGATAGAATCTCTGGGAATTTCTTGTCCTATTAAAGAATTGATTTTATCAAAAGTCAAGAAAACTTGTCGTTCACTAGGCTTTTTCGGATATAGGTCCACCACTTCAGAACTGATATCCCCACCCGCAATTTCTTTTATTAATAATGCGGCTCTTTTTAGCGCATATTCCGTTATATTGATGTCGATGCCCCTTTCAAATCTAAAAGATGCATCTGTATTTAAGCTATGTCTTTTTGCAGTCTTTCTAATGGAAACAGCATCAAAATACGCACTTTCCAAAAAGATGGAAGAAGTATGTTCCGTTACACCTGAGTGAATTCCGCCGAACACCCCTGCAATGCACATCGGCTTTTCACTATCACAGATCATGAGGTCATCTTCGTGGAGTTCTCGTTCTACATTGTCCAAGGTTTTAAACTTAGTTCCGGAAGGCAAGGTCTTGACCTCAATTTTGCCACCTTTTATCTTAGCAGCATCAAATGCATGTAAAGGCTGTCCCAAGTCATGTAGCACATAATTGGTGATATCGACAACATTATTGATTGGCGTAAGGCCAATGGCCTTCAATCTGTTCTTTAACCAGTGCGGGGATTCTTGTACTATAATATTACTTATGGTAACCCCACAATATCTTGGAGCCAGATTACTGTCCTCGACCTCAACATCTATTTTTAACGACCTATTGTCTATCGTAAAATTACTTGTTGATGGTGTCACTAATTGTTTTTGGATTTCTTGTTGTTCCAGACCTGCTTTTAGGTCTCTGGCAACACCAAAATGGCTCATGGCATCAGAACGGTTTGGTGTTAGGCCTATTTCGAACACCTCGTCGTTCTCAATTTCAAAAACTTCCGAGCAGGGTGTTCCGGGCTCTAAAATTTCACTTAGGACCATAATTCCATCGTGACCTTCGCCCAATCCTATTTCGTCTTCTGCGCAAATCATCCCCTGACTTTCTTCGCCCCTAATTTTTCCCTTCTTTATTTTCCAGGGTTCCCCGTTTTTAGTATATAATGTTGTCCCGATTGTTGCCACGGGAACTTTTTGGCCTACAGCCACATTTGGTGCTCCGCAAACAATTTGCAATGGGGACTCCGTTCCAATGTCTACTGTAGTCAATTTAAGCTTGTCTGCATTTGGATGCTTGTCACATGTAAGTACGTGTCCTATAACAATTCCCCGTAACGCTCCCTTAACAGATTCAAAGTTGGAGATGCCCTCGACCTCTAACCCCAAATTGGTAAGCAACTCTCCAGTTTTTTCTGCATTCCAGTCAATCTGCAAAAACTGCTTCAACCAGTTATAAGAAATCTTCATACCCCATATTTAAAGTCGACAAATATAAAACAATAGGGGAACAGATTCAATGTAAAATAATGCTTGCTGTAGTGTTATTATAAGTTTTGGGTCGTATTTTAGTTTTTTCGGAAGAATCTTTTAAAATATGAAAAGAATTTGGGTGTTTGTCATTTCTTTTACCTTGCTGTTGGCATCATGTGAAGAAGAGAAAAAAGATATTGCCACAGGTGACTGGTTGGCTAAGTTGGAAGTTTCCCCTACCGAAACATTACCTTTTAGTTTTTCAATTTCAAAAGGGGAGAACGAATCGTATATTATTGAAATGTACAATGCAGAAGAAGTTATACTTGTTGAGGAGATAGAAGTTTGGAACGATTCTATACATATTAAAATGCCGGTTTTTGAAGGGTATTTGTTGGGGACCTTCACGGAAAAAGAAATAAGCGGAAACTTTATAAAGGAAAGTTTGGATAGGATTGTACCGTTCAAAGCCAAATTTGGTAAAAAGGACAGGTTTAAAGTTTCATCATCAGCCATTACAAACATTTCCGGAATTTGGGAAGTTGATTTTGATGTTGAAACGGAAAATGAATACCCAGCAAAAGGAATTTTTAGGCAAGATGGCAATGATGTAGAAGGAACATTCAGAACAAAAACGGGAGATTACAGGTATTTGGAAGGTATTGTTACAGGAGATACCCTTAAACTCTCAACTTTTGATGGGGCACATGCTTTTTTGTTCATTGCTAAGATTTCGGATAGCACTTTACAAGGAAATTTCTATTCTGGGAACCATGCGGTTGAAAAATTTGTCGGTAAACGCAATGAAGCATTCGAATTGCCAGATGCCGATAGTCTTACTTTCTTGAAAGAAGGTTATGATAGATTTTACTTTTCCTTCCCCGACGAAACTGGTAAGACGGTCGCCCTTTCTGATTCAAGATTTGATAATAAAGTAGTTTTGGTTCAGATTATGGGAACTTGGTGTCCCAATTGTCTTGATGAAACAAAATTTTATATAGATTTTTTGGATAAAAACCCAGATTTGAACGTTGAATTTGTTGCATTGGCCTTTGAATATGCCAAAACTGAAGAAAAGTCTTGGGAGGGTATCAAAAGACTCAAAAATAAATTGGGAGTGGACTATCCTATTTTATTGGCACAATATGGAAGTTCAGATAAGCAGAAAGCAAATGAGAAATTACCAATGCTCAACCACGTGCTATCTTATCCAACTACCATTTATATTGGCAAACAGGGAAACGTAGAGAAAATACATACCGGATTTAACGGGCCTGCCACTGGGGAGAAACACGAAGCCTTTAAAAAAGAATTCAAAGAAACCATCAGAAAACTTAATGTTCAAAAAACTAAATAATAGTTGATTTCCCCAACCCTATGTTCTCGTCGTTCATATTGATGTCATCTTCACTATCGACAATATTGTGGGCTATAAAATCTCCAACTTGGCCTGTACCATATTGGCTCTTGGCATTTAAATCTGGAGTTACAACACTCTTTTCCAGGGATTTATCGACTGCTTCGCGGACTGCCATGGCTTCTTCAAAAAGGCCAAAATGTTCTAACAGCATGGCTGCAGAAAGAATAGAAGCTATTGGGTTGGCAATGTCTTTTCCCTTTGCTTGTGGGTAAGAACCGTGAATTGGCTCGAACAGTGCATTTTCATCCCCTACGGACGCAGAAGCCAATAATCCAATAGAACCACCAATGACACTGCCTTCATCGGAAATTATATCACCAAACATATTTTCGGTAAGGATAACATCAAATTGACGTGGATTTAGTATAATCTGCATAGCGGCATTATCAACAAAGAGAAAATCCAATACTACCTCTGGGTAACTTTCCCCAATTTTGGTCACTACTTTCCTCCACAACCTTGAAGATTCCAAAACGTTGGCCTTATCGACCAGTGTGAGCTTGTTCCGTCTATTTTTTGCAGCTTTAAAAGCCAAATGTGCTATTCGCGAAATTTCTTTTTCTGAATATTCACATAAATCAGAAGCAACGGTACCTTCGGCATTTATCTTTTTCTCGCCAAAATAGATTCCTCCGGTCAATTCCCGGTAGATGATAAAATCCGTTTTTGAGATAATATCTTTTTTTAATGGAGAATTGTGGATTAGTGATGGAAAAATCTTTACGGGCCTTATATTGGCAAAAAGTTCAAGCTCTTTTCGCAATCTTAACAATCCTTGCTCTGGTCTTATCTTAGCTTCTGGATCATTATCGTACTTTGGGTCTCCGATTGCACCAAATAAGACAGCATCCGCTTCTTTGCAAAGCTCAAGGGTTGTATTGGGAAGTGGATTTCTTTTTTTTTCTATGGCAATAGCGCCAACGAGAGCTTCTTTGTAAGTAAAGTTATGGTTAAAGGTTTCTTCGACCGCCTGCAAGCACTTTACTGCCTGCTCAAGTACTTCTGGTCCAATACCATCTCCCGGTAACAACGCTATCTTTAGATTCATGTAGTGGTAATTTGATTTGAAAGGATTGTCTAGGCCAAACTCTTGATGGAAACATCACTGGTTTCCATAATTTGATGAATATCATCATCCAAAATTTCTTTTTTGCGATCCGCGAATTCCAGAAAATTTTCATAGACAGCATCCAATTGTAACTTGGTAAGCTCGTAACCTATTCTTTTTGCTCGGTATGCCAATGCTGCACGGCCACTCCTTGCTGTTAAGACGATGGAAGATTCAGTAACGCCAACATCTGCCGGGTCTATTATCTCATAAGTTTCCCGCTGTTTGATCACCCCGTCTTGATGAATACCAGAGCTATGGGCAAACGCATTAGATCCAACAATTGCTTTATTGGGCTGTACGGGCATTCCCATTTTTTGGGAAACCATTCGGCTTGTATCAAATAAGAGTGTACTATTGATATTTGTGTCCAAATTGAGGTAGGGGTGTTGTTTTAAAATCATCACGACTTCTTCAAGAGAAGTGTTTCCCGCACGTTCTCCAATACCATTTATTGTGCACTCTATTTGTCTTGCGCCATGAACAACACCTGCAATTGAATTGGCCGTTGCCAAACCTAGGTCATTGTGACAGTGGCAGGAAAGAATAGCTTTATTTATACCTTTTACATTTTCTTTGAGATATTTCATTTTTGCTCCGTACTCTTCTGGCAAACAATACCCTGTGGTATCCGGAATATTGAGTACTGTTGCACCGGCTTTGATGACTGCCTCACAGATTTGAGCTAAAAATTCATTATCGGTACGCCCGGCATCCTCCGCATAGAACTCTACATCCTCAACAAATGATTTTGCATAGGAAACCGCATCAACGGCACGTTCTATAATTTTTTCCCGTGTAGTATTGAACTTATGCTTGATATGGGAGTCCGATGTGCCTATACCCGTATGTATTCTTGGTATTTTAGCAAATTTTATGGCTTCGGCAGCAACTTCAATGTCCTTCTTAACAGCACGGGTCAACCCACATACCGTAGCATTTTTCACCAATTTGGCAATTTCTTGTACAGATTTAAAATCACCGGGACTGGATATTGGAAAACCTGCTTCGATAACATCAACGCCCAGTTCATCCAAACGTTCGGCGATGATCAATTTTTGTTTTGTATCCAATTTACAGCCAGGAACTTGTTCTCCGTCCCTTAGTGTAGTATCAAAAATTTGTACCTTATCTTTATCCATTATTTTTGTCAGTTTTAGCTAAGCTACACGAAGATAGAGCAGCAGTTGGCAAGAACTATAAAATGATAAAATCCATTACAACGTTAAATTGTATTTTAGAGAATTTAAAATACTGAAAAACAATACGTTAAATTATATTTTTTACGATGACAAATACCCATAAAGACGCTCTTTTCGTTCTGATAAAATCACTTTCAAAGTCAGAAAAACGTCAGTTTAAGCTGTACGTAGGTCGTTTAGGGGTAAATGCTGATGCTAAGTTTCTGGCGCTCTTTAATTTGCTGGATAGATTGCGAACATATGATGAGCGTCAAATCTTGGAAAATAACATTGTCAAAAAAGCACAGCTTTCCAACTTAAAAGCGCATCTATATAAACAGATTTTGGTGAGTTTACGATTGAATCCCGTCAATCAAAATATAAGGGTTCAAATACGTGAGCAATTGGATTTTGCAACTATCCTATATCAAAAAGGCTTGTACAAGCAAAGTTTAAAGATTTTGGACAAAGCAAAAAACTTTGCTATAGAGAATGAGGAAAAAAATGTTGCCTACGAAATTGTGGAACTCGAAAAAATAATTGAGACCCAATATATTACAAGAAGTATTCCCGATAGGGCAGATGAACTTGCGGTACAGGCAAAAGAGCTTTCGGCACATAATGTAATAACGAGCAAGCTTTCCAACCTTTCCCTGCAATTGTACGGAATGATGCTAAAAGTGGGTTATGTACGTAATGATGAAGAGTTATTGGAGGTTCAAAACTATTTTGATGCACACTTGCCTGCATACAATATTGATAATCTCGGTTTTAGAGAAAAATTATGGTTGTACAAGGCCCATTTATGGTATAGTTTTCTCACTCAAGACTTTTTGTCCTCTTATAAATATGCCAGCAAATGGGTAGATCTTTTCTATGATAATGAAGAAATGATTCCTTTAAACCCGGTCTTTTTCCTAAAAGGGAATCATTATCTTTTAGAATCATTGTTCTTTGTTAAATACAGTTCACAATTTAGGGAAACTTTAAAAAGAATGGAGGAGCAGGTTAATAGTCCAAAGTTTCCTCAAAACGAGAATATTGTTTCGTTGGCATTTCTTTATATCAATTCCAATAAACTGAACCAGCATTTTTTGGAAGGTACCTTTGGCAAGGGATTGTATCTTGTCAATATCATTGAATATGGCATTAAAAAGCACAAGGATAGAATTGATGAACACCACATTATGTTGCTATACTATAAGATTGCCTGCCTCTACTTTGGGAATGGCGACAACAAAAATTGTATTGCCTATCTGAAGAAAATCATTTTGAACAAGAACCTAAAAATGCGTGAGGATCTAATGTGTTTTGCGCGGGTTTTGAGTTTGGTTGCACATTATGAAGCTGGAATGGATTACCATTTGGAGGTTCAGCTTAAAAGTACGTACAAGTTCTTACTGAAAATGAACGACCTGCACGCCGTTCAAAAAGAGATGATCAAATTTTTACGGAGCCTTGGCGATATCTATCCAAGCGAATTGAGAAACGAGTTTCAAAAGCTTTACAATGAATTAAAGAAGTATGAAAACCATCCTTATGAGAAAAGAGCTTTTCTTTATTTGGATATTTTGTCATGGTTGGAAAGCCACTTACAGAATAAACCGGTAGGTCAAATCATTCGTGAAAAGGCATTGGCGATTACGCGCTAGAAGCGAGATATAAATGTTCTAAATAATCTTATTTTTGTTGAATTCAATGGCCGATAAAGCATTCATAACATCCGAGATTTTAAAGTGGGCAAGAGAGTCCGCTAATATCTCTGTTAAAGATGCTGCCAAAAAAGTTTCTGTATCGCCTGAAAGATATTTGACTTGGGAGAGCGGAAATGATTTTCCGACAATTCGACAAGCTAAAATCTTGGCAAAAAGTTTCAGAAGACCATTTTCTCTTTTCTTTTTACCAGAAATACCAAAAGATTTTCAACTGCTACAAGATTATCGAAGAGATGATGCGCAAAAATTAGATACAGCATCATTATTTATTATTCGTGATGTTCAAGAAAAACAGAATTGGATAAGTGAATTATACGAAGAAATTGGCGAAGACAAACTTCCTTTTGTTGGGAAATATTCTATCAATGATAATCCAGAAATTGTTGCAAGAGATATATTGGACACCTTAAAAATTAGTCCAGATAATTATCAGAAAACACCGATAAACGAATGGATTGACAAAGCAGAAACTGCGGGAATATTTATATCTCGTGCTAGCTACTTGCATTCACATTTAATTCTAGATAGAGACTTAATTCAAGGTTTTGCGATTGCTGACAAATTCGCCCCTTTTATATTTGTGAATTCAAAAAATTGGAATGCACCACAACTATTTACATTAGTACACGAATTAGCACATATTTGGATAGCTAAATCAGGTATCTCAAATGAAATAGATATTGATTTTACTGATAAACCTAAATCAAAATTTCATCCTGTAGAATTGTTTTGTAATCAAGTTGCAGCCAATGCACTAATGCCAAGGGAATTGATTACCCAATTGGGCACAGATACATTTGATTCGAATGATTTGATTTTTAAACAAGCTAAAGAACTCGGTATAAGTTCTTTTGCATTATTGGTTCGTGCTTTAAACTTAAACTTAATTTCCCAATCTCAATATAAAATTCTAAAGCTAGATGCTCAAAATGAATTTGAGAAGTTTTTGGAAAGAGAAAAGATAAAAAAGGAAAAACAAAGAGAAAGAAAAGGCGGACCAGACGCTTACCTTCTTCGCCTAAATAAAAACAGCAAACTATTTACGAGAATTGTAATGGATTCTTTTAATAACGGTTCGTTGTCACCATCAATTGCAAGTAATCTTCTTAACACGCAGATTAATAAATTCCAAAAATTTGAAAAACTGCTTGCCTAATGTTCGAAGATGAAAAAGTAATTTACTGTATTGATGCCAATATTCTTATTCAAGCTTGGCAAAAATATTACTCACCTGAAATTTGTCCTTCCTATTGGGAGGTTTTAAACGAATTGGGTAAAAAAGGTGTAGTTTTTATTCCCGAATTAGTTTATGAAGAAATAGAGAAAGGCGAGGACGATTTATTTGAATGGTTAAAAAAAAGTGATATTCCGATTAGAAAAATTGACGGAGAAGTAACAAACTGTTTAAAAGATATATATGCATCTAATCCAAGTCATAAATATTTAGTTTCAAATAACGGAATTCACTCAAAAGCTGACCCTTGGGTAATCGCTCACGCAATTAAAGAAAATGCAATTGTAGTGACTAAGGAGACGAAAGACTATTTTAAGAAACAAACCAAAATTAAAATTCCTCACGTCTGCGATAATATGAATGTTAAATGGATTGACGATTTTGAATTCATAAGGGATTTGAATATAAAATTTATCTGCGAGTCGAAGTAAAATATTGGAATATAATATTTAAAGGGTATATCAAGCATGGCAATCGTTCCAAATAGGGTCATTGGGCGGACCTGCTAAAATCTGAATATTTTCTTTCTTTACAGGATGTTCAAATTCCAAACTTCTTGCATGTAGGTGAATCCCTCCGTTCTTATTGCTCCTGTCCGCGCCATATTTTAGGTCACCTTTAATAAAGCACCCAATAGCTGCAAGTTGAGCTCGAATCTGATGGTGTCTTCCAGTTTTTAAGTCAATTTCCAAAAGGGAATAATTATCCAGCTTTTTAAGGGTTTTATATTCCAAAATAGCCTTTTTGCTATTTGGGACTTCTTTTTTATGGGCGTAGGATTTGTTCTGCTTTGGATTACGAACCAACCAATGCGTTAAAATCCCTTTTTCAGAATCTGGAGATTTTTTTACTATGGCCCAATAGGTTTTTTTGGTTTTTCCTTCCGCAAACAGTTTGTTCAATCGTGGCAATGCCTTGGAAGTTTTAGCAAATAATACAATTCCGGATGTTGGTCTGTCCAATCTATGGACTACCCCCAGATATACATTCCCGGGTTTATCATATTTTACTTTTAAATATTCTTTTATGATTTCACTCAAAGGAGCATCACCGGTTTTATCTCCCTGTACAATGTCACCAACTTTTTTGTTGATTACAATAAGATGATTGTCTTCGTAGAGAATCTGTAAATTTAAAGCAGAAGATTTAAGATTTTCAGACATTTACTTTTTCACTTTTAGTAGTGTTTGACTGATAATTTTTGCAGCGACCTTGCTTCCTTTTATTGATGGATGAAAACCATCCTTTGCATAATAAGAATAGTCTCCAGTCCCATCAAAATATCCTTTCCATTCCTCTCCAACTGAAGATAGTAACGCTCCATTTTTTAGTGCAGCTTCCCTATGATTTGTTATGACATCATCAAAAGTATGGTAATATGTCCTAGAAGGCCACACCATAAAATATACCAACTGGGAATTTTTTGATTCGCAGAGTTGCTTCAATTTCTTCCCGTAAGATAATAGCATGTTTCTACCTTCTTCTTGTGATGAAGGTCCTTGCTGAATAATTACAAAATCATAATGATTTTTAGCAATCAACTTTTGCACTTTACCATCATTCCAATGGTCTTCAATTGCATAATTTGGATAAGCAATCATTTCAGTCTTTAGATTGATTCCTTTTGAACGAATTTCTTTCTTCACTAACTTTGGTAAATTGTTAGAGTATGTAAGACTGTTTCCAATAAAAAGAACCTTTAGACCTTTTGAAATTTTCGGCGGCAAGTTTATCGGAAAATCTTGAGGATATATTACCTGAAACGTAAATACTACCAAAAGAAAAAACCAAGATTTTTTCATTATTATATAAATCTTTAATATTGCTCCTCTTCATTGGGAAAATCCTTGCTTTTAACATCATATACATATCGCGAGATGGCATTGCCCATTTCTTCATAAAGATTCATGTACCTGCGCAAAAAACGGGGATTGAATTCATGGGTCATTCCCAATAGGTCATGAACAACAAGAACCTGTCCGTCCACACTATTTCCAGCTCCTATGCCTATAATTGGAATGGAAACACTTTCCGCAACTTCTTTGGCCAGCTTTGCCGGTATTTTTTCAAGTACAATTCCAAAACAGCCCAGTTTTTCCAACATTTTGGCATCCTCCTTCAATTTTTGTGCTTCTTGATTTTCTTTTGCCCTTACTGTATAGGTACCAAACTTATAAATGGATTGGGGAGTAAGTCCTAAATGCCCCATAACGGGGATGCCAGCTCCTATGATCCGTTTAACGGATTCTTTTATCTCTCCTCCGCCTTCAACCTTTACAGCATGTGCACCACTCTCCTTCATAATACGGATTGCCGAGCGCAACGCTTCTTTGGAATCACTTTGATAACTGCCAAAAGGAATATCTACAACGACCAATGCACGTTTTGCAGCTCTTACCACAGAACTTGCATGGTAAATCATCTGATCTAAAGTGATCGGTAGCGTAGTTTCATGACCAGCGATAACGTTACTGGCTGAATCTCCAACCAAAATAACATCCACATTGGCAGAATCCACTATGATGGCCATCGAGTAATCGTATGCGGTCAACATTGAAATTTTCTCACCGTTCTGCTTCATTTCCACCAACGATTTTACGGTAATTCTTTTATACTCTTTTTTGGCAATTGACATTTGGTTTGATTTTTTCTTGCCTAAATGTAAGTAGATTTGTTTAATTTGGGTAGCAATCAAAACATAACAATATGGGGCGCGCAATCTTTTTTTTGACGATATCAATCACTTTCATCAACGCAAACGCTCAAGGCCCCAATTCTATGGAAACCGATAGCCAGGCTGTGCGGAACGTTATTGAAACCTTTTTTGAAGGATTCCATAAACAGGATTCCTTACTAATGAAAAGTACCGTTGTCGATAAAATTGTACTCCAGACAACAGCAAAGAGCCCAGAAGGGAAAACGTTGTTCAAAACCAGTGAATTTGAAAAATTCATGACATCCATCATCACTATTCCAGACAGTATAAAGTACGAGGAAAAACTTACATCGTTTTCAATTCAGGTCGATAGAAACATGGCCAATGCTTGGGTAGGTTATGAATTTTGGCTGAACGACAAGTTCAGCCATTGTGGAATCAATTCATTCCAACTGATAAATTTTGAAGGTGATTGGAAAATTGTCTATTTAATCGATACTAAGGGCAAAGATGGCTGTAAAGAGCGATAATTTTTACGCTACTGATTTTCAGTAGTATAACTTCAAATGTGGATAATTTCTAAATTCATTAAATTATTTTATGGAATAATTCCAATTAAATGGATTTAATCCATAAATTTGAACATGGAAATCATCAAGCACGGCAAAATTGAAAAGGTCGATCACAGGCATGCTCCCGAAGTATCCAAACAAACAGGCTTTCCAAGTCCTGCGACCCATTACTTGGAACCAACAATAAACTTGCACCAAGAACTTGTTTTAAACAGTGATGCAACATTTTTTATAAGAGTGAAGGGAAGACAGTTTTTGAACCTTCACGTTGATCATAATGATGTGCTAATCGTGGATCGTTCTCTACCTGTAAAAAGGAATACTTTAATATTGGCCATTATTGATGGGGAATTTGAATTAATACGCTTGCAGGACGAACCGAGAGATAGTTCAATTTCCATATGGGGAACGGTCACTTATATAATCCATAGAACCTAATGGTAGCGCTAGTTGACTGCAACAGTTTTTATGCATCATGTGAAGCGGTTTTTCGTCCAGACCTAAAAGGTAAACCCATTGTAGTATTGAGCAATAATGATGGATGCGTGATTGCAGCCAACAAGGAAGCAAAAGCTATGACACATATACCCATGTACGAACCTATCTTTAAAATAAAGAACCAGTTATTGACCAATGGGGTCAATTTTTTTTCTTCCAACTACACGTTGTATGGAGAAATGTCCCAGCGTGTAATAAACATTTTGAAGACCTTTTCCCCAAAGGTCGAAGTATACAGTATTGATGAGTCGTTTTTGGATTTGAGTACTGTTCCAAGAGATGAGCTTGAAGCCCATGGGCATAAAATCAAGGACACAATTCTCCAGTATACAGGCCTGCCCGTGGGCGTGGGAATAGCACGGACCAAAGTATTGGCCAAAGTTGCCAACCGTATGGCTAAAAAATTACCTGATTTACAACATGTCTGTGTGGTGGATTCCGAGCAAAGTGAAGAAGAATTGCTCAAGTGGTGTACAATCGATGATGTATGGGGCATAGGAAAACAGCATGCCAAGCGACTAAAATCCATAAATGTCCATGATGCGCATGATTTTACCCGGTTGCCGCTAGCATGGGTACGTAAGGAGATGACCGTTGTAGGCGAGCGTCTTTGGCGTGAACTGAATGGGGAAAAAGCTATTGAAATGGTAATGGAGCCCAAGAAGAAAAAAGGAATCGGTACTGCAAAGTCTTTTGGAAAAAAGCTGACCGACCTTGGGCTTATAGAGGAGGCCTGTGCATTTTATATAACAGAGGTGGCCGAAGTATTGAGAGCCCAAGGAACCTGTGCCAGCCAACTCACCATTTTTCTTACGACCAATTATCACAGTGACTATGATAAACAATATGCCAATCGTATTACGCTAAAACTGGAAGTTCCCACCAATAGCACATTTATTCTAATAAAAGAGGCCAATAAGGCATTAAGAAAGATTTTTAAGCTAGGATATCGCTATAAAAAAGTTGGTGTAGACGTTACGGGAATCGTACCTGAGAACGAGGTGCAGGGCAATCTATTTCGACCAAATCTTAACAGCCTTTCTGTATTGTCCAAAACCGTGGACAAACTCAACGCAAAGTTTGGAAAGGCCAAAGTGCGTTCAAGTACGTTGGGCAAACGCATGAAACAGTGGGAATTGATAAAAGAAGAACGAAGCCCGCGATATACTACGCAATGGAACGAACTTTTAACTGTAGGGAAATGCAAACCAAAGGCATAATTTTCTTGCATAGATTTTGTAAAATAGAAAATCCCAACAAAAATTTCGGTAACCGAGAAACCAATAGTTATTCCTGAATTTCCTTTATAATCAAATCCGAACCTGAATATGTGTCGTCTTTAAGCTCATGCCAGTGGCGTATTCTTGGAATTTTGAGTCCATCTATATTGATTGTTCCATCAAAATAGATTCTATCACCTTTTTCAGGATCATCCGGGAAAACAATATCCACGCCCTTTAGGGTCATATCATTTTTTGAAACATAAATGTTCCAAAATTTTGAAATAATAGCTTCTTTTAGCTCAATTTCGATGCTGTAACAATTCTCATTGTTGAATAAAATATCAGAAGTGCTTACGACCTCTTTCATAGCTTCCTCAAGAGACATTGGTAGCCCATAGAGTAGTTTGTAAAAGTTTTTGTAACCAATACTTCTTGAAGCATCCAGTCTATATTTTTGAATCAACGTTGTATCCGTTTCTACTTTTCCATCCAGCAAAACAGAACTATTTCCATTACTTTCAATAATATGTTTTGAAATATGCTCATCCCTATTTCTAGAGAGCTCAAAAGTGTTGTTCTCGTTGTCCAGTTTTAGAATGGAATAGCGGGAAGGATTGGAAACTCTAGGTTCTTGTATGTGTAAGTTCAGCGTAGCTGTTTGCCAAGTGTCTAGAGAATCATGGACCGCAATGGTCTTTTCTAAAATTGATTGATCATCAACTTTGGTTTTTTCGCTACATCCAATGAGAAAAAAAAGCAGTAATCCAGTTATTGATAATTTCATGTTGGTTTGTATTTGAATATATTTTGCTTCCAATTATTTTTGGTATTCCATCACTTTTCTTTCTTGAATCGAAGCGTTCTCCCGTTCGTGTCGGTTAAGATAACGACATTATCAAGTATAGTAAAATTCTGATTGTTTTTTAAAATACCAAAAAACGTTTTAGACCAACTTTTATCACAATTTCTTTTGGTCACAAAGGGTTCTTTAATCGTTTTGTAACCGTTACCCTGAAACAAAACGCTCATACTAAATCCGTTACATCCCGTAAAACCGGTTATCATGTTCTTATCAAAATTGAATTTTATGACTGGTTTTCGCTTTACCTTATTATTTGTGACGAATGCAGAATCATTGACATGGGTGAGTTCCCATGAATGATTTTCCAATGGATGATAAATCTTTTGTTTAAATTCCATGGTTCTACCATCATTGCCCACAATTTTTAAGTTGGTATTTTCAAAAGTATAATTTTGAATATTTTCAATTCTATCATAAAAATCATCTTCCCATTTGCTGTCACCGCAAAAAAGCTGATTGGTAAAAACGGATTCCTTCAACGTAATCGTATTTTCACCAAAAACTGCATCACCGCCAAAACCATTGCATCCGGAAAAGCCCCCAATAAAACCTTTTTCCGTATCGATCGTTAATCTAGGTTGTGTTTGACCTTTACCATATATTGGACCTATATCAAACAAAGTGTCGTTAACTTTTAATAATTCCCAATGCCCGCTCAAGGTGGGTTTTTCAATCGTTGTTTTTATCGAGTTTGAAGTTGATATCGATTCGTTCTTTATGGTTTTTTTGCAAGCACCGATCAGAAATAAAATAGAGAGTATTGCTGTATTTTTCATTTTTTCTTCAAACATATGCTAATAGTAAATTGCAAAAAACGTAAAATGAGTGAACCGTACTTTTAGTTGAGGGTATTGCGTTAAATGTATAGTTTCAAAATAATTTGTGGCATTAAATTTAAATCTTTCAATGTAAATCATAGTAAAATGATGGGATGCACACTTTTAAAATTTCTTTTCAACAATATTTTTCGGATTTAGTGACGGATTGATCACAATTTCAAAATTAATCACTCCAAGAACCAATTCTTCTTCTGTAATTACCTCAACTCTCCAAGTGCCTTTCTTCACGTTGTTTTTAAACGTATAACCACGATATCCTCCGTCCCTTCCTCCAACAATATCATATCCAATATCCTCAACAATTTTCCAATCGTTTGTATTTGGGTCATACCATTTCCATCTGTGCAATATCGATTTTTCAATGTCTGTAGGGGCAAAAATCGAAGAGAACACATAGACACTTTCTTCGGGTTTATAAATAAATTTTAATCGATGTCTTCTCCAAAATATATGAGAACCATCCGCTTCGTAGGAAACGATATAATTGTTATTTTCAAGCTTTATGTCATGAGCTACAATACCATTTTCAAGAGCCAGTGGAACAGGCGGTATCAACCTGAACAGATAAAAAAGATTGATTGTAATATAGATAGAAAATACAATTCCAATCAATTTGCCCAAGCCTACTTCTGCCCGCGTACTAGGGCTTTTGAGATAGATAAAAACTATTAAAATTAAAGTGCTGACCAAACTGACAGCTCCTGATATTAAAAAAATATTTGTATTCATTTCTTTTATGAACACAGGTACCATAAAAGCAAAAAAGGTAAAATTGATAAAGAAATATACCCCAAATTGCAAATACTTATTGGATATACGTTTCTTCAAAAATTCATTGGCAAAAAGCAACAGAACAAGAATTACAAAGAATGATACGGTTTTTGAGAGGGAAACACTCCTAGAGAAATAAATGACGTATGCACTTGAAAGTCCTCCGAAGAAAAACTGAATCGCCAAAGGCAAATATTCATCATACCGTCCAATAATCGAATTTTTCCATTTTCCATCATCCACGAGATTGTAGATATATAGCATAATGGTCAGTGCGGTCATGTGCAAGCAGAGGACTATAAGATCGTACAATCTGTCAATACGCCCCAGGGTCAATGAATCGAAAATAAAACCACCAATGAAGAAAAGTACGGGAGCATATTTTTCATGCTTTCTTATCAACCTTCTAAGTTTACTGTTCCGATATCTTACAAGAGTTCTTTTCATATATTTCAGTGGCAACTAAAATCGTGAAGTGTTTTTGTAAAAATTAACTGAATTACACATTTTATTTTACCAACGTGATTTTCCCATTCGCTGTTTTCTGGAATATTGCTTCATTTTTATCAATCAAAATTCCTATTGGAGTAAAGTCTCCAATGCTTCGAGAAACTTCAGAAATTTTGATGGATTTCCCATTTTCAATAAATATCAATAAATTGAATGCGTCGCTATACTCGATTCCATTTTCTTTGATGTTACTTAAATCCAATCCCAGTCCTTTTTCAATGTGACCAACTGCCAAGTAAGGTCCAAGAATCAATAATTGATTCCAATTAAAACCATCAAATTGGGAAAAGTCGACTTTTTTATCCTTAGCCACAAAAGCTGTTTCTATTTTTGTTGATAGCTTTTTATCCGATTCTAGCGTGTTTGAAAATTTACAAGAAGCAAAAACCAAAAGAAATAACCCGATGCCGATTTTTTTTGTCAATTTCTTAATTGCTTAGAGTTTCTTGAGATTTGAATATGTACAGAATTTTCAAAATCGTGCGACGTTTTCACCATATTTTGTTTTAGAAGTGATAATTATAAATTTAGCAATCACTTAAAAATACACCCACAGCCAGTCCCCCCTCAGAGGTTTCCTTATATTTTGAGCTCATATCCTTTGCAGTTTCCCACATGGTATTTACCACTTTGTCAAAAGGCACTTTTACATCTTTGGGGTCGGTCTCTAAAGCAAGTTCGGCAGCATTTATGGCTTTTATGGCTCCCATGGAATTACGCTCGATACAGGGAACTTGCACCAACCCTCCGATGGGGTCGCAGGTTAAGCCCAAATGGTGTTCCATTGCAATTTCTGCGGCCACCAAAACCTGTTCGGGTGTACCGCCCAATAGCTCGGTCAAGGCTCCAGCGGCCATGGATGACGAAACTCCAATTTCTGCTTGGCATCCTCCCATGGCCGCAGATATGGTTGCCCCTTTCTTAAAAATACTGCCTATTTCTCCCGCAACGAGCAAGAATTTTTTAATATGTTCAAGGTCGGCATCATGGTTTTCAATCACCATATAGTACATTAAAACGGCTGGAATAACACCTGCGCTCCCGTTTGTTGGAGCTGTGACCACACGTCCCAATGAGGCATTTACCTCATTTACACTAAGGGCAAAACAGCTTACCCATTTTAAAATCTGCCTAAATTTAACCTCGGTTTTTCGTATGGCATGTAGCCATTCCACAGGATTGGAGTAGGGGACATCACCTTTTAGTTTTTCATGCATTTCAAAAGCACGTCTACGTACACTTAGTCCGCCCGGCAGTGTCCCCTGGGTGTGGCACCCTAAATACATACACTCCAGCATCGTATTCCAAATACGGTTTAATTCCGTATCGATTTCATGGCTCGACCGTAATGAAAGTTCATTTTCCAAAACAACCTCAGAGATTGAATTGTTTTTCTCTTTACAAAAGCTGAGTAAATCAACTCCTGTTCTGACCGGACATGGAAAAGTTTTGAATACTTCTTTATTTTCTTTGGAATTAATGCGTTCTTCTTTTACCACAAAACCACCACCAATGGAATAGTATGTTTCCATGGAAAAAGTTCCATCATTTAAAAAAGCTTCGAATTGTAGTGCGTTGGCATGGAATTGTAAAAATTCTTTTTTGAAGATGATATCCTCCGTGAAGCTGAAAGGGATTGTTCGTATGCCTCCCAGATTGATTTGGTTTTCAGCTTTTACTTTTTCTACGGTTCTTCCTATATTTTCTGTAGCTACTGTTTCTGGATTACTGCCCAATAATCCCATCACAACGGCAATGTCGGTAGCATGGCCCTTGCCTGTCAATGCCAAAGAACCATATAAATGGACTTTTATACGTAATGTTGAATCAAAAATTCCTTGTTGCTTAAGTTCATTTATCCAGCGTTCAGCTGCTCGCCAAGGACCCAGAGTATGGGAACTGGATGGTCCCACACCAATTTTGAGCATATCAAAAACACTGATACATTCCATTGATTAGATTTCCTTCAAATATAATACGAGGAAAAATATAAAACACGAAATAAAAGTTTAGAATTTGTAAAATACAAAGTGTATAGTTGGTAATGGATGTATTTAAAGTTTCAGAGTTTCTGGGATGTAAAGTCCAGAGTTATGAATTATGAGTTCAGAGTTTTTATTTCCTGTCTCCTGTCTCTTGTTTCCGACCTCTAACCTCTTACTTCTTATGTCTATATAAACCTGCCACCTTGTCATATTATTTTGCATGGCATAATCATTGACATTTACTGGACGAGATAAAAATAAATTTTCAACAGAAATAACATTATACAATGAGCAAGATAATAGGTATAGACTTGGGTACGACCAACTCCTGTGTTTCCGTTATGGAAGGTAACGAACCTGTCGTAATTCCAAATGCTGAGGGCAAAAGGACTACTCCTTCTGTCATTGCATTTGTAGAGGGCGGTGAAATAAAGGTTGGTGACCCGGCAAAGAGACAAGCGGTAACAAATCCGCACAAAACGATTTACTCCATCAAGAGATTTATGGGGAACAAGTTTTCAGAATCTTCAAAAGAAGCGAATAGGGTTCCTTATAAAGTAGTAAAAGGTGATAACGATACGCCACGTGTAGATATTGATGGGCGTTTGTATACTCCCCAAGAACTATCTGCCATGATTCTTCAGAAAATGAAGAAGACAGCAGAAGATTACTTGGGACAAGATGTAACAAGGGCGGTAGTTACCGTACCTGCATACTTTAACGATTCGCAAAGACAAGCTACAAAAGAGGCTGGTGAAATTGCTGGTTTAACAGTAGAACGTATAATTAACGAGCCTACAGCCGCATCTTTAGCCTACGGTTTGGACAAAAAAGATAAGGATCAAAAAATAGTTGTATTCGATTTTGGTGGTGGTACACATGATGTATCCATATTGGAATTAGGGGACGGTGTTTTTGAAGTATTGGCAACTGATGGTGATACACATTTAGGTGGTGATGATGTTGACCAAAAAATCATCGATTGGTTGGCAGAGGAGTTCAAGAAGGACGAGAATATGGACCTTCGTGAAGATGCCATGGCATTACAACGTTTACGTGAAGCTGCCGAAAAAGCAAAGATTGAATTGTCTTCTTCTGCGCAGACCGAAATCAATTTGCCTTATGTAACGGCAACATCTTCTGGACCCAAGCACTTGGTAAGAACTTTGACGCGTGCAAAATTTGAACAATTGATAGAGGACTTGGTCAAAAGGACAATAGCTCCATGTGAGACGGCTTTAAAATCAGCAGGATTGTCCAAAAGTGATATTGACGAAATCATCCTTGTTGGTGGTTCCACGCGAATTCCAGCAGTTCAAGAAGCTGTGGAAAAATTCTTTGGCAAGAAACCTTCAAAGGGGGTGAATCCTGATGAGGTAGTTGCTGTAGGAGCTGCAATACAGGGGGGTGTTTTGACGGGAGACGTAAAAGATGTCCTGTTATTGGACGTTACTCCACTTTCTTTAGGAATTGAAACCATGGGAAGTGTTTTTACCAAGTTGATTGAATCGAACACGACAATCCCAACAAAAAAATCACAGGTATTCTCTACCGCTGCGGATAATCAACCATCGGTTGAAATCCATGTATTGCAAGGAGAAAGACCAATGGCCGCAGACAATAAAACCATTGGCAGGTTTCATTTAGATGGTATTCCACCAGCACCAAGGGGTACGCCACAAATTGAGGTCACCTTTGATATTGATGCCAATGGTATCATTAAAGTTTCTGCTACGGACAAGGCAACGAACAAATCACAGGATATTCGAATCGAAGCCTCTTCTGGGTTGACAGAAGAAGAAATCCAAAAGATGAAGGCCGAAGCTGAGGCAAATGCCGAAGCTGATAAAAAAGTAAAAGAAACCGCAGACAAATTGAATGAGGCTGATGGGATGATTTTCCAAACTGAAAAGCAGCTAAAAGAATTTGGCGATAAACTTTCCGATGATAAGAAAAAGCCAATCGAAGATGCTTTGGAGGAATTGAAGAAAGCTTACGAAACCAAAGACTTAGCGCTAATTGAACCTGCTTTGGAAAAAATCAACGAAGCATGGAAAGTTGCTTCAGAAGAAATGTACAAAGCACAGGCAGAAAGCGCACAAGCTGGAGGTGAGTCTGCAGGAGGAAATTCTTCTGCCAATGGTTCTGCGAGTGACAGTGCTGCAGAAGGCGATAACGTTGAAGACGTAGATTTCGAAGAAGTCAAATAATTCCACTTTGGAATAGATAAAAAAACCCGCCCATTGGCGGGTTTTTTATTAGCCATATATCATGCTGCATTCAATTGGCGTACTTCCAACTCTTGAAGCTTCTTTAATGCCTCGCCTTTTGAGTTTACATTAAGTTTTACGTAAATATTCTGAATATGGAAATTTACTGCGCTTGGCGTTACAAAGAGCCTATCTGCAATCATTTTATAGGTATATCCTTGGGTGAGCAACCCAATAATCTGATTTTCCTTTTTCGAGAATCGCTCAAGAGTCTTAATTTGGAATGAATGGATGATTTTTTTAACTACATCGTGTTCCAGGGCTACCCCGTGTTGTCGCAGTTCATCCAATGCATTAAAGAATCGGGTTTTGGTTAAAGGTTTGGTCAAAAAACCGTCCGCCCCCTTCTTAAAGGCTTCTTTTATAATTTTGAAATCACTGGTCTGGCTCGTCATCAAAACTTTTGGAGCTTTGTTCAGTTTATTGAAATATGGAATACCATCAATGCCCGAGATTCCGTTCAAATCAACTTCAGAAACAATAATGTCCGTATCATTCCTTGCAGAATGGGATAAAAATTTATTTACCGAAGTATGTATTTCTATCAATTCATAACGCGACTCATCGCTAAAATAGAATCGATAAAGGGGGTGTAATTTTTCATCATTGTCAATGATGGTAATTTTTAATGTGTTAGTCTCCATGTGTGTTAGATTTTGGTCATCTGATTTTGTCATAGTTTGCCTTCATTTTGCCTAGATATAGAGCAAAACGCATCATGTCTTTCATGTCCGAACGGGATTACAAGGAGAAAAGCTTTTGCGTTTTAAAATATTGATTTTAAACACGAAGTAAGCTTCACCATTGCCCTAATTGGGACATGTTGATAAAAATCCTGTGAAGGATTAAATCAAAAAAAAGTTTAGAAAAGGTTTTAAAATGCTAGAAAAGAACCCGCTTATGGAGTGGGGGACTTAATGTTGCACTAAAATTTGTAGTTTCTTTCATAGGTATAAGATTTGGGATCTTGTATTATTTCAAAAACTAAATTAAGCTTTTTTTTCTTTCTTAAAAATTTTTTGTAGTCCTTTTCGTTCAAATACACTTTTTTAATTTTTGTGTGGATAGATAGAATATGTAGAATCCGCATGAGTTATAAGGACTTCAAAACTGATTTCAAATCTTTATATAAAAAAATAGGATGCCCCCTTTTGGAGCATCCTATTCTTAGTAAAATCAGTCCGAGTGAAATAATACGACCCGCTTCTATGATAAAGTGCAGTTTCCCCCTGTATAATTTATCATATGTCAACGATATTTAGTGTCTCGTCAATAGACAAAATCAGATTAACCTTCAGGCGTGGACCGATTTATTTTATTATATTTTATTCATCAAAGGAAGTACTGGTAATCTCGTTTGAAGTCTCTGCCTCCAAAGCTGTTTCCAGGTTTTCATCGTTATAAGCGACCATGGTATTATCCATGGATTTCTTTCTGTAGGCAATAGTTACTTTTTCAATGGTGTGGTTTGCACCCCTATTGGACACCACATAACTTTCTCCTTTTTTAGTATCAAGTTGAATGGCATAATCATCTCTACTGCTATTGATATGACTTCCTAGGTTTACAGAAGAGGTTAGACTATTCTGGGTAACCTGCGTAGCATATAGGTCAAGACCTCCAAAGCCATCACGTCCTTCAGAAGCAAAGAACAAAAGTGTTCCGTTATATATATTGGGATATAGTTCATCATCTTTAGTGTTTACTTTAGGACCAAGATTTTTGGATACACCTAAACTACCATTCGCATTTATATCAGCAACATAGATATCATATTTTCCATAGCTTCCTTTCATGTTTGAAGCAAAGAAAAGACGTTTGCCATCTTCTGAAACGGTGGGATGTTTGGCAGAAGCATACTTTGGGCAGACTTTTAATTTGGTGACATTGCTCCATTTGCCATTTATTTTTTCGGCGCGATAGACCTCATGTATCTGTTCTTTTTTGGAAAATACTCCATATAATGGTTTCTGCTCGCTAGATTGGCTAAAATATGCTGTTTTACCATCTTTGGTTACAGAGATAGAAGGAATATACCCTTCAAGTGTGGATAAAGAACCACTATAATTTTTGATTACTTCTTTACTATTTTCAAATTCAATCGGTTTTTGGGCAGCAATTTGAGCTGTCTGAAAAAATCCGATAATTAATGTTAAACTGTAGGTTAATGTGCGTATCATGGTTTTGGGATTTGGGGGTTAATACAGGACAAAATTGCAGAAATAATTTCGAGGATTACTTATTAATTTTTCATAGGTTTTTGATTTTAACGAGTAATAAGTGCATTTCATCGAATATATTTTTCAATTTTTTTATCAAAATTGTTAAATATGTCGATTAACGGCAATAAGTGTATTTAAACGGATATTTATTACAATGCTTGAAAGATGGTCAAAATACTTAGTGATCTTTGTATTTTCGATTTTCAATTTAAAGGAGAAGAGGTTTCTTGCCTTAAATTCCATATATTAATACCCTTAGCTATGGGTCTTGGAGGAATCTGCGACCATTGTATTTATTTCTTTAAGTTCATCAATTGTTAAGTGTCGCCATTTACCGACAGGAATATCCAAATGAACATTCATAATACGCACTCGCTTTAATTTCTTTACGCTATAATCTAAATATTCGCACATTCTACGTATCTGTCTGTTCAGTCCTTGGGTCAATATAATTTTAAATTGATGTTTTCCCAATTGCTCTACTTCACATTTTCTGGTCACGGTGCCTAGAATTGGAACGCCATTTCGCATTTTCTTTAAAAATTCAGGCGTAATCGGTTTGTTGACCGTAACCACGTATTCCTTTTCGTGATGATTTCTTGCCCTGAGGATTTTGTTGACGATATCTCCATCGTTGGTCATAAAAATAAGTCCCTCGCTGGGTTTATCAAGTCGTCCTATGGGAAAAATCCGTTTTGGATAATTGATAAAATCGATAATATTGTCTTTTTCGACCCTGGTATCGGTAGTACAGACAATCCCGATAGGTTTATTGAACGCTAGATAAACAGGCTTTTCCTTGGTTTCTGAGATTAGTTCACCGTCCACACGAACCTCATCAGTTGGCTTTATTTTTGTGCCCATTTCGGGTACTTTACCATTAATGGTGACCCTTCCTTGGTCTATCAGCTTATCGGCTGCCCGTCGAGAGCAGTAGCCAACTTCACTTAAATATTTATTGATTCGGGTTTCTTTCATCTTTGGTTCGGTCCAGAGAATCACATTTCATTTTTGAACATTGTAATCGTATAGTCCAACAAGTTGGTTCCTCCATATTTTCCATGGCCTGGCACCACAAATTTAATATCCGTAAGTGTACTTTTTACTTTTTTAACCGTTTTTGGCCACTCTTTTAAATTACTTTCTTTAATGTAACCCTTTCCAGCTCCCTTCGCTTTTATCAAACAACCACCAAAAAGCACATTTTCCGTGGGAACATAGCCTACAATATTATCCTTTGTATGCCCTTCCCCAAAAAACAAACTTTGTACACGTTCATTTCCAACCTTGGTCGAAAGTTTGCCTTTAAAACTATTTTGGGGAACGACTTGGTCTGCCTCTTTTGCGAATTCACAGGTTAACTGGCTGGCATAAGATGTTATTCCCGCTTCATGAAACACTTTTAATCCTCCCAAGCAGTCTTCATGTGAATGTGTTACGATAACAGCTGCTACTTTTGAGTTGAGATATTCCTTTATCCAGTCAATCAGTTCTTTGGAAGCGGCATTGGTCACTGGCGTATCAAAAACAGCGGTCTCTCCATTATTTTGAAAAACCAGACCGTTACAACCGACTTTGCCATAATCTTCTGTTTCTAAATACGATACGTGGACAAATGTATTTTCGGTAAGCTGAATTATCTTCAAATCCTTGGATTTATAGACTTCTTCAGCGGATTGGGCATTATTGCCCTTATATACAAGAAAGATTAAAATAAAGAATAGTTTGTGTTTCAAGACCCGATATTATTTTTGATTTGTGTCCAAGAATTTAATTATGGTTGTAATATAATCAGTTTAGCAATACTAATTTGGTCAAAAACTTATGATTTAAACCATAGGTCAAGAAATATATAAAAACCCGTTGTACTTTATTATAATAAAGTACAACGGGTTTTAAGCAAACTACTGCTATGAAGAGGCATAAAAGTTTTAGGAACAAAACTCTTTTATCCTCATTCTTGATTCAAAACGTCTTGAGCACCTAAGCTAAATTTGATCTGGAATATTGTGAAGCCACCTTTACTAAAGCTTGATCATCCGCAATCCCGGTTCATCGAATTGGGAAATGTACAGTATTTTTCGTTTTTCATCCGCAGCTATTCCGTTGGGCTGGGAGAAAGTTGCCTCGTTCAAAAGACCATCGGTAGTGGAATTTTCCCCTGTTCCAGCGAAAATCTCGGAAGTTCCATCAAAAGAAACCTTATAAATAACATTTTCGTTGATACCCGTGGCATAAATATAATCATCCAAAATAGTCATATAGCCTATGGCGAAACCAAAAGTGGTATCGGGTATATTAGCAATTAGAGAAACCTCTCCTTGGGGGGTCACCTTCAATATATTTGCATTGTAAAAATTGGAAGTAATTATATTCCCCTCCTTATCCACATCGATTCCAACGCATCCAAAAAGCCTATTATCGGTGGCTAATAAAGAGATGACACCATCTGGTGAGACCTTGTGTATCGTACTGGCATTAAAGTTGGCCACATAAATTGTATCGTAATCATCAATGGCAAGACCAGAAGGCCAGCCTGCTATTTCTCCTACTTGCGATGAAGTGCCATCTGGGGCAATCTTGACCAACACCCCAGATATACCATCGTCATTGTTCTCATTGTTAAAATAGAAATTCCCTTTACTGTCTTGAACCCCGCCCATAGGCGCTTCAAAACCACTCGCTTTAACGGAGATAGAACCATTTCGCTTAATTTTGAATACTTTGGTTCCACTATATTTCTGTTTAACGCTGTCGAACTTACCAAAATTGGAAGCAAAAACGGTTCCTTTGCCGTTTACATGAAGTCCGTCATTTGCAGGAAAATCCGATCCAAAAAGTGTGATTACTTTTTTGGGCTTAGGGCCTCCACCGTCAAAATCGTCAATACAGGAAGTGAGTGTAAAAAGTGCCAGACAGGCCAATGCAAGTCCAGATTTTAATAATAGTTTACCAGTTTTCATATTTAAAGTTTTAATTGTTATGGGATAAAACTAGTGGTGTGGAGTATGGGTATCGACCCTTTGGGCACAATGAGACCTTTTTAGGCTACTTTATGTTTTTTGATGTATTCGCTTGGAGTAGTGCCCATCTCATTTTTGAAGGCCTTATTAAATGTAGATTTTGAATTGAAACCTACGTCCATGGCCAATGCCAAAAGTGTATGGCTCAGATGTTCCCCATTATTCACTTTAAGAAGAAATTCCTTAATTCTGAAACGATTGATATAATCATAAAAGGAGATTTGATAGGTTTGGTTCAGCAACCAAGAAAGATTGTTGCGTGAGGTGTTCATCTTTTCTGCCAAGCTTTTCAGCGTAAAGTCGGGTTGGAGAAATACTTTTTCTTCCGAAATGAAGTAATGCAGGCGTTTTTGAAGTTTCTGGATTTCATCGGGCTTTAAACGCTGTTTTTCAGATTTTTCCTTCGAAGGAACGGGAACCCTGAAAATTTCGGGCTGCCGAAGGCTAAAATATCCTACAACGTAAATGAAAATAGGAATGGAAATCCACATGGTCACATAATTGATGTAGGTAAAATATTTTCCCAGAATGTTTGCGCTTAAAAAGCTGACCGACCATAAAAGTATAAAAGTTAACAGGGCGAACATGAAGAATTTGAGAAACTGAGCTATATTTTGATGGTATGAAAGTTCTTTTTTTTCTTCTTCCCGATAGTTTTTGATAAGCAAAAATGTCTTGATCCAATAAAAAATGAGCGAAAGCAACCCAGTGGCTTCAACCAGAAAAAACATAAAGTTTAGACCTCCTGTAAAGTAACGTTTATTAAAATCCGATAACGGAATGCTCAATGTCCAGAAATAATAACAAACATGAAGTAGGGCGGGAGCATAATGTAACCAATGCAATTTAAACGGGGGTGTACTCCTGAAAACCAATCGTTTTACGTATAAATAGAGTAACGGTGGGAAGAGAAAAATTGTAGTATCTATCAAAATGCCAAAACGCCATATCCAATCTTCTGGAATCCGATATGCAGAGATTCTACAAAAAAGCATTAAGGCCGCTATCAATAATAGCAAGGAAAGTACTCTGTTCGCACCAACATTTCTATTCTGGATCAATCGTAGGGAAATAGACAGAAAGAGACCTTGGCTGACTCCCAAAAACAAAATGATGTCCACAAAACCAAAAGATGCCATGTAGGTGTTTAATTATCTTCAAAAATAGTTTTTAAATGTATTGTTGTAGTGTGTTTGGGTACAATAGCACTTAATTTTCGCTGGACGCTATGTTTTTGCTTTGGTTGGTTTTAATGGGCAATAGTGAAGAGTCAATTACATAAGAACGAGTAGTGAATAATTGGAATTTCCTGAATTATCTGTATTGGATTAGCTTTCCAAGCTTGACAAGTATCCCTCTGCTTTATTGAAAAGACGTTCTTTCTTATCGGCAGACATTCTATCCAAAGTGCCAACGAGCATACCCAATCTTGGGTTTTGGGTGAAAAAATCCCTATGTGTATCCATAAATAGCCAAAACATACCGTCCCATACTTCTTGCCATTCGCCTTTTTTGTGGTTGCTCATCTTCATTAGGTAATTACTGCCGCTTATATAGGGTTTGGTCGCCATTAGCCCACCATCTGAAAACTGGCTCATTCCATAGATGTTAGGCACCATGACCCAATCATACGCGTCAATATATAGTTCCATGAACCATCTGTACACTTCGTTTGGGTCGAATTCGCAGAGCAACATAAAGTTTCCAAGCACCATCAATCGCTCTATATGATGGGAATAACCAGACTTTAATAACTTTTTTATGGTTTGGTCCACGGGGTATATCCCAGTTGTGCCATCATAAAATGATGCTGGAATTTTTCTGGTGAATCCCCAGAAATTACATGTTCGCTCATCGGTGCCACGAGCTTCGTACATGCCCCTGATAAATTCGCGCCACCCAATAATCTGTCGTACAAAACCTTCTGTGGAGTTTATGGGAACATTATTTTTTTCTGCATAGTCCAGACTTGCATCGACTATCTGGGAGGGCGTTAATAGCCCAACATTCAACATTGGTGTCAGAACGCTGTGATTGAGAATGGACTCCTCAGCTACTATGGCATCCTCGTAAGTACCAAATTCCATAAAGCGATGCTCAAAAAACTGATTGAGCCACGCTTTGGACGTTTCAAAATTTGTTGGGTATAGGGCGTGTTCCGTAAGTTCTCCCAAATGGTCGGAAAAGTGTTTTTTCACATAATTTTTGGCTTCCCTATAGAATTCATCAACATCCGGAAATTGTACTGGTGGCGGTATTTTTTTTGCAGGATATTTTTTTCGATTCTCCTTGTCAAACGTCCACTTTCCCCCTTGGGGTTTTTCACCAGGGTCTAAAAGGATGTAACGTTTTTTTCGCTCATCTATATAAAACTTGGTCTGGTGGTACTTCTTCTTATCTTTTCTAAAAAAAGAAACAAGGTCATCTTTTGAATTTAGAAATAGTGGAGACTCAAACTTTTTTGTGCTGATGTTACATGCTGCACAAGCCTGCAGAATCCTTTTTTCCAGCCAATTGTCTGTTGGGTCTATGTAATTGATATGTTCTACACCTTCTTCGGACAATTTTGGAATCAATTTTCGAATATCCGATATTTCATCAATGGATTCCACATAGATGACCTCGTATTTTTTCGATTTTAAGAAAGCCTCATAAGATTTCATAGAAGCCCTGTGAAACGCTATTTTCTGTTTGTGAAACGGGTATTGTTTAAAAAACAGGTATTCTTCCACCAAGTAAATAGGTGCCGAAATGTCAAATAGGGGAGATGCTTCAAACAATTGATGGGGAAAAATAAGATGTACGCTTTTCATTTTCTACTTATGTCTTCTGCAGCGCTCGCTACAGTATTTAACCGCTTCCCAGTTCTTTTCCCATTTCTTTCGCCACGAAAAAGGACGTTCGCAAACAGGGCAGACTTTTTCTGGAAGATGTTGTTTTTTATGCATTAAAATTCGGGAGTTTCATTAACCCTGGCGTAGGGGTACTTCCCGATTTTTTTTAGGGAATAATAGCTGTTCAGCCCAGATATTCCGACACTATTGGAAGCTTCCAAGTCAATATCGTCCGCTATCATCGCATCATCTGGATAAATAAGATGTTCAATTTCACCAATGACCATAATGGTCCCGTTCAACGGAATATTGATGGCATCCTTAAAATGCATTCCCATCTTGAATGTACTTTCCTTCACGAACGGCGCTTTAAAATCGGCTATAAACTCTTCGGTGAAGCCGCAGCGTTCAAACTCGGATATATTCCCATCGAACTTAGCGGAAGTATAGTGGGCATTCTCCGCAAATTTTGGATGAATGTGGTTGATGGTATAGGAACCATTTTCCTTAATATTCTCATAGGTATGCCTAGGTACTTCGCCAGTGGGCCTTACAATAAAACCCAATAATGCAGGATTGCTGCCCAAATGTATAATGGAACTAAATACGGCGAGATTCGTTAGTCCTTCATTATTTATAGTACCTAAAAGATTGGCAGGCTTTATACCCGTAACCGAATTAATGATTTTTAAGCGGGTTACTTTATCCAATTGTTTAATGTCTTCGCTGGTATAGTGCATCTATGATTTTAATATTTAAGTTGTTTTTTACATTTTTTCCAGAATCCAAAAAAGGAAGGGAAATATCCTTCTACCTTAAACATCCAATCTCTGGGTTCTTCGGTGCCTTTGTAATGTGCATTCAATGGATGTTCCTTAAAATGGATGTCTTTCAGATTATGTGATGCGACCAGTTCTTTAAATTCACCTACATAAATCTGTATGTTCTTAATATTTTTTGAAGTCGCCAATACAAAATCAATTGATTTTTTAGACACGGGATAGTTTTTAAAATGAGAAGGTTCCAACAACAGAACCCTATTTGCAGAAGTATCCTTTTTCCACTCGGAATCAAGATTGTAAAAATTATAAATGTAGGCAGGAAGATTTTCATCGATTGAAAGGGGTTCCATTTCAGGTAGCTCGGTTTTCAGATTTAGGGATTCCGTTTCTTTTAACCTACCCGGAATTTCCATGCTAGTATTGAAAGTTTCATAGGAAACATCCAAAAACGTATTCTTTTGATTAGTTCGGCAATATGTATTGATATTCTCCTGATTGGCATAATACTTTTTGTTGCTATTGGCACCCGCTACCCATTGCCAGCTCAAGGCGTTGCTGGCCCAATCTCCATCCAATAAATGATAATAGAGCCATTGCGCGGGAGCTTTCCAGTGACTTTGGGCCACATTGCAAGCAATGGAAGCAACATACATCCGCAAATGATTGTGCATATAGCCTGTTTCATAAAGCTGTTGAATGGAATTATCTATCGCTATTATTCCAGTAGTCGCTTCTACTATGGATTTAGGTATTGACCAATTTGCTATCGGTGTTTGTTGGTGTTTTAAATCGGTATTGATTTCATTCCCTTTGGCTATCCAAACCTGTTGCCAATAATCGCGCCAAGCCAGTTCTTGGATAAACTTTTCCACTTTGTATGTATGATGTCCACGTTCCAATATTTTGGACATCACAAATTTTGTTGAGATGACGCCTCTTGAAATATAGGGCGATAAATAACTTACCGCTCCATCTATATAATTTCTAGAGGAGCCATAAGCAACAGGATCCACCAAATCGACACGGTTAAGAATCTCATCAAAGGAAACGGGAAAAGGTAGCATTATCGTTTACTGATTTTATTTCCTGAAATTGCTTTTTGTCGGGAGCATTTAAAACGGTTGATTTCGGGATTGCGTTTCTTTAGATGTTTTTGGCTTACCCCACTGTTCACGCGTCTCCGCCAACGTTTAAAACTACTTTCCTTAAGGTTGCTCCGCATCAATTTAATGACTTCTTTCTCCAGTAAACCGAATTGAAATAGTATAGCTTCAAAAGGGGTACGGTCTTCCCATGCCATTTCTATGATTCGGTCCAATTCCCTTTCGCTAAAATTTCTAGTTTTCGTCATCGTTAGAGGTTACTTTTTGCCATATCTGGTCTGCATTTAGGTAGAAACTGCCCAGCGCATCAAAATTACATTGCTCGGGAGCGATTAGGGATAAAAAGGATTCGCCATTCTCCCGTTGGTAAAGATGATAGATTTCACCAACTATAGGTTCAAAACTAAATTTAGCTTCAAAAATGAGTTTATTGTATTCAAATTCCTGGAGCATTTTCTCATACTCCGTCTTTAGCTCCAAGAATTTGGTCTGAACCTTATGGTTCAACTTGTTTATGCTTCTATTTTTCCAGGCAATGCTATCGGTCGCTTTGATACTCGGTGCACCTATATTTGTGGCGTAAGGCTTTAAAGCGGCGTCGTATTTTTCATTTTCAGTATTGAAAACTACATTGTCGGGCTTTTTATCTGCTGACATCCTAATCTTTTCGCTTTAGTTTAAAAGGTCTATCTTTTTCATGACTTCTTCTGCTTCATAGGTCTTTTGGTCGCTCAACTTTCTATTGGATGTTGAAAGTGCATGTGCCTCTCGCATGAGTTTTGCGTATTCCTCCTGTAGTTTTTCTTTTTCCGTTTTCTTTTTGAACAATCCGAACATTTCTTTTGGGATTTTGAAAATTAGTACCGTTATATTGCTTTTACGAAGCTACAAATAAAGATACAAAATGTTTAACAATTTTAGATTTAAGTTAAACATTCTAATATTTATCATTAAATTGCAGTAAAAAATAGAAGATGAAATTTTCCGCAATGAACTGGTTGGCATTGACGACCTTGATTTTGGTTACCGTTACGATATTTGCATCCATGAACATGGCCTTTAACTGGGTATTTTATTTAACGGTATTTGGTCAAACAATGTTGGTAATAACTGTCTATAAAGTGTTGACCGATGACTATACTACGGATAAGACCTTTAAGGATTTTTATGAGGATAAACCGATTTCTAGAAACGAATAACACATAAATCAATACTATATAATGTTTCCTGTTATTGTATACTTGATTTTTTGCGAACTAGCTTCAAGTAAGCCAGCGACAGCAGCAACATTGTTAAAAAGCCAATAAGCCCCAAGAGCCCGGCTTCTGGACCATAGGCCCCACCAGTTAACCAATCGGGACCAAGATTTTCTATGTTATAAAGGGGTCGGACCGCTTTATTGCCGCTCATTGTAAACCCAATTTGGGTTTGGACAAAGTTCCAAGTAGTATGTAATCCAATGGACATTCCTAAATTTTTGGTCATTATAAAAGGAATACACCAGACCATACCATTTATTGAGAGTAGCACAATTGAAAAAATAGATACATTACTAGTATTAAAATGCGCAAGTCCAAAAAGAACGGAGGATAGGACAAGTGCTGTTAAAACCGCTTTTTTTGCTGATACTTTTTTTGATTTAATAGCATCATTAGTACTTGTAAACAGGTATCCCCTAAAAAATGTCTCTTCCAAAATAGCGACCAGAAACATTTTTAGAGCAAATGAAAGTAATGATATAGAACTTGGAGCCGTTAACATGTTGGATGCTGATAAAATACCAGTATTTATTCCAATAAGAAAAATAAATATAACGGAAAAACTACCTATTAAAACTCCAATAGCGCAATAGGTCAAAGTTTCTCTTTTGAATACCAAACCATAATCTGAAAAGTTTCTCTTATCAAGGTATTTTGAGTTAAGATATAAGCATATGATCAATATTACTACTGCACCAAAGAATTGTAAAATAGTGTTATTGATTAAGGTGAGCGGTGCAATGGCAAGTGACAGCAAACAGATAAATATCACAACTCGCCAGATAAATCTCAATTTTTTAAAATCATTATAAAATAGATTTGAAATTTTCACCTTCTTTTTTATATAGGTTTATAGCGGATTACCATTTTACAAATGTAAAATACATCCTTTAGCTTTAAAGGAATATAAATTGATGAAATATTTATCGTTTTTCTGATATTGAACATTGATTATGAGCTGCAAAAAAGGAATTACTTTTAGGTGTTCTAAAGGAAAGTTTAGTATATCTATGGAAATGTAGTTTTCAGAAACTAAGAGTAAATTTTCAGCTTGTTTCAATAGTGGAGAAAGAGCGATTGCATATCCCATAATCACACGCACCTGACAATAAAGCTCGATATCGCTCAGGCGATATCCGGGCTTTCTCTTCTTATCCGCTTACAAAAGCTTTGGCTTTTGACATTTCTAAAAACAAAAGCCCAATTTTCGTTAGAAAATTGGGCTTTGCGCTAAGCGGAGAAAGAGGGATTCGAACCCCCGGAGGTGTGACCCTCAACAGTTTTCAAGACTGCCGCATTCGACCACTCTGCCATTTCTCCAGTGTCTTTTGCGTTTGCCTTTTTACAGGTTTGCCCGCTGAAGGGAATTTGAGATTTCCCGTAGGCGGGTGCAAATATAATAACCTTTTGGTTTTCAGAAAAAGCTTTTCGTATTTATATAAATAAAAAAAAAATCCAGTGCTATTATTACAGAGCACTGGATTTACTTTTATAACCAAAGGTTTATTAGTTTATATCAAATTCTAAGCCTAAGGATAGAATGTCCCAAGATCCACCATCCAAGGATACGCCCCTATATGCAAAGACAATATCCAATGCTTCACTTACTGAATAGGCAGCTCTTGGCGAATAATAGAATCCACCATCATTACCATCGTTAACTCCAATCGCATAACCTAAATCGGCACCTAGAGAAAAAGTCTCGCTTAGATTGAACCTTGCTGCACCGCCAATTGGAATGAACTGAACATCGTCTACCTCTACATTTCCAATCTCTTCACCGTCAACCACAATATCAGTTTCTTCTCCAAAAGAATGGGAATAACCAACAGTCGGACCTACTTGAAAATCATCGCTTACCTCAAAGAGGTAGCCTAAATCTACTGCAATTGCAAATGTGGCTAAATCACCAGCATCTCCAATTGGGAGACCAGCTCCAATTCCTGCTTTAAAATCTCCTTGGGCATGGACAAGCGCAAACCCTAAAAGCATTGCAAAAGAAAATAATACGTTTTTTTTCATGATAAAATTGTTTTAAAGTCAATTAAAATTATTAAATAATCAGTTTATAACGTAAAATCCTATCAATTATTTGACATAATTTAATTTTGAAAGAATTTTAATATGAAGATTAAGATTGGAATTTCTGCTGTAGTGAAACAGTTTTTTAAATATTAGCGGTTATTTTTGCGGCCATGGACCAATGGTATCATTATGCGCTTTTGATTGTAGTTGGTTTTGCAGTTGGTTTTATTAATACCGTAGCGGGAGGGGGATCATTGCTTTCGTTGCCTACCTTAATTTTTTTAGGACTTCCACCAAGTGTTGCCAATGGCACCAATAGGGTTGCTATAGTAATCCAGACAGCAATGGCTACAGCAGGATTTAAAAGTAAAGGGATTTCAACATACCCTTTTAATATATATTTGGGTATATCTGCATTTTTAGGTGCGATTATCGGTGCGGAAATAGCGATTGATATAAAAGGTGAAACGTTTAATAGAATTTTGGCTATTGTGATGATGGCAGTAGTTTTGATTATCATCTTTAAGCCTAAAATGAAATTAATGGAAATGCAGGAGCGTCTTACTGGCAAACACCTATGGCTCAGTATAATCATTTTTTTCTTTTTTGGTATTTATGGTGGATTCATCAATGCTGGATTGGGCTTTCTAATGATTCTTTTTATGCATTTTGTCAATAAGATGAACCTTGTAAGGGCAAACGCCACAAAGGTTGTAGTGGTATTTATTTATATGTTGGCCGCTTTGGCCGTATTCGCTTATAATGATAAGGTAAATTGGAAACTTGGGTTTATTTTAGCAATCGGGAATGGAACAGGAGCTTGGATAGCAAGCCGATTCTCGGTAAAAAAAGGGGATGGGTTTATAAAAACCTTTTTAATTGTTATGGTAGTTATTATGGCAATCAAGCTATGGTTCTTCACATAAGTTAAAAGTCATTCAATAGTATAAATTGTAATCAGAAAAAATAGAATAGAAATGCCGGGATTTGAACTTTTTGGAGATAGTGAAAGGAAACAGGTACAAGATGTGCTTGATTCCGGAGTTTTGATGCGTTACGGTTTTGATGGAATGCGCAACGGACACTGGAAAGCCAAGGAATTGGAAACTGCCCTTTCACATAGAATGCAGACAACATACGCACATTTGTGCAGTAGTGGCACTGCTGCCCTAACCGTAGCTTTGGCCAGTGCAGGAGTAGGGGCAGGGGATGAGGTCATTATGCCCACGTTTACTTTTGCGGCAAGTTTTGAATCAATTTTAGCTATTGGGGCCGTACCTATTTTGGTAGATGTAGACGATACGCTTACCTTAAATCCAGAGGCTGTTGAAAATGCAATTACAGAAAATACTAAAGTTGTTATGCCCGTGCATATGTGTGGCTCCATGGCAGATTTAGGAGCATTGAAATCAATATGTAAAAAATACAATTTATTGTTACTGGAAGATGCCTGTCAGGCGATAGGGGGTAGTTATCACGGTAAACCATTGGGCAGTATTGGAGATTTGGGCTGTTTTTCCTTTGATTACGTAAAAACTATAACATGTGGTGAAGGAGGGGCTCTAATTACCAATAATGAAACTTTCTACGAGAATGCACACAAGTATTCCGATCACGGACATGACCATTTGGGAAGTGATAGGGGAGCGGAAGAACACCCATTTTTAGGATATAATTTTAGAATTTCTGAACTTAATGCTGCTGTTGGCCTGGCACAAGTATCAAGATTGGATGAATTTTTGGCATTGCAGAAACGAAATTATACGATACTTAGAGAAGCACTTTCAAAGTTGCCCGAAGTCATTTTTAGAAAGGTGCCCGATGGTGGAGTGGAAAATTATTCATTTCTCAATTTTTTTCTTCCCACGGAAGAGATTACGCGAAAAGTGCACAAAGTTTTAGGTAAAAATGGTGTGGATGCTTGTTTTTATTGGTATGATAACAATTGGCATTATTACAGGAAATGGGAGCATTTGTTGGAACAAAAATCTCTTGGAAAATTACCTAGTGAAGTAAAGAAAGGTTTTAATCGTAACAGTGTCACAGACTTCTCCAAATCTGACCATTGGATAGGACGAACGATTTCTTGTTTGGTGAAGTTAAGTTGGACCGAAGAAGAAGTTCGGAAAAGAGCAATAAAATTGACGGAAACTATTAAAAAGAATCTTTAATAATTCACGTACTCCACAATTTCCAAACCGTAGCCTACCATACCCACACGACGGGTTTTTCCTGAATTTGTAAGCAATCGGATTTTAGAGATGTCCAAATCATGAAGAATTTGTGCGCCAATACCAAAATCCTTGGCATCCATTTCAATTTTTGGTGCTTTGATAATACCATCTTCAGATTGTAGCCCCTTAAGTTCTGCCAAACGCCCAAGAAGGTTCATATGTTGATTTTCCTGATTTATAAAAATCATGGCACTACGTTCTTCTGCATTGAGTGCATCGAACATTTTTTGTAAGGTTTCGTCTGGATTGTTTGTCAAAGTGCCCAGCATATCATTATTGACCAAAGTAGAGTTTATACGGGTCAATATGGGGTCACCTGCTTTCCATGTACCTCTTACTAACGCAATATGAACTTGATTGTTAGTAGTTTGCTTATATGCTCGTAATCTAAAATCCCCAAAACGGGTCTTAATATCAAAAGCCTCTTTGCGTTCAATAAGGCTATCATGTTCCATGCGATAAGCAATCAAATCCTCAATGGAAACAATTTTTAGATTAAATTTTTCAGCAACTTTCAAGAGTTCCGGCAATCGTGCCATACTACCATCTTCGTTCATGATTTCAACGATAACACCCGCAGGTTTCAATCCCGCAAGTCTTGCAAAATCAATGGCAGCTTCCGTATGCCCTGTTCTTCTCAATACACCACCCTCTTTGGCAATCAATGGAAATATATGTCCAGGTCTTGCCAGTTCATGAGGTTTGGTCTCCATTTCTGTAAGTGCCATAACCGTTTTTGCGCGATCAGCAGCAGAAATTCCGGTCGTTACCCCATTTCCACGTAAATCTACAGATACTGTGAAAGCAGTTTCCAAAGGATCAGAATTGTGTACTACCATTTTATGCAATCCCAACTCTTCACACCTCCCTTCAGTTAATGGAGTACATATAAGGCCACGCCCATGTTTGGCCATAAAATTGATGGTCTCTGGTGTTATCAGCTCTGCCGCAGCCAGAAAATCTCCTTCGTTCTCACGGTTTTCATCATCCACAACAATTATAACCTTGCCCTGTCTAATATCTTCAATGGCATCTTCAATAGCGTTCAGTTGAATTTTCTGTTTGGTAACCATTATTCTTGTTTCTTTTTAAAGAGATTTTTTATGCCGTCTATAATATGTCCAAAACCTATTAGACCTTTGTCTGCTGTTGCCCTTTTGGTTAGAATAATTCCCAATGGAAGCATAATTAATGTGGATAGCCAAGCACCAAAGGCTGGATGTATATTTCCCTCTTTTGCATAATTGCTAGCAAACACCCCTATAAAATAATAGGTCAAAAATAAAAGAATAGCTACAACCATGGGTAATCCCAAACCTCCCTTTCTAATAATGGCCCCTAATGGCGCGCCTACAAAGAAGAGGATGATGCAAGAAAAGGCTAGTGCATATTTTTTGTGCAAAGAAAGAATATGGCTGTTGTAAAATTTAAATCTCTTTTGTAGTTCTTCTTTTTTGGCTATAACCGAAGTTAGTATTGCCGATACCGATGTTTTTGCGTTGTTTATGACTTGCAAACGTTGCCACACTTGAAGGCTATCCAAAAACCCGTCCACAGTTTTAATACTGTCTCTTACAACATTTTTGTTTGTTACGGTATCTTTTACTTCTCTTTGTATTCGTTGCAGTAGTTTAGTGCTGTCTTGCCTACGTAGATTTGGAAATGCACCCATACGGGTAACAATATTCTTTGAAAATGCTTCAACTTTTTCCAGATTGTTTTGTCTAAGGGAATCAATATCCTTGATAAGCCTTCCCACATTTTTCATTTTATCCGTAGTGATATTGCCGTCCTCTTCAAAATCTTGATTATTGAGTTCAGAAATATCAATATTGATGGTGTACGTCTCAAATTTGGATTTTGCAAATGGATGCTTTCTCTTTTCCTTATTGTTTTTCGATTTTAATTCTTCATAATAGTTACCATCTTTCAATACCAATTGTATGATGTCTGAAGCCTCACTGCTTATAAGCTCCCCGGACTTCGCTTTGATTACCGTATTATTGACACTCTGTTTGGTTTTTTTGTGTATAATGACATTGTCCAAGAAACGATCTTGTTCCCCATATTTTTTATCGACCTTTATGTTCATTCCTTCTCCAGTACCTTCAAAATCGCTGAAAACACCTTCTGTAATTGCTGCAGCAGGTTTTACTTTTGCAATATTTCTCCTGAGGTTGAAAATTTTCTGTTCAGATTTAGGTATTACATTATTTGCAAAGAAAAAAGTGACAACACCCAAGAAGACCACATAGATAATCAAACTTCGCATACCTCGCTGCAGGGATATGCCAGAGGCTTTCATTGCAGCAAATTCATAATTCTCGGCAAAAGTCCCGAATGTTAAAATTGAGGATAAGAGTACAGTGAGTGGCAATACCTTGTCAACCAAGGTCGGTATAAAGTAAAAGAGGAATTTACCAATAATTACAATGCCAAGACCTTTGCCGGCCAAATCATCAATAAAAAGCCATATTCCCTGAAATATGAATATGACGATTAGAATGAAGAAGGAGCTAAAAAAATTATATAGAAATCTAGAAAGTATATATTGGTCTAAGATTTTCAACGTAGCACCTTAATTTCTTATAATGTAATACCCTTTGTCCTCGTACTTTTTCGTATCAAATTTAAATAGCGTATTTGAAAGCGCTTGATTGGTTTTGAAAGAATTAACAGTAATTGAGGTTTTGGTACCGTTATCTCCTGTTTGAATAAGTTTATGAATATGTTTTGTTTGTGTATCGATTCCCAAGAGAATTGATTTGATTTCTGTATTGGAATCAATTGGGGTGAGTTTTATGTATTGAATTTTTCTACCCTCAATATTTTGTAACGTATCCCACTCGTAGTTGTGTCCTGTCCTATAAAAAGTCAACATTTTTGAAGGTGTGACCGCATTGGCCTCTTGTGAAACATCTTCAATGGTCACTTCCTCATTATCAGGAACCACTGTGTAGACCTTCTTTCCGTCACTAATCTGTTTCGCACCTAAGTAATCCAGAACGTATTTGTCTCCGCTCAAGGTTACATTGCCCTTGGTATCTTGTTTGATATTGGCCTCTGTATTCTCTAAGGTCGACTTGAAATCGATATAAATGTTTTCATAACCAATAACCTTGTTATAAACTTCATCCAATAGTGTTTTTGCTTTGGACGAATTTTGGCCATTTAAAGAAATGCCAAGAAATATTAAAGCGATAAAAAGAAGTTGTTTTTTAAGCATGATTTTATTTTGTTTCATTTTGTAAAAGTTGTTCTAGAGCTAAAATATCCGGCACCAATACTTGTCTCGCCTTGCTGCCTTCAAAAGGGCCAACAATTCCTGCTGCCTCCAATTGATCTATGATTCTACCGGCTCTATTATATCCTAGTTTCAATTTTCTTTGGATAAGGGAAGCGGAACCTTGTTGCGCGGTTACAATGACTTCCGCAGCATCTCGGAACATGGCATCCCTGTCCGCTATGTCATAATCAATCCCCGTGCCAGATTCTTCTCCCACATACTCAGGGAGCAGGTGGGCATCTGGGTAAGCACGTTGCGACCCAATATACTCCGTTATTTTACCTACTTCGGGTGTATCCACAAATGCACATTGCAAACGTGTAACATCGTTGCCTTGTGTATATAACATATCCCCACGACCTATTAGTTGATCTGCACCTTGAGCATCTAAAATAGTCCTTGAATCAATCTTTGAGGTTACCCTAAATGCGATACGTGCAGGGAAATTTGCTTTGATGATACCAGTAATTACATTGACGGACGGCCTTTGCGTAGCGATTATCAAATGAATACCAATTGCCCTTGCCAATTGTGCCAATCTGGCAATGGGGGTTTCCACTTCCTTGCCTGCCGTCATAATTAAATCTGCAAACTCATCAATAACCAAAACAATATAGGGCAGGAATTTATGTCCATCGTTTGGATTTAGTTTTCTTGCCTTGAACTTAACATTGTACTCTTTGATGTTACGAACCATTGCTGTTTTCAACAATTCATATCTGTTGTCCATTTCAATACAGAGCGAGTTCAGTGTGTTTATCACCTTAGTATTATCTGTAATGATGGCTTCATCTGAATCTGGAAGCTTTGCCAAAAAGTGGCGCTCAATTTTATTGTAGAGCGTTAGTTCTACTTTCTTTGGATCTACCAGAATAAATTTGACCTCGGCAGGATGCTTTTTATAAAGTAAAGATGTAATTACCGCATTGAGACCAACGGATTTACCTTGTCCTGTTGCTCCCGCCATCAACATATGGGGCATTTTGGCCAAATCCACTACAAACGTTTCATTACTTATGGTTTTTCCAAAAGCTATGGGAAGCTCCATCTCTGCTTTTTGAAACTTATTGGAAGCAATTACAGATCGCATGGACACAATAGTGGCATTTTTGTTGGGCACTTCAATACCTATGGTTCCTTTGCCAGGGATGGGAGCTATGATTCGAATTCCCAAAGCCGCTAAAGAAAGTGCAATATCATCCTCTAGATTTTTAATTTTTGATATTCGTACACCCGCTTCCGGTACAATCTCATATAGCGTTACCGTAGGTCCTATAGTAGCTTTAATTTGCGCAATACCTATTTTGTAATTTTTGAGAGTGCTTACAATTTTATTTTTGTTCTCTTCAAGCTCTTCTTGATTTATAGTAATACCACCAGTGGCGCCATGCTGGTCTAAAAGGTCCAATGGAGGGAATTTATAATTGCCAAGTTCCAATTTTGGGTCAAATTCTCCAAAATCCTTTACGAGCTTTTCAGCTTTGATATCTTTTTCCTCTTTCTCTTCAGTTACCGTTTCAACTTTTAAATCGATATCCAATTCTTCTTCTTGGGGCAGATTTACATCAAGTCCAGCTTCTTGTTGTAGAGGTGGGATATCTTTTTTGTGGGTATACGTATCAACTTTTATGGGCGTATCCGTTTCCATGCTAAATTCAATACTGCTTTCGTCTCCAGAGACGACCATCTTCTTTTTTGACCTTTCTTTCTTAAAGTCAGAAGCAATACTTTCCTTTTGGGAGCGAAAAAAATTGCCAATTCCTTCAGGCGTAAAATTGAAAAGGCGTACCAAAATGACCATTAGCACAAATAGCAATGTTAAGAAAACACCTATTTTCCCCATGTAATCTTGAAGGAAATCATTCATTTCATAGCCTATAAGGCCACCTAAAAGAGGCTGATCAATAGCAAAAAAGCCCAAGGCTACTGAAACCCATATTGTCCCGGTCAAACCCCATATCCATTTCCCAATAAGACCTTTGTTGTTCAACCCAAGAAAAAAGTATAATCCGGTAACGGCCAACAATAGGGGAAAGGCAAATGATGCCAGGCCAAAACCTTTGTACATGAAAAAATGGCTTACACTGGCACCAAACTTATTGAGTAGGTTACTGGCCTCGGCATTTCTGTTTTTAAATTCTGAGAGCATACTCTGGTCTTCTTGCCAAGTAAAAAAATAGGAAATAAAAGAGAAGAATAGCGCTATACTAAGTACAATCAGTAAACTACCAAGTATAATTTTGTTTTGCTTGGATAGTTTTAGCGAAAGTCTTTTCTTATTGGTCGTAGGCTTGGATTTTGTCCTTTTTTTTGCCATTAATCAGTTAATAACGGGGCTAATTTACAAATTTACGTTGCTTACTACGGAAACAGCTCTTCCTCAAATCAATTTTGGCACATAAATAATGAGCCCTACGATAGTTGCGATGATGGATACTATCATAACGGCCCCGGCGGAAATATCTTTTATCAAGCCTATTTTTAAGTCATATTTTGGTTGAATATAGTCAGCTATTTTCTCTACTGCGGTATTCATGCCTTCAATGCCCATGACCATTCCAATTGCCAATAACTGCATGATCCATTCCATTCTAGAAATCTCAAAATAGAAACCTATGCCTGTAATAAATAGTGCTATTACAAATTGGATTTTAATACTTGCTTCGGTCCGTAACAGCAGAAACATACCTTTAAGTGCGAATCCAACACTCCGTATCCTATTTTTTAAGAAAGATTCTTTAGGCATCCATGAGCGCTTCCAAAGCGGCTTTGTAATTAGGTTCGTCCGCAGTTTCAGCTACTTGTTCCGTATGGATTATTTTTCCGTTCCCATCCAATACTATGATACATCTGGAATGCAGGGTGACAAAGGCACTGTCAGCGAACGAAAGACCGTAATCCCTACCAAAGTTGCCTGTTTTGTAATCTGAGAGCATATCTACATTTTCGATTCCTTCGGCACCACAAAAACGGGCTTGTGCGAAAGGTAGATCTTTGGATATACACAAAACCTTCGTGTTTTCCAATTCTGTCGCCTCTTCATTAAACTGCCGCACTGATTTTGCGCATGTACCCGTATCTACGCTGGGAAAAATATTCATGATTATTTTGTGACCTATATAATCTGAAAGTGAGACTGGCGAAAGGTCTGATTTGGTCAGTGTGAAATTTGGTGCCATTTCATTTTTAGAGGGTAGTTCGCCAACAGTGGTTGCTGGTTCCCCACCTAAAGTTATTGATGCCATGTTTTAAAATTTATTTTGGTGTGAAGTTAAAAATATTAATATTGAAGATAGGGATAGTTTTAAAATTTTTGCATAGATTTTTCTTGTGTAGAAGTGGGAGTTGCAAGTTGTTTTAATTTAATTTTTAATGCCGCGAAAAGCAGCGTCATAAATGGACTTAACCAGTTGAAAATTGCATATAGGAAATACTCACCAACACTTACGCCCAAAACACCACTATGATAAGCGCCGCAAGTATTCCAAGGTACCAAAACCGAAGTCACGGTTCCCGAATCTTCCAATGTTCTACTCAGGTTTTCCGGTGCCAATCCTTTTTCTCGATATGCTTTTGAAAACATTTTGCCTGGAACCACCAAGGCTAGATATTGGTCGGATGCCGTAATATTTAAAGCCAGACAGCTGCCTACAGTACTTGCAAAAAGACCAAATGTGGTTTTGGCCATGCTCAACAATGATTTTGTAATTCGTTCCAAAGCTCCTATACCGTCCATGATACCGCCAAAGACCATAGCACAAACAATGAGCCAGATGGTGCCCAGCATTCCCGCCATGCCACCTGACGAGAACAAATCGTTCAATGCGGGGTCTTCTGTAGCGATAGCTGTATCCACGGTTATGGCGTTTAAAATACCCTTATAACTGGATTCAAAATTTAAACTTGTACCGCCACCAAGCTCGGTAACGATTTCTGGTTGAAAAATTAAAGCGAACAGACCGCCCAACAAGGTCCCGATTAATAGCGCAAGCAAGGGTGGCGCTTTTTTTACTATCAAAAATATAACCGCCAGCGGAACAATAAAAAGCCAACCATTGATATTAAAGCTGGCACCTATATTTTGTAGAATGGCATCCGTATCGGTAACACCAGAGGTATCTATGGTAAAACCTAGAATAATAAAGACTACAAGCGTTATGGATATGGTAGGAATAGTAGTCCAGGTCATATACCGAATGTGTGAAAACAGGTCGCCCCCGGCCATTGCAGGGGCCAAGTTGGTAGTATCGCTCAATGGAGACATTTTATCCCCAAAGTATGCCCCGGAAAGTACTGCGCCCGCAGTCATGCCCAAGGATATGCCCAAAGCTTCCCCAATACCAATCAATGCTATGCCTACTGTAGCTGCGGTTGTCCAACTGCTCCCGGTAGCAATGGAAATAATGGCACAGATGATTACACAAGCTGCCAAGAAAATTGTAGGATTCAGGATTTGTAAACCGTAATAGATCATGGCGGGAATAATGCCACTTACCAACCAGGTACCGGACAGCGCACCGACCATTAAAAGGATGAGCAATGCCCCAGTAGTGGATTTGACATTCTCCGCCACTTCGGCTATCATACGTTTATAGGATACCTTATTAAAAAAACCAACGATTGCGGCAACGGCTCCGCCCAATAGAAGAATGAACTGATTGGAACCACTTAATGCATCGTCCCCAAAAACATAAACATTATAGGCCAACATTCCAACAAGCGCAAAAACGGGAATTAAAGCCTCCCAAATATTCAGTTCTTTATTTTCAATGATTTGCTCGTCTTCTCTAAATTTGGCTTTTTTCTTTTCTGCTGACATCAATTGGAGTTTGTTTGGTAAGAGGTAATATTACGATTTTGAACCTTGTTCTGCAAACCGATACTTCTGGGAATGTTATACTATGTGCATTCCGTCTCGATTAAAGTTGAAAACTATGAGTTTTGACGGGATTACTTTTACTTTTCTTGGAACGAGAAGTTTTTAGTTGTAGTCGGCAGATTGATTATACATTTAATACCAACTGCCAACGATCAACTGCTTACAATTTTAAAAATGTCAAATTGAGATTATGGTACTTTTGTCAATATTGGTCGCACGGTCTTGCCAAGGATTCCTAATTGTTCCATACAGGAGCGCATGGACAGGTAGGTTTCATGAATATTGTTGTCCAGACCTATGGAAAATCGAATTAGTCCTTGGGACAGTCCGAGCTTTTCCTGTTCCTCTAATGGTATTTCAGAAGATGTGGAGGTTCCTGGAGCACTGAACAACGTTTTGTAAAAACCTAAGCTTACCGCCAAATACCCCAGTTTCTCTTTTTGCATCAATTCCATAAGTGTATTGGCCTTGTCCAATGAACCTACGTCCAAAGTCATTAAACCTCCAAAACCATATTCTGAATTCATCTGTGTTTTCATGGTTTCGTGACCTTGATGACTTTTTAGGCCCGGGTATACGACTTTAAGACCATCTCTTTCAAAGGCATTTGCCAAATACTGTGCATTTTCACTGTGCTTTTTTATACGAACATGCAAGGTTCGCATATTTTTAAGGATAGAGGCTGCTCTAAGGCTGTCCAAGGTGCTTCCCAACAGCATCCCGGCACCATTGTTTACATCTTTTAAGCTAAGGCAAAACTCTGAAGAAGCGCAAACGGCTCCCGCCACACAATCACTACTTCCATTAATGAATTTGGTAAGACTGTGAACAACAACATCGGCGCCAAGTTTAGCGGCATTGATATTCAAAGGCGAAAACGTATTATCAACTACTAAAGGAATTCCATATTTCTTGGCCAGATTTGAAAGCGCTCTAATATTGGCAACTTCAAGCAAAGGGTTGCTGACCGCTTCGCAGTAAATCATTTTCGTTTCCGTTGTAATCGCTTGTTCTACAATTTCAAGATCGGTGATATCAATAAAAGAAGTGGAAATATTGAATTTCTTCAAAAAGTTTTTCAAGAATGCAAAGGTGCCCCCATAAATTGTTCGGCTACAAACGATATGCTCGTTTGCGTTACAAAGTTGCATAATTACGGCGCTGATGGCTCCCATGCCGCTCGCATACACATTAGCAGCTTCGGTTCCCTCCAATTGGGCCATAGCCTCGCCTAAATATAAATTTGATGGGGAGGAATGCCGGCTATATAAATAACAACCTTCGGTATTTCCTTCAAAAGTATCGAACATGGTTTTTGCCGATAGGAATGTATAGGTCGATGAGTCTGATATAGATGGGTTTACCCCACCAAATTCTCCAAAATACTGCAAATCCTGAATATGTTCCGATGCCTTGTAGTCCATTGGTTCTAAATTTTAGTAAAAGTATAGAAGACTAGAATCAAAGTCAATTATATATTTATTATATTGATTTTAATTCTATTATAAAGAATATTTTAGATTTTAATTCTATTTTTATCACAATAAAGAGGGTTGAATAGAAAATATACCGATATGGATTTGGATGAAAAGGATAAAAAACTGATAAAACTCCTTCAGGATAACTGTAAAAAGACCACAAAGGAATATGCGGATAGTCTAGAACTATCAAAAACAGCAGTTTATGAACGTATACGTCGGCTTGAACGGCAAGGGATTATTACCAAGTATGTAGCATTGATCGATAAAGAAGCAGTACAACGGGATTTTACGGTATTGTGCCATGTAAGACTGGTACAGCACACAAAGGAAAACGTACTCAGGTTTGAACGGGAAATCTTGAAATTGGATGAAGTTTCGGAATGCTTTCATATTAGCGGTGACTATGACTACATATTGAAGATAAACGTGAAAAATATGAAAGAGTATCGCGAATTTATGGTAGCTAAGTTAACAGCCATTAGCAATATAGGAAGTACACAAAGTTCCTTTTCCATAAAGGAAGTAAAGAACAGTCCTTCAGTTTTTGTTGGCTTCGGCGATGATTAAGATTCGTCTTCTTTTTAAGCCCTAAAACTTCTTTGCGTTTTAGTTGACAGTTGACGGTTGACGGTTTGTATTACTGCTTACTGCAACCGCCGACTTGTGTTTTCAATAGGTAGAGTTTCATTCACCGCTTGATTAAACTTAATATATTTATCGTATTTAGCAAAGTTTAACGTAAATCGCTGTTAAAAAGGAATTTGTATTGGAATGATATGTCTAATTTTTGGCTAATCAAGAAAACAATCAAAAAACATCCTTTTACAAATGAATCCGCGCACACGTATTTTTCTCACGATGTTGGCTACCCTTATCGGAGGATCGTCATTGGTACTCTACACAACGATTACCGAAAGTATTATATTCGATAATCTTAGTTTTTGTACTTCTTCAACTGCCGATTTGACCCTTGGTAGCGCTACACTCTTTACATCTGCCATAATAGCGGGTTTCATCGCCACTTTGATCGTAGTAAAGGATAATTTCGTTCCACATATTTTCATATCCTTGTTTCTGGTTGGTAAGTTGTGCTTTGCGGCAATTTGTGGTCAATGGCACGGGCCTCTGTGGTTCGAGACCGGATTGCATCTTTCGCTTATTGGTGGCTTATGGTTAGGTCGCTACGGAGCTGTCAAGTTTCCATTGGCTCCCTTTTGAAATAGGATACTTTAAAGAAAAACATTCGTATTTTTGTGTTCGTTTTTATCATAAATCAGTTTACAAATAGAACCTATGAATCAATATGATGTGGCCGTAATTGGCTCTGGGCCTGGAGGCTATGTAGCAGCGATTCGCTGTGCACAATTGGGAATGAAAACCGCCATAATAGAAAAGTACAGTACCCTTGGTGGAACATGTCTTAATGTTGGCTGTATTCCTTCTAAAGCACTTTTGGATTCTTCCCATCATTACGAGGATGCTGTAAAACATTTTGAAGAACACGGAATCGATATTCCCGGCGAAGTCAAAGTGAATCTGGAGCAAATGATTGCAAGAAAACAAGGTGTAGTTGACCAAACGACCAAGGGCATTCAATTTTTGATGGACAAGAATAAAATAGATGTATATGAAGGTTTGGGCAGTTTCAAGGATTCCACACATATAAATATTGACAAGACCGGTGGCGAAAAGGAAACCATTGAAGCTAAACATATCATTATAGCCACGGGTTCCAAGCCATCTACCTTACCTTTTATCGAAATAGATAAAGAGCGAATCATAACATCTACCGAAGCTTTAAAACTAAAAGAAATCCCAAAACACATGATTATCATTGGTGGTGGGGTCATTGGTCTGGAACTTGGTCAGGTATACAAACGTCTCGGTGCTGAAGTCAGTGTTGTGGAATACATGGATCGTATTATTCCTGGTATGGATGGAGCGCTTTCCAAGGAGTTGATGAAGGCCATGAAAAAACAGAAGGTAAAGTTCAATCTTTCCCACAAGGTGAAGTCGGTCGAGCGAAAAGGTGATGAGATTATCATAAAAGCAGACAACAAAAAAGGAGAAGAAGTCACGTTCACGGGAGACTATTGTTTGGTTTCCGTTGGGCGAAGCCCTTTTACCGATGGATTGAACGCAGAAGCCGCTGGAGTAAAATTGGATGATAGGGGCAGAGTAGCGGTTAACGAGCATTTACAGACGAACATTTCCAATATATATGCCATTGGGGATGTGGTACGTGGTGCCATGTTGGCACACAAGGCCGAAGAGGAAGGCACTATGGTAGCTGAATTGATTGCAGGGCAAAAACCACATATAGATTACAATTTGATTCCAGGAGTAGTATACACTTGGCCCGAGGTTGCAGCAGTAGGGAAAACAGAAGAAGAATTAAAAGATGCGGGTATCGAATACAAAGTAGGACAGTTCCCAATGCGTGCTTTAGGACGTGCAAGAGCCAGTATGGATATTGATGGGTTCGTAAAAATTTTGGCAGATAAAACTACTGATGAAGTATTGGGAGTCCACATGATAGGAGCTCGTTGTGCCGACCTAATAACCGAAGGAGTAACCGCGATGGAATTTAGGGCATCTGCAGAAGATATGGCCCGCATGAGCCACGCACACCCAACGTATGCCGAAGCGGTAAAAGAGGCTGCATTGGCCGCTACGGAAGACAGGGCGATACATATCTAAAACAAGTGCCCTTGGTAGAAAGGCTGTCTACCGATGAGTAGATTGACGAGAAATTAAGATTCTAAGCATCAAATTCCAAACAAAATTTTTTGGGAGGATTTGTGCCAATTCGTGTAATTCGTGTCGATCAACCCGAACAGAATATATGAGGTAAGCTTCCTAATTAACGTGAGTTCGATATAAAATAACAACGAAATAGCCATTATATATGTTGGCCGTCACCTCGAGCGCAGTCGAGAAGTCCCCATGATTTAATCTTTCAAGCTGGTCTCGACCTTGGTTTATCTTGAGCGCAGTCGAAAGGCCCGACCTGACATACTTTTATAAAGGATTGAAAACAAGTATGATAATATGATTCTTATGTCGAACCCACGTTAATTAAATTTGACGGGACTGGAATCGGGTTTAGGATTTGGCAATACCAAAAACCTTGCTCAAAAAGAGTTTTACCCTAACGGAAATTTCTCTAAGCATTGGTTTACTTACTTTGTAAAGGCCAATGCTTTGTTTTTTTGCATAATCTTTGCCAGTAGCAATATTCGCCTTAATTTCAGCTTCATGCTTATGGTATCTCAAAGCCAAATAGGTGCATGTGAACATAAATGCCAAAGCCCCTGGAATAACAATCGAAGGGATTAAAGTATGGTTAAAAAACCGATACAGTCCCAATCCCGTAAAGCTTCCGTACAAAATGATAAAATGAATCACGTAAATGGAAAGCGTACTGGAACCTATCTTCAAAACCGTTGTATGGGTCATGAATCTACGGAGCAACATAAAGACCGCAAAGACAATAAAAACATCGCCCAATCGAATGAACAGGTAATTGTTGAAAAAGATATCCGCGAACAACTGAATACGTGTCAATCTATGTATATACAGGAAAACATCGGAAGAAGTAAAAATCAGCAAGGAACCTAAGACCAATGCCGTGCCAATGGCAACTTCATACAAATACTTGTAGTTTTTAAACTTATAAAATAGGGTAGAAACAAATCCGCCAAGCGTGGCGTAACCAAGCCAAGGGATTATTGTGAATACGGAACCATTTGACTTAGTAAAATAATTTCCAATGGCAGCTGGTAAAAAAGAAAATGACCACTCATCATATATTGGTTCAAACAGGAACAAAACTAGGGTAGTTCCTAAAAGTATACTTGGAAAAACGTATTTTTTCCTTTTAATGGAAAAGAGGTAGGTTCCTATCAGTGCCAAAATGGAAAGTCCTATACAATGCAACACATCGACCAAATAAAAAGAATCGTAAATTTCCCCTATCAATATTCCAAAAAGGTTCATTCGCAACAAGTATCCGATCAGCAATAATTGTAACCCACGTCGGATACCCTTTTTTATTCTCGGGTTTTCAAAACCCTTTTTAGGAGCCTTAATCAACAGATAAGTAAAAATAAAACCAGAGACGGTAAAGAAAACAGGAGCGGTAATGCCCCTAAAATAAAGCCAAACGCTAAAAAGTATATTATCCCTATCCCTAAAAACAGGGTCTAGAAGCCCATCGATAAAATGCCCTTGGAGCATCATCAAAATGGCCCATGCGCGCATGGCGTCTATAAAAAATAATCTGTTGGTTTTGGTTTTCATTTAAAACAATTACCCTATATACTTGCTAAACAGGTAGTTTGGATGTTTTGCGCTGCAAAATTAGTCAAAATACTCGCACGTATTGGTCATTTGAGGTATTTTAGCGAAACATATAATATATTTTCCATATGGCTACAATTTTGGCTTTCGCAGGCAGTAATTCTTCAACTTCTATTAATCACAAACTGGTAAAATACACTACCTCTTTGATTAAAACGCATAAAATTCAGCTTTATGACATGACCAGATACCCGTTCCCCATGTATAGCGAAGATGATGAAAAGCGAAAAGGCTTTTCAAATTCCTTGGTCGAATTCAAGAACGATATCCAACGTGCCGATGCTCTTGTGATTTCTGTAAATGAATATAATGGAAATCCATCTGGTTACTTTAAAAATGTTATAGATTGGTTATCCAGATTGGAGCGTAAATTTTTACAGGATAAAACTATTTTTTTGATGTCCACTTCGGGTGGGAAAGGTGGTGCTGCCAATTCACTGAAAGTTGTTAAAAATATGTTGCCCATATTTGGTGCCGATATTGTTGCAACATTTTCCCTACCATCGTTCAAAGAAAATTTTACCGAGGATGGGATTGTGGATAAGCATTTAAAAGACGGTCACCAAAAGGCCTTGGATACATTTCTTCAAAACTTAAAGTAAAAACCAATTGCGAAAGCATCGCTCATTTTCAATTGCCCAGTCTTTAGAAATAAAGGATGCTCTGCTCGAATGGTCAAAGAAGTATTCACAGATCGTCTGGTTGGACAGTAACGGACATACGGATAGCTACGGCTCATTTGATTCAATTTTGGCGGTTTCCCAAGTACCAAATGATCAAGTAATAAAAACGGTCGATGAAGCACGCAAACGTATCGGTAAAACCAAAGATTGGCTATTTGGCTACTTATCCTACGATTTAAAAAATGATATAGAAAATTTGTCATCAAATAATTTTGATGGCTTGGACTTTCCTAAGATTTATTTCTTTCAACCGTCAAAAATTATACATATTAAAGATGGAGAAATCGGTTTTTCGTATTTGGAGGCCTATGGAGAAGAAATTGAACAAGACTATATCAAAATAAAATCAATAACGGACAGTGAAAGGTCGAAAATTGAGTTGAATCAACCTGTACATATTAAAATGCGTATTCATAAAGATGCGTATTTTGATAAATTGAATAGATTATTGGGACATATTCATCGTGGCGATATCTATGAAGCAAATTTTTGTCAAGAGTTTTATTCGGAAAATACGGAGATTGACCCCTTAGGGACTTATAGAAAACTCAATGCTATTTCGAAGCCTCCTTTTGCAGCTTTTTTAAGACACAATGACAAATATGCATTATGTGCTTCACCCGAGCGTTATTTGAGAAAAATACACCAAACGCTTATTTCCCAACCTATAAAAGGAACAGCTCCCAGAGGAAAAAATCAGGTAGAAGATGAATTGTTCAAAAATCAACTTGAGCATGACGAAAAAGAACGAGCGGAGAACATTATGATTACCGATTTGGTTCGGAACGACCTATCCAAAAGTGCTTTAAAAGGAAGTGTGGAAGTTAAGGAGCTCTGTAAGGTATATACTTTTGAACAGGTCCACCAGATGGTTTCTACGGTTGTTTCAAAAATTCCAAAAGGCAAAAACCCTTTCGAACTGATTCAAGAGACTTTCCCCATGGGTAGTATGACAGGCGCCCCCAAAGTTTCCGCCATGAAAATCATTGAAGCGTTGGAAGAGACAAAACGAGGACTATATAGTGGAGCGGTCGGTTATTTTGAACCTAACGGAGATTTTGATTTTAATGTAGTTATCCGAAGTATTCTTTATAATGAAAAAGCAAAATATGTTTCCTTTTCCGTAGGAAGTGCCATCACGGCCAAATCCGACCCTGAAAAAGAATATCAAGAATGTTTGCTCAAGGCAAAAGCAATGCGGAGCGTATTGGAGGGGGGTTGATTTTGTCTGATTTTGTAGATTATTATAATTAGGTACACAGGTTCATGTTTTAAGATTTTTTGATTGGTTGACCGATGACCGATGACCGATGACAGATGACAGATGACAGATGACTGATGAACGATGAGAGATGACTGATGACCGATGACCGATGTCTAATTTTTGACAAGCGACAACCCTTATGCTGAGCGTAGCCGAAGCAAACAATGAACAACACCATATATCTTTCGCCTAACACCCTTTACCCTTTACCCTTCACCTTTTACCCTTTTACCCAAAACCCAATACCTTTAACCGGTCTCTATAAATTCAAGGTTTAGTGGTAATTTTGTACAATGCTTAAACAATTCACTGAACACATCAATACAAATTTTTCCTTTTTAAGGGAGAAACGGCTGTTGTTGGCCTGTAGTGGTGGGATTGATAGCGTTGCATTGGCGTATTTGGCGGTCGGCGATGAATTGGATGTTACTCTGGTCCATTGCAATTTTAATCTTAGGGAAAAAGAAAGCGATGAAGATGAGGTCTTTGTACAAAATCTTTCAGACCAACTTAAAACTCCTTTTTTGGTAAAATCCTTTGATACAGGACAATACGCTAAAAACCATAAAGTTTCGGTTCAAATGGCAGCTCGGGAGTTGCGCTATAAATGGTTTAATGAAGTAATGGAAACCGAAGGATTTGATTACGTCCTTACTGCACACCATGCCGATGATAGTTTGGAAACCTTCATAATAAACCTTTCGAGAGGTACGGGAATTGATGGCCTACTAGGTATTCCCGCAAAGAACGGAAGGGTAGTCAGACCGTTATTGGATTTTTCTAGGAACGATATTTTAAATTATGCTAAAAACGAAAATATCAAATGGCGAGAGGATAGTAGCAATAAAGAAAGTAAATATCTACGTAATAAAATCCGATTGGAAATTGTACCAAAATTAAAAGAACTTCACCCAACATTTTCCGAGAATTTTCAAAAGACGCAAAATCATCTTGATCAAACCAATGCAATATTGAAAAATCATATTGGCGAGATGAAAAAAGCATTGTTTTATAAGGACGATGATCACTATAAAATTGATATAATCGAATTACTGAAACTACAACCCATCGATGCCTACTTGTATCAGCTTTTTCACGAATTTGGATTTACCGAATGGGATAATGTGAGCGCATTGCTATCAGGAACCAGTGGAAAAGAGGTGCGTTCAAAGACACATAGTTTGCTAAAGGACAGAACGCATTTGATACTTAGTGAACGAAAAGATGCTGCAAATAGTTTTTTTTTTATTTCTGATAAAGATTCAAGGTTGGAAGTTCCGGTCCAATTGATATTTGAAGCGGTCGATACTTTGGGAAAAGCATCAAAAAATGTAGTTTTTTTGGATAAGGAAAAGTTAAACTATCCGTTAGTATTAAGGAATTGGGAAAAAGGCGACTACTTTTATCCATTTGGAATGAAAGGGACGAAAAAGGTTTCCAAGTTCTTTAAAGATGAAAAAATGGATATGTATTCCAAATCCAAACAATGGTTATTGTGTTCGGGCGATACGATTATCTGGGTTGTTGGAAAGCGAATGGATGAACGTTTTAAAGTAGATGCATCGACCAGGAGCATCTTAAAAATTACACTGCTAACATGAGGCATCTAGTATCATTTTTGTTTTTTTTCATTTTCACGATATCCATGACCCCTCAGTCAGAGAGTAATCCAGCTGTCTGGTCGCACGAGGTCAAAAAAATATCCGATACCGAATACGAGTTACTGTTCAAGGGGAAAATATTGGAGGGTTGGCATGTGTATTCCCAATACACCGCCGAAGGAGGTTCCCTACCAAGCGAATTCACTTTTGAAGGAGCAGGGGAGGATTATGAACTGATTGGAAAAACTACGGAGAGTGAGACGATAACCGAGTACAGTGATGTTTTTGAAGTGGACGAAACCTTTTTTAAGAAAGATGCTGTCTTTACGCAGCGCATAAAATTGTTGAAGCCCGATTTAAATCAGATTTCGGTCAATCTGTTTTATCAAATATGTAAAGAGGTCTGTATTCCAAAAGACGAATTGTTTCAAATTTCCTTGGATGGTACTACTTTTCAAGCTTCAGAACAGAAACTGGATGACCGTAGTGCCGCGCTGGGGTCTTCTTTAAAACTAGATTTGAAAAACAAAGAATTGCTCAACCAAGATGGGCTGGAAAATGTACAGAACAAATCAAATCTGTGGATGATTTTTGGCCTAGGCTTTTTGGGCGGACTTATTGCGTTGCTCACACCATGTGTTTTTCCCATGATTCCGTTAACGGTTTCTTTTTTCACCAAGCAGACCAAGCAGAAATCAAAGGGCATTGCAAACGCCTTACTATATGGGTTCTTTATAGTACTAATTTATTTTTTGCTTAGTCTTCCTTTTCACTTGTTTGATTCGGTGGATTCACAGATTTTGAATACCATAGCCACAAATATTTGGCTCAACGTTCTCTTCTTTGTCATTTTTGTCTTTTTTGCTTTTTCGTTCTTTGGTTATTACGAGCTGACCTTACCGAGTTCATGGGCCAACAAAATGGATGCGGCATCGTCCAAAGTAGGAGGAGGGCTGGGTATATTTTTTATGGCGTTGACATTGGCCATTGTTTCTTTTTCGTGCACCGGGCCCATTTTGGGTGGACTCTTGGGAAGCACCACCTTGGCCGAAGGCAGTGTGGCCGTAAACCTTTCTGCAGGTATGGTAGGTTTTGGCCTCGCATTGGCCTTGCCGTTTGCGCTTTTCGCACTTTTTCCTGCGTGGTTGAATTCTTTGCCAAAATCCGGCGGATGGATGACAACGGTAAAAGTGGTCTTGGGCTTTTTGGAACTGGCACTGGCCTTTAAGTTTCTTTCAAATGCAGACTTGGTCGGAAACTGGGGAGTTTTTAAAAGGGAGATTTTCTTGGGGGTTTGGATAGTATTGTTCATTTTAATGACACTTTACCTCTTTGGCATATTCAGGTTTCCGCACGATGGACCAAAGCAAAAGCTCTCACCGGCAAGAAAGTTCGTAGGTTTTCTGAGTCTTATCTTTTCAGTATATCTCATATTAGGGCTATTAAATGTGACAAACCTAAAATTGCTCAGTGGTTTTCCCCCACCGGATTTCTATAGCATAAAAGAAACCGAAAGCGATTGTCCCTTGGAACTGGATTGCTACAAGGATTTTGAGGAAGGCTTGGCCTACGCCCAAAAAGTCAATAAACCAATACTGCTCGATTTTACGGGTTGGGCCTGTGTAAATTGTAGGAAAATGGAAGAAAATGTTTGGAGCGATTCCAGTATTTATCCCATATTGAAAGAGGAATACGTTTTAATTTCCTTATATGTTGACGATAGAAAAGAGCTTCCGGATAAAGAAAAATTCGATTTTGAATATGATTCGGGAAGAATAAAGGAAATTGAAACCATAGGACAAAAGTGGGGCACTTTCCAAACTATAAATTTTAACGCAGCTTCCCAACCATATTATGTATTACTATCCCCAAATCTTGAAATCTTAAATGATGCTGTACAATATGTTGATGCTGAGGAGTATGAAAGATGGCTTAAATCCGGTCTGGAAAAATATCATCTTTCCATGAATAAATAAGAGCCATTTCATCGTACTTTTTTCGCCTTTTTTCTAAAATAGGTTACCTTCGATTCACTAAAAATCAATCAAATTTCCAGTGAAGAAGTTAAAAAAAGTACTGCTGGTCATTGCCGGCATCCTACTGATCTTGCTTATAGGTGTTTATATTTTTATAAATTCCCTAAAGCCCGATTATGACGGAGAAAAAAAACTGTCCGACCTTACTGGCGAAGTAAACGTTTATTTTGATATGTATGGAATTCCGCATATTTATGCGGACAAGCAAGAAGATGCTTTTCGTGCCTTAGGGTATGTGCACGCCCAGGACCGACTCTGGCAGATGGAATTATTGAGACGTGTTGCCAAAGGAAAACTTTCGGAAGTTTTTGGTAAGGATTTGTTGGAAACCGACAAATTTTTTCTTTCCCTGGGAATAGATGACCACACCAAGCATACAGTTTCCCAACTCGATATGCAAAGTGAAATGGTCGTGCTTTCGAAAGCATATCTGGACGGAATAAATGAGTTTATAGAAAAAGGACCAACACCTGTGGAGTTTTATTTAACGGGATTGGACAAGGAACCTTTTGTACTGGAGGATATTTATGATGCAGTCGGCTACATGGCTTTTAGCTTTGCAATGGCACATAAAACCGATCCTTTATTGACCAACATCAAAAACCAACTTGGCGAAGCATACTTGAAGGATTTGGCCATAATGTCGGATACTTCTACCGTTTGGATCAAAAATTACAATAATACTGTTTCGGATTCACTGGAAACCAATATTACGGCAAGTGTTATCAATGTAATGGAAAAATTACCTGTACCCCAGTTTGAAGGGAGCAATAGTTGGGTCTTGTCACCTGAAAAGACGAAATCGGGAAAGGTTATTTTTGCCAACGACCCACATATTGGTTTTGCGCAGCCCTCGGTATGGTACGAAGCGCATGTTAGCACACCCGATTACGAGAAATATGGGTATCACATCGCTGGTGTCCCTTTTCCATTATTGGGACATGATAGAAATCTAGCCTATGGGCTCACGATGTTTCAGAACGATGACCTGAATTTTTACTATGAGCAAAAAAACCCTTCGGACAGTACGAAGTACAGAACAGAACTCGGCTGGAAGGACTACGAATATGTTACGAAGGAAATCAAGGTGAAAGATGCCGAAACGATATCCTTTATGTACAAGAAAACAAGGCATGGACCTGTTATGAACGGCGTTGCCAAGCAAGTATCTGGGGAAATTCCCATTGCCATGTCCTGGGTGTATACCAAAGAGAAAAACGAAGTAATGGATGCACTCTACGGGATGACCCACGCAAAAGATATTGATGGATTTAAAGCTGCACTTCCAAAAATCCACGCACCTGGACTTAATGTAATGTATGGCGATGCTGATGGCAACGTAGCATGGTGGGCTTCCGCAAAACTATATACCATGCCAGATAGTGTTTCTACCAAGTTCATACTGGATGGTGCATCTGGAAGACAGGAACCCTTGGGTTATCTGGATTTTTCAAAAAATCCAAGTGCTATAAACCCACCTTGGAACTATGTCTATTCCGCAAACAATCAACCGGATTCTATTGCTGGAATGCTATATCCTGGATATTATCTTCCCGAAAACAGGGCGAGAAGAATAGTAGCGCTCTTGGACGGAAAAAATGACTGGGATAAGGAATCGGCTTCCAAAATGATTTTGGATGTTACTTCACCCGTAAACCCTCAATTGGTAACTGAATTGATCAAGTTATTGGACGTTTCAAGTCTTTCCGATGAACAATTGGTACAGGTTGATGCACTCAAGAATTGGGATGGTGCATATACTTTAGAAAATACAAATGGTTTGCTTTACCATCGCTGTGAATATTATGTTTTAAAAAATACGTTTGAAGATGAACTTGGCTCCGAACAGTTTAAGCAGTTTCTATCTACGCATTTGATGAAACGTCAAATTGCATGGGGAACAAAGATGAAGGAAGGATCTTGGTGGGATAACATAACTACAAAAAATGAGGTAGAGACCAGAAACGATATTGTATTAAAATCCTTTGCAGATGCTTGGAATTCAATAGTCAACGATTTTGGGTCGGATCCTAACCAATGGACTTGGGACAAAGTGCATACATTGGAGCATGGTCATCCCATTGGTCGGGTGGAGTCACTACGAAGTTTTTTCAATGTAGGGCCATTTCCTTTGCATGGGAGTCGAGAGGTTATCAATAACATGGCGTTCCCGTATGATAGTACTGGTTTTTACAAAGTAAGTGCAGGCCCATCTACACGACGTATTATCGATTTCTCCGATGTCGAGAATAGTATCAGTATATTGCCCACAGGACAATCCGGTAATCCGTTCAGTAAACATTATAAAGACCAAGCGAAACTCTATATCAAAGGTGAATTCCGCAAAATGATGATGAACAGGGAAGAAATTCAAAATAAAGCTGAATCAAAACTTGTGTTTAAACCAAAAAGTGATTTTTGATGCTGAACGCTGAACGTTTGTCGGATTAGTTTTTAACCAATAGCCGTTTGGTTTATTTGTAGTAAATATTTTACTTTTGAATTTTGGTCATAGCACCGAATATCATCTTCCATTATAGTTTCTAACCCCAACATTTTGGACTTTAAAAAATTATCAGATGCTCATAAAAGTATATGGCAGTGCTGTGTTTGGGGTAGAAGCTACAACCATAGTCGTCGAAGTAAATATCGATAGGGGTATAGGCTACCATTTGGTTGGGCTGCCTGATAATGCCATAAAAGAAAGCAATTACCGAATTGCCGCGGCCCTCCAAAACAATGGTTACAAAATTCCAGGTAAAAAAATTACCATCAACATGGCACCCGCAGATTTACGAAAAGAAGGATCTGCCTATGACCTTACATTGGCGTTGGGCATTTTGGCAGCTTCTGATCAAATCAAATCGGAAAAGATTGCCCAGTATCTGATTATGGGAGAGCTTTCTTTGGATGGTAGCTTGCAACCTATTACTGGAGCATTACCTATAGCCATTAAGGCCCAAGAAGAAGGGTTTAAAGGATTCATTCTCCCAAAGGAAAATGCGAAAGAAGCGGCCATCGTAGGAAATTTGGAAGTCTACGGAGTGGAAAACATCAAAGAGGTCATTGCTTATTTTGATGAGGGAAAACCTTTGGCAAGAACGAAAGTCGATACCCGAAAAGAATTTCAGGAAAGCCTGAACTTTCCCGAGTTTGACTTTTCCGATGTAAAAGGCCAGGAAAGTATAAAGCGGTGCATGGAAATTGCGGCGGCTGGCGGACACAACATTATACTTATAGGTCCACCAGGGGCAGGGAAGACCATGTTGGCGAAACGTTTACCTTCCATTTTACCGCCCATGACCTTGCACGAGGCATTGGAAACCACAAAAATCCATAGTGTGGTCGGTAAAGTGAAGAATATGGGGCTGATGAGCCAACGCCCGTTTCGTAATCCACATCATACCATTAGCAGCGCCGCTTTGGTAGGTGGCGGAAGTTACCCGCAACCGGGCGAGATATCCCTATCACATAACGGGGTGTTGTTCTTGGACGAATTGCCCGAGTTTGAGCGGAGGGTACTCGAGGTAATGCGCCAACCCATGGAAGACAGGGAAGTCACTATAGCAAGGGCAAGGTTTACGGTGACCTATCCCAGCAGTTTTATGCTGGTCGCCAGTATGAACCCAAGTCCAGGTGGATACTTTAACGACCCGGATGCTCCTGTTACCTCTTCCCCAATAGAAATGCAGCGGTATTTGGGTAAAATCTCAGGTCCGTTGTTGGATAGAATAGACATCCATATTGAAGTGACCCCTGTTCCCTTTGAAAAGCTCTCCGAAGAAAAGAAAGCGGAACCAAGCGTTGAAATTCGTAAACGTGTGACCGCCGCCCGCGAGCTACAGACCAAACGTTTTAAAGTTTTGGAACATGTACATTATAACGCCCAAATGAACACCAAACAGATACGGGAGTTCTGTATTTTGGACGATGCCTCCAAAGCATTGTTGAAAAATGCCATGGACCGTTTAAATCTTTCAGCAAGGGCTTATGATAGAATTCTAAAAGTCGCCAGAACCATCGCTGATTTAGAAGGTACAACCGACATTTCAGGAAATCATATCTCCGAAGCTATACAATACCGTAGTCTGGATAGGGAGGGGTGGTTGGGGTAGTCTTTAACAACTATTTTTGTCACTTTATAATAGTCCATATTTACATAGAATACTAATAATATGTTAATTATAAGTAAAATATTACAATTTATTGGTAAATTTATCTTACAAAAATTAATGCTTTTATAACTATCAAATTTCTTAATAAATAGAAAGTATAATTAGACATTTATATTTTGAGATTAGATTTCTTTATAGCCACCCTACTATTTTAATAAAATTCCAAATATCATAAGATGGCAGGACCCAATATTTTCATTCCAACTTCGGCATCGGACTTTACGTCTCCAGATCCAGCGAATGCTAATAAAATCTGGGAAATACAATCACCAATAAATTTAACTGGCGCTTCGGTAACTCTACCTACTAGTGTATACCTAAAAGATATGGGTGGGGGTTTAACTAATGGCACCATAACTTTAGAAGGTAATAGCTCGGTGGATTCATCTATTTTAAATTATGAATTGAATTGGGGTGCTGCTACCGAAGGAAAATTAACTTCACCTTTATATTTTTTTATAAAGGATAAATGGGGGATTGATGAGAATATTTTATCTCCTGCGTGGAATCATGTTATAGGTAGAGATATAGCAAATACAAATAAAGAAAGATTTAAGAAGTCGATAGAAGATGGTCATAGATTGGGAGGCAATGAAATGGTAGTCGATGATTTGGACGTATATTTTTATACAGCAGATCCGTTGAAACCTATAGAGCAAAATAACATTGTTCTTAGCGAGAGATCTATTGAAATACCGTCGGGCTTCACGCTGAGGAATAACACAAGCAATGTACATTATAGATTATACCCTGATTTTTCTTACGGAAAACATTTGTTTTCTATAAATCAGACTAAGGGTTCGTCTATAATTGGAGGAAATTTCTATGGTACTAGATTAACGCATAGATATAAAATTTTCAAGCATATAACTAATTTACCAGACCCCGGTACTACACAGATAGAAATTGCCTATGAACTAGCAGAAAACCCTACTCTTACTACTGTTACAATTACAGATGCTACAGATGAAGCACAGATTGCGCAGGATATAGTTAATCATTTCAATAATAATGTTGTTGGTTATACGGCCCAGCTAGAACCGACTTTCAACTATGTGTCAAATACTATTTTTTCAATTGACAATGGTCAAACTGGTGTACAGTTTGATTGGAACGAGAGTAATGGAGATACCTCAGGGATTGATTTTTTTGGAGGTTTAAGTGACCATTCAGGAGAATTTGGCATTTACGCTGTTGGTGCTGAAGGTTTTGTAATTAATGGTCGGGGAGGTATTGTTAGGGACATGCATGGCGACGGCATAATCGTAACCGCATCAGGTTTTGTTTTAGGTGTAGGAGGTACACAAGCTAGAAATGGTGAAATTAAGAATGTTACTGTAGATAATTGTCGGAGAATAAATGTATCTATCCTCTCAGGAGAAAATATAGATATACACAATATTACTAATTTAAATGCTGGGCAACATGATGGTATTAATTTAGGTACTTCGCCAGCTACTGCATTTAACTTTGAAGCTTTTAGACAAAGAGATCAAACCACAGGGGTAATCTCAAATGGTAATTTTAGTAGGAATTGTACAATTAGAAACTGTACTATAATAGATGCTAGACTTGGAGGTATAGAAGCGTTTAATACATTAGGACTGAGTGCTCATGGAAATACATCTAATAGCACATTTGTAGCTCCGCTATCAGAAAATGTAAGGTTTTATAATAATATTTTTGATGCTAGATTAGGGAATGATGCATCTCAAATTGCATTTAGGCAAGATGTACGTTCAGATACATTTAGCACTACTGTTAGATTAAATGATAACGCTAACTTTTCTAATAATATTATTTATGGTGATGGTACCGAAAACTTTATTGGAGCTAGAATAGAAGGTTGGGGATTAACACTAGAAGGTAATAAGTTTTATAATCTTGGTATAGCAATAAAAGCAACTGGTGCTTTAATGAATGCCAAATTGAATTTCAATCATATCGAAACATATACTGAATATAATATTGGTATTGGTATTGAAATGCTTTCCATTAATGTAGAAAATCTAGAAATAAAAGGTAATACAATTAAAGTACCAGAGCAGGCTATTCAATTAAATAACCTTAACTCAAGTATCCAAACAGGATTTCATAGAGATAGATTAGATTTAGAATTATCTGATAATTTTATTGAGTCTACTGGTGGTACATTCCCTTATTTCAGACTTGTAAGTAGTATTGTTTTATTCAATAATGTATTTTATAATAGAGTAGTTTTTAATAACTCTAGTTCAGATTTGATTATTAACCATAATGATTTTAAAGAAGGTTTACAAATTGGTGGAACTGGAGGGGGAATGGTCAATCTCCAAATGTTCGAAAATGATATTCGTAGTTCTGATACTAATGCAGCTTTTGATTTTGAAAGTAGAACTTTATCAGAGAATAATTTTATAGGAAGTAATAGGTTTTATCAACCATTAGGAACTAGCGCAATGTTGTTTGATGGCTCGGGAAGTCATGAGAATTACAAATTATTTGATAATAGGCTAGTTGTTAAAGGACCTAGTGTTAATTTGATTGATGGGACTTTAATCAATAGTTTTATATTTAATAATATAGATATTGAAACAGGAACGAACGCTCAAACGATTTCAGGAACGGGTAACAATATCGTCGATTATGGTGGAGGTTCGGGAACCACAAACTTATCAAATACTACTAGCCCAACAGGTGTAGCGATAGAAAGTAGTTCAGGGACTAATACAACAATTCCCATTGCTGATGAAACAAATGCAGGTCTTCTTTCACCATTGGATAAAACAAAACTAAACGATATAACTATCTCTAATCCTATAGATTTTGATGCAAACCAAGTTACTCTGTCCACACTTTCTCTTTTTACAACTTTGCAAACTGGTACTGGAACAGCAATACCTGTATTATATGCAGGATATATTGGAAACGCTTTATCAGCCAATAGTTCAACATCATATACTATTTCTCAAAGTGATATTGGGGGCTGGGCAAAAATTAGAATTAATTCAGTAAGTCAACCTATCGTAACTGGGGCCACACTAATTGATGGGGCTGCATTCAATCCTTCAATAGATATGTACTTAGTTATAAGAAGCAACGGGAATAGAAGTGAATATTATTTTATGCCTTACTAATGGGATATTATGAATTATTAGAATCTAGAAGAAAGGCAATATTTGATGCTATAAAAGAACCGGAGTACCAAGCTATTTTGGACGAAGCCATCTTGCAAGGCTACACTTTGCCAATTGCTACAGACCAAGCTAAACAAAATAAAATCGTTACAAATCTTAAACAGAATGGAGAATGGTTCAATAAAGATATAATTGGATATTTTAAAGGTTCTGGAGATATAGGTTTTAAGAGTATAAATTGGGTAAATCCAACAGGTGTTAAATTTATTGAGAATGGAACAGGAGGGTTAGTTTGGACAACTACTGGTGTGAAAGGAGATGGAATAAATAGTTTAGTATTGGGCTACAACCCAACTGACGATGGGGGTAACTATGCTTTGAATAACTCAGGAATAATGCTTGAAATTGTAACCTCTTTTATTTCAAATGAGGAATGTTTAAGAGCTAATTTTGGGATTACGGGTAGGTGTGTACAATTGAGAACACAAGCTACATTTCAATATATTAATTCTAATGGGTCAGGCTCTAGAGAAATTATAAATCTCAATCAAATAGGTTTTATCGGTATAACACTTTTGACGGGAACTTTCAGAGGAACACTAAATGGAGTTAATATTGAAGCAGCAACAGTTGGAAAAAATCCAGATCAAATTCCCGATACTGATTTTGAAGTTTTTAGAGTTGGGGGTGTTCGAGGAGATATGGAAATAGGTATGATATTAATAGGTTCTTCCTTTAACCATTCTAATCTTTATGATTCAATAAGCTAAACCATCACCCTACCCAAAGCCTGCACAAAAGCCTCCATTTCTTGCATGGTGCCCGTACTAATTCGTGCCCACTCGTACATAGGGGGGAAGGGCCTTCCTATAAGTACACCCTCCTTTTTCATGGCAGCGTTGACTTCGGTAATATCACGACCTGTCTTGAAGAATACAAAGTTGGTATGCGAGGGGATATACTCCAAGCCCATTTTGGTGAGACTATTATATAAATAATCTTTGGCCTGCTTATTTTTTAGAACACTGAACTTATAGAAATCATCATCTTTTAAAGCCGTTTTTGCAGCTTCTATAGCCAATACATTGGTGTTGGCCATGATACTTTTCCGCAAACGGGAAGCGATATCCGGTCTGGCAACGAGATAACCTATTCGGAGTCCTGCCATTCCGTAAACTTTTGAAAAAGTTTTGGAAACAATGATGTTCCGTTCTTTCTTGACCAACTCGACCATAGACGGATAGTCAGGTTCCGTTATGAAATCGTAGTACGCTTCATCACTAAAAATCATGGACTTATTGTCAAAAGAAGTACAAAAATCCATTAATTTGGATTTATCCAACAAAGTACCCGTAGGATTATTGGGGTTGCAGATAAAAATAAGCCCTGTCCTATTGGTCACCCTTTTGGCCATGGCATCCAAATCATGTCCCATACCACTATCCACGGGCACACGATGAACATGTGCCCCAAAATTTTCAGCATAGCGCATTAACGCCTGAAAAGTGGGGTCTGCGGCAATAATCTCTTTTCCACCTAGACTATAAGCAAGCCCTGTAGCTTTTAGCCCTTCCGTTGAGCCGCCCGTTACGACGATATGATTTTTGGTAACACCTTCCTTTTCTGCAATCATCTCGACCAATTCTGAAAAAACTATGGAGGGATATCTACAGGCAATATCAAACGATTGGGTAATAGCTGCCCTAACTTTTTCTGAAGGGCCGAAAGGGTTTTCATTGGAATTGAGTTTGACAATACCATCAAGTTTGAATGGTCTGGCCTCAAGGTTGCCCGCAATGGCATCAATTCCTCCCAAAAAAGCAAAACCGCTGGATAATCCCACGGTTTTTAGCCAATGTCTTCTATCTATATTTTTCATGGTTGATGATTTACTTTCAAAAGTTACGAAAAAGTAAACAATCACAAGGCAGGCCTATAAAGTATTCACGAGGAAAAGACCTAAATTATAAAAACAGACCTCATAGCATTAAAAATCCCGGTTGTCGGTTACATAAATAATTATCGAGTCGCTGTTAAAAAAAAAGTGTTCTACATAGTCTATCCTGCAAAAAGGGAAAATCACATAAAGTTCCTCATTGATTTATAAAGGGCAGTACTTTTGAATCTCGGATTAGACGACCTTAATATTCGCCTTTAACCCAGAAATAATACCCAGAATATTTTGCACAGTTTCTTCTATATAGTACTTTACGGCCAAGTGGGGTATCTTAATGGTGGTAAAGCCATCCTTGAAGGAATGCATTGCCTCTTCCAGGTCTTTGATTGCCTGTTCGTGGGTAATCATTTTATAATCTCTGTCAATATTTATATTGAGCTTGACCCTGGAAATTGCGACATCAACTGATTTCTTTCCATCCCACCATTCAAGCATTGGATTTGCACCTGCTTCTTTTAGGGCATAGAACAATTGAATGGCTTCTAAAGGTGTGTTATTATTGAGAATTATTTTCTTGATAAGTCGGGTATGTCTTTCGCAAAGCTCTACGCCCAAGGAATCCATTGATTCTTTGTGCTGTACGTACCCGATGTTTTTATCACAATCTTTGCATGTCATTTGTTTAGGTTAAGTTTTACTTTCTTTTACAAGATTTGGGACTATTATAACTTTTCCATTTTCGAATTCGTATAAAATTTCGATGTATAACATACCACTTTTAGACGAAATACACTTTTTTGGATGAAATGCATGGTTCAGGATAAAACCTCTTAACTTCGGATACCAAGAATTATCACCAAGTATGTTTAAGAAAATAGGCCCGGGTGTTTTGGTAGCAGCTGCCTTTGTAGGACCAGGCACAATTACGATCTGCACAATTGCAGGAGTACGTTTTGGGTATACACTCATCTGGGCGGTACTTTTGTCCATATTGGCCACTATGGTACTGCAAGAAATGGCGGGTAGGATTGGGGTCGTTGCCCAAAACGGTCTTGTAGCTGTAATAAAGCGTGAGTTGAAGGTCAAGTGGTTCCGGAATTTTATTATAGGTATAGTATTGAGTGCAATTCTTGTCGGCAACGCTGCTTATGAAGGGGGTAATATTGGAGGGGCTACCTTGGGCCTAGAGGGTATTTTTGGACAAGAATTATCCTTTTTATATCCTTTTTTGATAGGGGGTTCGGCCTTTTTTCTTTTATGGTTCAGTAGTTATAAGACCTTGGAGAAAGTCTTTGTCGGTTTGGTGGCCATAATGGGAATTTGTTTTTTGATAAGTGCAGCTATGACCAAACCATCAGTTATATCGATTGCAAAGGGAATGTTTCTTCCTTCACTACCTGAAAATAGTCTATTGACCGTGATTGCACTTGTAGGCACTACAGTTGTGCCCTATAACCTTTTTTTACATGCATCCTTGGCAAAGGAAAAATGGAAATCCAAAAGCGAATTAAAAAAGGTAAGATGGGATACGATCATTTCCATTGCCGTTGGTGGAATAGTTTCCATTGCAATAGTAATCACTGCTTCTGCGGCTCCCATAATAGAGGTAACCAATGTAATGGATATGGCCAAAGGCCTTGAGCCCCTATTTGGAAAAACAGCAATTTATTTTATGGGAATAGGACTACTGGCAGCTGGAATAACCTCTGCTATTACTGCACCCTTGGCAGCCGCATTTGTTGCCGGTAGCTGTTTTGGCTGGAATGGGGGAATGGAAAACAAAAAATTTAAATGGGTTTGGTCCACGGTATTACTGTTGGGGATTATTTCTTTATCGTTTAATATAAAACCCATCCAGATAATCCAGTTTGCCCAGATTGCCAATGGAATCTTACTGCCAATAATGGCTATATTACTTCTGTGGATCGTAAATAAAAAAACAGTCATGGGAAATCATAAAAATACCATTGTTCAAAATGTATTGGGATTTACGATTGTAGGTTTTTCGATTTTCTTGGGAGCAAAGAGTATTTTAAAAGTTATAGAATCGTTATAGATGAAAAGTTGGACCATAGACATCAACTGTGATGTTGGTGAAGGAATTGGGAACGAAGAAGCACTTTTCCCTTTCATAAGTTCGTGCAATATTGCTTGTGGCGGACACGCTGGCGATATAAAAAGTATGACAGAAATCGTTAGGTTGTCAAAACTCCATAAAATAAGAGTAGGTGCACATCCTTCATATCCTGATAAGCCAAATTTTGGACGTAAAATAATGAAGATTTCAGCGTCGGAACTAAAACAAAGTATAGTTGACCAACTTAATACTTTCAGCCGAGTGATCCGGAATGAAGATGTACCATTGCACCATATCAAGGCCCATGGGGCATTATACAATCAAACCGCAAAAGACGAATCTCTTGCAGAAATTTATCTTGAAGCGGTATCAGAATACAATAACGGTGTTTTCTTATATGTTCCTTTTGGATCTAAAATAGCGAATATTGCCATTAAAAAGGGGTTAAAAATTAAGTACGAAGCATTTGGTGACAGAAACTATAATGATGATTTAAGCTTAGTTTCAAGAAAATCCAAAAATGCGCTAATAGAAAAACCCGAAAAGGTTCTTGAACATATCTTGCCAATTATAAAAGAACATAGATTATTTACAATTCATGGTAAAATTGTTCAGATAATGGCTGATACTATTTGCGTACACAGCGATACTCAGACCGCATTGGAAATATTGATGTATCTTTCAAAGGAATTACCTTTTAAAAAGGTGCAATTACAAAAGTGAAAAGTTACCCTATCAGCATCAAACCATTTGGTCAAAGCGCGGTCTTAGTGGAATGGCCCATTAAGGTAGAAGATGACATTTTACAAGATATTCTTAATTTTATTGATGCTTTTCAGCGCCTAAACATGGAAGACTGGGAAATTTCGGCAGCATATAATTCGCTGACCATAGTCAATAACCAAGGACAGATTGATTTTATCAAAATCAAAAAACTGATAGCGGACTGTTATTTGGAGCAAAAAGCAAAAAAAATCAAAAGGAAAGAGTACTTGTGGCGTATTCCTGTCTGCTATGATAAAGCATTCGGTATAGACCTTGATGATGCTTCCAGAAGACTGGGCCTATCAGTTGAAGAAATTATTCAGATGCATACATCATTTGAATATAGGGTATATGGTATTGGCTTTTTACCAGGATTTATGTATTTGGGAGGTTTGCCAAAAGCTCTGGAAATACCAAGAAGAAAAGAGCCCAGGCTTCGTGTGGCCAAAGGATCGGTAGGGCTCGCGGCCAAACAGACGGGGATTTATCCACAGAATTCACCAGGTGGCTGGAATATTATCGGCAGATGTCCCATTCCAATTTTCAATCCTAATTTGGAAAAACCATGCTTTGTCAATGTTGGCGATAAGATTATGTTTCATAAAATATCCAAAGCTGAATACGATTTACATAAAATTGAAGGCGAAGTTGGGATATACAAACCAGAAAATGTTCAATTGAATGCTTAAAGTTCTAAAAGCAGGCTTTTTTACAAGTATACAAGACCTGGGGCGATTTGGGTACCGTAATATCGGTGTTCCCGTGTCCGGATTTATGGACAATGCAGCGGTTAGAAAGGCAAACATGCTTTTAAATAATGATTTGGATGCGGCGGTTTTGGAGATTACCATGACCGGTCCCGAATTGGAATTCGAATCCCCTACCTACATCTGCTTGTCAGGTGCAGATCTATCTTCAACCTTAAATGGTAAAACCTTGGAAAACTATCGAGTAATCAAGGTCTCTGAAGGGGATATACTTTCTTGCGGAAAATTAAAAAACGGTTTTAGAAGTTACCTTGCAATTAAAGATGGTTTTCAAACAGAGAAGGTTTTGGGCAGTCGTTCCCAGTATTTTCCAGTAACACAAAAAGCTTCAGTTCAAGATTGGGATGAAATTCCTTATAAAGAGACTCCTGATTTTAAACCAACTATTTCAGAGATAAAGACTGAAGGTAATTTTGATTTAAGAAGCCTTGAAGTTTATAAAGGACCTGAGTTCTCTATCCTGTCTGTAAATCAATTGGCAAGCTTGTTCAAAAAAACCTTCACAATTTCCAAAGAGAACAATAGAATGGCATATCAGATTAAAGAGTTGATAGGAAAACACAAACATTCCATGTTGACTTCTGGAACCTTGCCTGGCACAGTTCAGCTTACCCCTGCAGGTAGAATCATAATTTTGATGAAAGATGGGCAAACTACTGGCGGATATCCAAGAATTTTACAAATATCGAATACATCCATCTCCATACTCGCGCAAAAAAGATATAGGGACACGATTTCCTTTAAATTGATTTAGTTCAAATCTTCTTGTAAACAGTTTCAAATGGGACTCTAAATCGTGGTCCGTACACTCCTTTTTCTTCCTTGACCCCACAACCTATCACCATATTGATTTCAGCCCCACTTGGCAAACCAAGAATGCGTTTCACCATCAAAGTATCACTTCCTTCCATAGGACATGTATCATAACCAAAAGCGGCCATACTTATCATAAAATTCTGTGCGGCCAAACCAGCACTCTTGTGAGCAACAATGCGCATATCAGATTTTCGAACCTGTCGGTAGGTTGGTTTGAAAAGCCCAACTAACTGAAAAATTACATATTTGAGCCATCCCAATATCCCCAAAAAATCAAAATATACGGTCGGAATAAGTTTTTTGTAATAGTTCAGTGCAAACTTTTCCCTGCCTGAGTATTCCTCTTTGGGTTTATCGCCATAGACGGATTTCAAAAAATCAAGATTGGCTTTTGCCCTGATACGCCATAAATCCTTTCTCGCCACCACAACGACCATTTGCTTGGCAGTTTTTGCAGCATTTTGTCCTAAACAAGCCCTGGTCATTTGTTCTAGAGTATTTTTATCTATTATATGATAAAACTCCCATAATTGTAGATTGCTGCTAGTAGGTGCTAAAACCGCGTTTTCAATACAATGTTTTACCTTCTCGGAATCCAATTCAACATCACTTTTGAATATGCGTACAGAACGACGGTAATTTATGGCTTGGGTAACTGATTTTTCCATGTGGCTAAAGATACCCAAACAAGGTTTTTATACCACTTTTTTTTAAAAATGATTACAAAAGCACAAATAAATGGTGTTGTGATTATTGTTTCAACCCTGGAACGATTAATTTCACCAGCGATTAAAAAGACTGTATTTCTTTTGATACAGGCCTTTTTTATAGTTAATAAAATGATTGAATATAGGATTTCAAATTGAATTAATTCAATGAAAAACAATTAGTTAACTATTTTTTATTTTAGATGGATTTACAACCCTGAATACTGTTAAAATTATTGGGTTTTTGAAACATCTATCTTTGAATATAGGAGTAAATTCAACGAAAATCCAGATTTGAAAGAAATACTTTAATGGAATTGAACAAATACAGTAAAAATGTCACCCAAGACCCCACACAACCAGCAGCACAGGCTATGTTGTATGCTATTGGATTAACGGAAGAAGACCTTAAAAAACCGTTTGTCGGAATTGGGAGTACAGGATATGAAGGCAATCCCTGTAACATGCATTTAAATGAACTCTCCACTTACGTTAAAGAAGGAACACAAAAAGGAAATCTAGTAGGGTTGATTTTTAATACTATAGGGGTCAGCGACGGTATTTCAATGGGAACTTACGGTATGCGCTATTCACTTCCTTCACGGGATATCATTGCGGATTCCATGGAAACCGTAGTACAGGCGATGAATTATGATGGCCTGGCCACTGTTGTTGGATGTGATAAGAACATGCCGGGAGCACTTATGGCAATGATTCGATTAAATAGACCTTCAATTTTGGTTTATGGCGGAACCATCGCTTCAGGATGTTTAAAAGATAAAAAACTGGATGTGGTATCGGCTTTTGAGGCTTGGGGCCAAAAAGTTGCCGGTTCCATTGATGAAGCGGAATATAAAAGTGTTATCCAGAACGCGTGTCCCGGAGCGGGAGCATGTGGAGGAATGTATACGGCAAATACAATGGCCTCTGCTATTGAAGCACTAGGAATGGCATTGCCCTATAATTCATCGAACCCAGCTACGGGCGATAGAAAAAAACAGGATTGTATCGATTCGGGAAAAGCACTAAAACATTTATTGGAAAAAGATATCAAACCGAGTGATATCATTTCAAAAAAATCTTTGGAAAATGCGGTACGGTTGATAACGATTTTAGGAGGTTCCACTAATGCAGTACTTCACTTTTTGGCAATTGCCAAAGCGGCCGAAATTGATTTTGGATTGGAGGATTTTCAACAGATCAGCGATACCACACCATTTTTAGCTGATTTAAAACCCAGCGGAAAATATCTAATGGAGGATTTGCATCAGGTTGGGGGTGTACCCGCTGTAATGAAATTTATGCTAAAGCATAATATGCTACACGGAGATTGCCTTACCGTAACAGGCAAGACCATAGCCGAGAATCTAGCAGATGTACCGGACTTGACCGAAGGACAAGAAGTCATGAAGAATCTAGATAATCCTATTAAAGAAACAGGGCATCTTAGAATACTCTATGGGAATTTGGCCAAGGAAGGCGCTGTAGCAAAAATCACAGGCAAAGAAGGACTTCACTTTTCAGGACCCGCAAAGGTATTTGAAGGTGAGTTTGAGGCCAATGACGGTATTCGCGATGGATTGGTCAATAAAGGAGATGTGGTTGTCATTCGTTACGAAGGACCAAAAGGAGGACCTGGAATGCCAGAAATGCTAAAACCGACCGCAGCTATTATGGGCGTAGGTCTAGGAAAGAATGTTGCTTTGATAACAGATGGGAGATTTTCCGGTGGCACCCATGGCTTTGTCGTGGGTCACATAGCTCCAGAAGCACAGGATGGTGGTACAATAGCACTAGTTGAAAATGGCGATATCATAACTATTGATGCGGAAAAAAATAGTATTTCGGTAAACATATCAGATGAAGAATTGGCCATTAGAAAAGAAAATTGGATTCAACCTCCTTTAAAAGTGAAAAAGGGAAGTTTGTACAAGTATGCAAGAACCGTTTCATCGGCTTCATTGGGTTGTGTGACAGATGAAATATAGGAACTAATATTAATCTAAAATACCGACCAACTTTCTTTTTGATTGAAGGGGTCGGGGGAGAGGCTTATGGAAACAGTAAAAGCACTAAAGAAAAAACATAAAAATAATTCCACTATAAAAATAAGTGGGGCCGAAGCTATAATCCATTGTTTATTGGAAGAAGGGGTAGACTTGATCTACGGATATCCAGGAGGAGCAATTATGCCTGTTTACGATGAACTTTATAAATTCCAAGATAAACTAACGCATATATTGGCAAGACACGAGCAAGGTGCTACACATGCTGCACAGGGCTATGCGAGGGTCAGTGGAAAAGTAGGGGTGGCCATGGCCACTTCTGGGCCAGGAGCTACCAATTTGGTAACTGGATTGGCAGACGCCCAGATTGATTCGACTCCAATTGTATGCATAACAGGTCAAGTTGCTAGGCACCTGCTTGGATCTGATGCCTTTCAAGAAACCGATATTGTAGGAATTTCAACTCCTGTTACAAAATGGAACTATCAAATTACCAGAGCCAGTGAGATACCCAAAATAATGGCAAAAGCATTTTATATTGCCAAGTCTGGAAGGCCAGGTCCGGTTTTGATAGACATTACAAAGAACGCGCAGTTTGATGAGTTGGATTTTGTCTATGAAAAATGTACTGGAGTGCGAAGCTATAAACCTTATCCCAAACCAGATTTAAAATCGATAGAAGCAGCTGCAAAACTTATCAATGATGCTAAAAAACCCTACATTGTCTGGGGTCAAGGTATTATTTTGGGAGAGGCAGAAGCCGAATTGAAAAAACTGATCGAGAAAGCTGGTATTCCTGCAGCATGGACCATTATGGGTGAATCTGCAATACCTACAGATCATCCGTTAAATGTGGGTATGGTAGGCATGCATGGAAATTATGGACCAAACGTGCTGACAAACGAATGCGATGTGCTGGTAGCTATAGGTATGCGTTTTGACGATAGGGTCACGGGCAGTTTGGATACCTATGCCAAGCAAGCAAAAGTTGTTCATTTTGAAATTGACCCTGCGGAAATTAATAAAAATGTAAAAGCTCACGTGGCTGTATTGGGCAATGCCAAGCAAACTTTGAATTTGTTACTGCCCATGATCAAAGAAAACGACCATGCAACATGGAAAGCGGAGTTCGATAAAAAATATCAAATTGAATATGATACCGTCATTAAGAACGATATAACACCTTCTAAGGAAGGACTTACCATGGGCGAGGTAATCGAACAAATCAATATCGCATCAGAAAATAAAGCGGTCATCGTAACCGATGTGGGGCAGCACCAGATGGTTGCTTGCAGATATGCCAAGTTCAAACAATCCAAGAGCAACATTACTTCTGGTGGATTGGGAACAATGGGTTTTGCATTGCCAGCAGCAATAGGGGCAAAAATGGGGGCTATGGACCGTGAAGTCGTGGCCATAATCGGAGATGGGGGCTATCAAATGACAATTCAGGAACTTGGTGTCATTTTTCAACATAATGTGCCCGTAAAAATCGTTGTTCTAAACAATGACCACTTGGGTATGGTACGCCAGTGGCAAGAACTTTTTTTTGAGAGCAGATATGCTTCAACAGTAATGGTAAATCCTGACTTTGTAAAAATTGCGGAGGGCTATCATATTAAATCAAATAGGGTATCAGAACGGGCAGCACTTAAAGATGCAGTTGAAGAAATGATAGCTTCCAAAGACCCCTACTTTTTAGAAGTAAAGGTCGAAAAAGAAGATAATGTATTCCCTATGATTCCTTCGGGGGCATCTGTATCTGATATCAGACTAAAATAATTGACAATAATTACGATTACAAAACATGGAAAAGCAATGGTATACCATATCGGTTTATTCAGAAAATAATGTTGGTCTTCTCAATAGAATATCAGGAATATTCTTAAAGCGTCACATTAATATAGAAGGTTTAAATGTTTCAAAATCAGAAATCGAAGGTGTTTCAAAATTTACGATTGTAGTTTTTACTACAGAAGAATGGACGAGAAAGATTGTTGGGCAAATTGAAAAACAGGTCGAAGTCATCAAAGCCTATTACCATATAGATGATGAAACCATTTATCAAGAATCCGCATTGTTCAAAATAAAATCGGATTTACTTTTTGATGAAAGACAAATCCAAAATATTATAAAAGAGAGCAATTCTCAAATTGTGACTGTTGCTAGGGACTTTTTCGTTATTTCCAAAACAGGCAGAAGAAACGAAATAGATGAAATGCACGATGCTCTTGAACCTTACGGTATTATGCAATTTGTTAGATCTGGCAGGATAGCGGTAAGTAAAGCTGAAATGCCCATTACCAATCTTTTACAAGAATTTCAAAATCAATAATAAACTAAACCAAAAAAATAAAATGACAAATTACTTTAACACACTTTCGCTTCGGGATAAATTAACACAGTTGGGGAAATGTAGATTTATGGAAAATGGTGAATTTGCAGATGGCGTAAGCGTTTTAAAAGGAAAGAAAATCGTAATTGTAGGCTGCGGGGCCCAAGGCCTTAACCAAGGCTTGAACATGCGGGATTCAGGATTGGATATTTCATACGCACTACGGGATGCTGCTATAAAAGAAAAAAGGCAATCCTATAAAAATGCCAAAGAGAACAATTTTACCGTAGGTACTTATGAAGAATTGATTCCGAGTGCAGATTTGGTCATAAATCTTACCCCGGACAAACAACATACAAGCGTTGTAAGTACCGTTATGCCGCTTATGAAAAAAGGCGCAACGCTTTCATATTCACACGGTTTCAATATTGTAGAAGAAGGAATGCAGATAAGGGAAGATTTGACCGTAATCATGGTAGCCCCTAAAAGCCCAGGTTCGGAGGTACGTGAAGAGTATAAAAGAGGATTTGGCGTGCCAACCTTGATAGCCGTGCATCCAGAGAACGACCCGCAAGGTAAAGGTCTTGCTCAGGCCAAGGCTTATGCTGCAGGTACTGGTGGGCACAAAGCGGGAGTACTGGAGTCTTCTTTTGTTGCGGAGGTCAAATCGGACTTGATGGGAGAACAGACCATTCTCTGTGGATTATTGCAAACAGGTTCTATCCTATCCTTCAATAAAATGTTGGAAAAAGGGATTGATGCGGGTTATGCTTCAAGATTGGTCCAATACGGATGGGAAACCATTACCGAAGGACTAAAACTGGGTGGGATCACCAACATGATGGACAGATTATCCAATCCAGCTAAAATAAGAGCATTTGATTTGGCCGAAGAATTAAAAGAAATCATGCGTCCGTTGTTCCAAAAGCATATGGATGATATTATGAGCGGTCATTTTTCCAAAACCATGATGGAAGATTGGGCGAACGATGACAAAAATTTATTGAAATGGAGAGCAGAAACAGGAGAAACCGCTTTTGAAAAAACTCCCGCGGGAGACGATACTATTTCAGAACAGGAATACTATAACAATGGCGTATTGATGGTTGCCTTTGTGAAATCTGGAGTTGAATTGGCCTTTGAAACCATGACGGAATCTGGAATTATTGATGAATCCGCGTATTATGAGTCTTTGCACGAAACCCCATTAATCGCAAACACCATCGCCAGAAAAAAGCTTTTTGAAATGAACCGAGTCATTTCGGACACGGCTGAATATGGCTGCTACCTGTTCGACCATGCTTGTAAACCGCTTCTAGACAATTTTATGAAGAATATCGATACCGATGTCATTGGAAAGCATTACGGCGAAGGAGAAGATAACGGCGTAGACAATGGTAAGCTCATCGCGGTCAATAAAGCATTAAGGGGGCACCCAGTGGAAATAGTCGGAACCAGATTACGGGAATCAATGACCGCAATGAAACCGATTTAGTACACCCATATCCTTTCAAAAGAGAGGTGCACACAATGTAAAAATCGAACGATTTAATGAAGAATGTCATAAGCACTTATTTTCCTAAAGTAGAAGATATCCAAAAAGCTGCTGAAACAATTAGAAAGGTAGCTACGGAAACTCCCCTGATGGAAAGTATTCGGTATTCTTCAGAATTTGATGCTTCAATCTTTTTAAAAAGGGAAGACCTGCACAGGGTACGGAGTTATAAAATTCGTGGAGCGTTCAATAAGATAAGCTCGCTTACCGAAGAGCAATTGAAAAAGGGAGTAGTTTGCGCCAGTGCGGGAAACCATGCCCAAGGAGTGGCATTTGCCTGCAATCATCTTGGAGTAAAGGGTACAATCTATATGCCTACAGTCACGCCCAAACAGAAAATTGAACAAACTAAGATGTTCGGTAAAGAATGGATTGAAATAATTCTGACGGGTGATACCTTTGACGATGCCAATAAAATGGCGAGGGATAATTGTAGTGCTGAGGGCAAAACGTTTGTACATCCCTTTGATGACCCAAAAACAATTGAAGGGCAGGCCACTGTAGGGCTAGAACTCATAAATCAGTCGGACAAACCCATAGATTATGTTTTTGTAGCGGTTGGAGGTGGAGGTCTGGCTTCAGGGTTATGTGGAATTTTTAAAGCCCTGTCCCCGCAGACAAAAATTATTGGTGTTGAACCAGCTGGTGCGCCATCTATGAAAAAGTCCATTGAGAAGGGCGCTATCGTTAAACTGCGCACAATAGATAAGTTTGTAGATGGTGCTGCGGTACAAAAAGTTGGGGAATATACCTTTTCAATTTGTAAAGATCATCTTTATAAAATGATAACTATTCCAGAAGGCAAAGTTTGCCAAACCATTTTGGATTTGTACAATAGGGATGCCATTGTGGTGGAACCTGCAGCAGCATTGACCGTTGCGGCATTAGATGATTTTAGGGATGAAATAAGTGGAAAAAATATAGTTTGCATAATTGGAGGCAGTAACAATGACATTACGCGTACGGCGGAAATCAAGGAAAGGGCGTTGCTATATAGTAACCTAAAACACTATTTTATAATTCGTTTTCCGCAAAGACCTGGTGCACTCAAAGAGTTTGTGGCCGATATTTTGGGTCCGGACGATGATATCACACATTTCGAATACTCAAAAAAATCAAGTAGGGAGAACGCGCCCGCAGTTGTCGGTATTGAATTGAAATCTTCGGCGGATTTAAAACCATTGATCGAGCGAATGAAAACGAATAATTTTTTTGGGGATTATTTGAACGATAAGCCTGATCTTTTCCAGTATTTGGTCTAGCTTTTTTTAATAAATTATTCAGACTTTAATTAAAACGCATATAACAATGCAGAATACGAAAGAAATACCTGAGAATTTCCAAATTACGGAACAAATCCATCAGAGGCATTATCTGGTCAATGGGGATCTCAAAGAGTGGAAGGGAAATGTTACCGAAGTCATTTCAACAATTTCTTCTACAAAAGATTATAGACATACCGTTTTGGGCAGTATTCCTGATATGGGTGAAAAAGAAGCCTCAGAAGCATTGAATGCCGCAGTTACAGCTTTTGGAAAAGGTCAAGGTGTCTGGCCAACCATGAAGGTAAAAGACCGTATTGAATGTATAGCTTCCTTTGTGAAGAAAATGGAGCGAAAAAGGGAAGAAGTCGTAAAGCTTTTAATGTGGGAAATTGGTAAATCATTGCCTGATTCCTATAAAGAATTCGATCGTACGGTGGAATATATCTACGATACTCTGGAAGATTACAAACAACTGGACCGAGATTCCGCAAAGTTCCAAAAGAATGATGGAGTTTATGCGCATATCCGTAGGGGTCCTTTGGGAATTGTTCTTTGTCTGGGGCCTTACAATTATCCCTTGAACGAAACCTTTGCGCTTTTAATTCCAGCTATCATAATGGGCAACACAACTATTTTTAAGCCAGCAAAGCATGGAGTGTTATTGATTACCCACTTACTGGAAGCCTTCCAAAGTAGTTTTCCAAAAGGTGTGGTAAACATAATTTTTGGCAGGGGAAGGGTAGTTGCGGCTCCAATTATGAAAACAGGAAAAGTTGATGTTTTGGCACTCATAGGTAACAGTAAATCCGCAAACGCTTTACAGGACCAACATCCAAAAAGCAACAGATTACGCTTGGTATTGGGTCTGGAGGCAAAAAACCCTGCCATTATACTGCCCGATGCGGACTTGGAACTTACCGTAGATGAATGTATTGCTGGCACACTCTCCTTTAATGGACAACGCTGCACTGCTTTAAAAGTAGTATATGTCCACGAAGATGTGAAGCAGGAATTTTTAAAACGGTTTTCTGAAAAGGTAGATGCTTTAAAATTTGGCAATCCTTGGGACGATGGCGTAAAACTGACGCCTTTGCCAGAACCAGGAAAACCGGCCTATATCAAAGAACTATTGGATGATGCTAAAGCAAAGGGAGCAAAAATAAAGAATAAAAAAGGAGGGAAACAGTCCGAGAACTATATCTGGCCCGCCGTTCTGTACCCTGTTACAAAGGATATGCGCGTGTATAAGGAAGAGCAGTTTGGCCCAATAATTCCTGTTGTCCCGTTCAAAAAGATAGAAGAACCTTTGGATGATATGGCGGAATCCAATTACGGTCAGCAGGTAAGCTTGTTCGGAAAAGACGTATATACGCTTTCACCGCTGATAGACACATTGGCCAATCTGGTATGTAGGGTGAATTTGAACAGTTCTTGTCAACGAGGTCCAGATGTTTATCCTTTTACAGGGAGGAAAGATTCTGCACAATCTACCTTAAGTGTTCATGACGCATTGCGTTCTTTCTCCATAAGGACTTTCGTGGCATTTAAGGACAATGAGTTGAACAATGAAACTATTGAACAATTACTGGAAGCTAAAGTGAGCAATTTTTTAAGTACGGATTATATTTTGTAGAAATCCATATCAGTGAGGCTAAAAAAGTTGCAAAACGTTTTTTTGGAATTACCACAAAAAGCCGGCAATAAGGGTTTTATACAAATGAATCAAAAATCATCAATCAGTAAATTTACAGTTTACAACCAAAACGCTCCTAGAATTATCATTCAGGGACGTTTTTATTGTAATGCAATAAAATAGTCCACTAACAAGTTACTATTGTAGGTATTTCTCATAAAATATTAAAAACGCTACAAATCATACTAAACTTGTGAATAGGATTAAAATTTTTGGATTTAGCGTGTCTGCACTGGTTATGTTTTTCATTATAAGTGCTGGAGGTAGGGTTGACAAAACAATCGACACTGGTAACACGCAAAATAATAGTGAACCAAAAAAAAGTAATTTCACTGGGAGAGAAATACAGATATATCTTTTGCGACAGCAAAAATTAAAGACTGCTCTGCAAGAATATTTCAAAGAAGCTATTGTTTCGGGAGAAATAGTAGGGGCTGGTGTTAGTATAGTGCACGGTGATTCCATTCTGTTTTCTGATGGCTTTGGAAAACGGAATATCAATGGTAAAGCTAATGTAGACGGGAAAACAATTTTCAGACTGGGTTCTTTGTCCAAGGGGTTTGCAGGTATATTGGCGGCAAGCCTACAATTTGAAGGTGAGTTAGGTTTCAATGACAAGGTTTTGGATTATATCCCTGAATTTAAATTTGGGGACAGCCTTAATACCCAAAAGGTAACACTTTCCCATATTTTATCCCATACCTCAGGGACGCCCTACCATAGCTTTACCAATTTAGTTGAAGCCGGAGTATCCGTAGCAAATATTGCCAAACGCTTCAATGAAGTAACACCAATTGCCGAACCCGGTACAATGTACAGTTACCAAAATGCTATGTTCGCACTGAGTCAAGAAATAATCTATAAAGTTACCGGTAACGATGTCCAGACCCTGTTGCAAAAAAGATTTTTTAGTCCTTTGGGTATGTCAACCGTTTCTATGGACCACAATACCTTGCTCAATAGTAATAATGTAGCTTTGCCCCATACCAGAAAAAAAACCGGTTGGAAAAGTTTACCCCTAAAAAATAGATACTATAATGCTATTGTTGCGGGCGGGATCAATGCCAGCGCCTTGGATATGGCCAAATGGATGCGCTTTTTATTAGGGCATAATCCAGATGTGCTAGAGCCAGCATCAATCCAAACGGTTTTTAAACCCTTCATAAAGTTAGGGAACAATAACAAATATTACCAACGCTGGCCAAACCATATAGAATCGCATTATGGCTTTGGTTGGCGCATACATACCTTCAAAAAGGATGATTCTCCGCAGATAAAGACTGTTTGGCATCACGGGGGGAGCGTAAACGATTACAGAAATGAAATTGCACTATATCCCGAAAATGATTTGGGCATTTGTGTATTGCTCAATGGCAATTCAAAATTAGCTCGAACGGTGATACCGGACTTATATAAGATTGTTGAAACGGTGTATACTGAAACATGCATTACTAGCGAATAACCCAATCTAGCGTAATTACAAATTCTCAACCAACCAATCGCCAACTTCACTTGTTTTGTAAGCCTTTCTGCCATTGGCCAAATCTTCGGTAACGATACCTTCTGCCAACGATTTGTTGACTACTGCTTTAATTGCCTCTGCTTCTTTATTTAAGTTAAATGCGGTTTCAAACATCATGGCCGCTGAGAGGACAGTAGCCAAGGGATTTGCAATATCTTTTCCGGCAGCCTGTGGGTAAGAACCATGGATGGGTTCAAACAACGAAGTCTGTTCTCCTAACGAAGCTGACGGCATCAATCCCATAGACCCAGAAATTACCGAAGCTTCGTCCGTAAGAATATCACCAAAGAGGTTTTCCGTAATCAGGACATCGTAGGAGTTGGGCCATTGGACAAGGCGCATGGCCACAGCATCTACAAATTCGTACGAAACTTCCACTTCTGGATACTCTTTTTCCATGGCTTGTACTGTTTCTCGCCACAGTCGTGAGGTTTCCAGTACGTTGGCTTTATCCACACAACATAGTTTTTTGGAGCGTTGCATGGCCATTTCAAATCCTTTTTTTGCCAAGCGTTTCACCTCGTTACGAGTGTAGGTGCAAGTATCGAAAGCAGTTTCTCCATTATCTTCGCGACCTCTTTTTCCAAAATATATGCCGCCGGTCAATTCACGTAAAAAGACCAAATCGGTACCTTCAATACGTTCTTTTTTAAGAGGAGAATTATCGATTAACGATGGAAATGTAAATGTAGGGCGTACATTGGCGAACAATCCCAATTCCTGTCGCATTTTGAGCAAGCCTTGCTCAGGTCGTACTTTTGCAGAAGGATCATTATCAAAGCGAGGATGTCCAATGGCACCAAATAGAACGGCATCCGCTGCCATACATGCTTGGTGGGTTTCATCTGGGTATGGTTCTCCAACGGCATCAATGGCCGCGGCACCCGTTAATGCTGAAACCCAATTGATTTCATGATTGAATTTTGCGGCAACCGCATCCGATACTTTTACGGCTTGGTCGATAACTTCAGGTCCAATTCCGTCTCCTGCCAATAAGGCTATGTTTAGTTTCATTATTTTTCTTGTTCATTATTTGCTTTGGCTGCGTTCAGCATATGTGTTGTTTGCTTCGACTTTGCTCAGCACGAGCTTTGTTGGTTATCATTTTTTATAACCCTAACTCATACTTTTTTCGGCTTTTTGTTTATAGATACATGCTAATCTAGTCGTATAGGAATAAGCAGTTTTTAAAAACTAAAACCTATTATTTTTTGTCACTTATCTAAATTCTCATATCTATTTTCTAAATCAAATTCAGCATTTTTTCCGTGGCCTTTATTGCAGACACCGTTTGATCTGAATCCAACCCACGGGTTGTAAAGTTATCCTTTTTTGTCTGCCACGTTATTATAGTTTCGCAAAGTGCGTCAGATGTACTCCCTGGCGGTATCCTAACGGCATAATCTACCAATTTGGGTAAAGCTATCCCCTCTTTTTGATATACTTTTTGAAGTGCATTGATGAAAGCATCAAACTGTCCATCACCTTGTGCGTTTTCTTCATATAAATTTCCATCTATTTCGATAGCAAGGGTAGTGGAGGGCTTAAGTCCCTTGGAATGGGTAAGCACATATGATTTTACAAACACCCGCTGTTGATGTAATTCACTGTTTAAAACATCGGAAATTATATAGGGCAGATCATCTTTGGTTACACGCTCTTTTTTGTCACCAAGCGCTATGATTCGTTCCGTTACTTTTTTCAGTTCTTCGTCGTTCAAGGTCAAACCGAGTTCTTGAAGATTCTTCTGGATATTTGCTTTTCCAGATGTTTTCCCCAAAGCATATTTGCGCTTTCTGCCAAAACGTTCAGGAAGTAAATCATTAAAGTAAAGATTATTTTTACTGTCTCCATCTGCATGTATTCCAGCAGTTTGCGTAAAAACATTATCCCCAACGATGGGTTTGTTGTCCGGAATGCCGAAACCTGTAAATGCTGAAACAAGTTTACTCACTTTGTAAAGAGACGATTCTTTTACTCCAATGGATACTTCTGGAACAAAATCATTGATAACGGCAACTACACTTGCAAGAGGAGCATTACCTGCACGTTCCCCCATACCATTTACTGTTAAATGCAATCCATGACACCCTGCCTTTAGTGCCTCCATTACGTTGGCAACGCTCAAATCATAATCATTATGGCCATGAAAATCAAAATGAATGTTAGGATATCTAGATATAATTTGATGAAGAAAATCAGCAGTTTCTTTATAGGTGAGAATACCCAAAGTATCGGGTAACAAAATACGTTTTATAGGCTGCTTTGTAAGAAAATCCAAAAATTGAAACACATATTCAGGAGAATTTCTCATTCCGTTGCTCCAGTCCTCCAAATACACATTAGTTGCAATTCCTGAAGTCGATGCCTTGACGATTACTTCTTCAATATCCTTAAAATGTTGTTCAGGGGTCTTTTTTAGTTGATGTGTAAGATGATTTAGGGATCCCTTAGTCAATAAATTTTGAACTTTCGCACCTGCCTCTTTCATCCAATCGAGCGAAACGCCTTTATCCACGAATGTCAATACTTCAACCTTGGAAAGGTATCCTTCCGATTTTGCCCATTCCGTAATATGCTTTACCGCATTAAATTCTCCATCCGAAACCCGTGCAGATGCAACTTCTATGCGGTCTACCTGAAGTTCTTCCAATAAAAGTTTAGCTAGTGTCAGCTTTTCAGAAGCAGAAAAAGATATTCCAGAAGTCTGTTCACCATCCCTGAGTGTGGTGTCCATGATTTCAACAAAGCGTTTTTTCATTATTGGGAATGTTCTATATCAAAAGTATTGCTACAACGGAGTGTTTTCCGCAAAAACTTCAATATCTTTTTTGATATTCAACAGATAATCGATATCATCAAAACCATTGAGCATATTCTGTTTTTTGTAATCATTTATAACAAAATTTTCATTCTCCTTTGATTCTAGAATAGTGATTTTCTGTAACGGAAGGTCTATTTCCAATTCAGTATTGGGATTCTTCTCTATCGCCTTAAAAATTTTGTCCAGAAAGCCTGCACTGACTTGAACGGGAAGCACACCGATGTTTAAGCAGTTATTCCTGAAAATATCGGCAAAAAAACTGGATACCACACATCTAAAGCCATAATCGTACACGGCCCAAGCCGCATGTTCCCTGGAAGAGCCTGAACCAAAATTTTTACCACCGACCAGTATTTTGCCACTGTAAATTGGATTGTTCAGCACAAAATTCTCCTTGGGCGTATTATCTTGGTTGTATCGCCAGTCCCTAAAAAGATTGTCCCCGAATCCTTTTCGTTCGATTGCTTTTAAAAACCGTGCGGGTATAATTTGGTCAGTATCCACATTTTCAATGGGTAGGGGAACCGCCGTACTTTTTAGTATTTTAAATTTATCGTATGCCATTTTTTTAGATTCTAGAAATTAGATTTTAGAAGTTAGACCACTTCAATTTGCATCAACTCCCTTGGGTCGGTCACTTTACCTGTTACGGCCGCAGCAGCGGCTACAAGTGGGCTTGCCAGAAGTGTACGCGAGCCTGGACCCTGTCTTCCTTCAAAGTTCCTGTTGGAAGTACTCACTGCATATTTTCCAGCAGGTATTTTATCATCGTTCATGGCCAAGCAAGCTGAACAACCAGGCTCACGGAGCTCAAAACCTGCCTCTTCTAATATATCAAGAATGCCCTCGGTCTTAATGGATTCTTCAACACGATGGGAACCAGGCACAAGCCATGCGGTAACATTATCCGCCTTTTTTCTTCCTTTTATTATTGAAGCAAAAGCCCTGAAATCTTCAATTCTTCCATTTGTACAACTACCTAGGAATACAAAATCAATTGGTTTGCCAATCATTGCTTCTCCTTCGTTGAAGTTCATATAGGCCAATGATTTTTTATAGGTGGCGTTACCACCTTCGACTTTTTCGGCTTGCGGAATGCCATTCTGGATTCCCACCCCCATTCCCGGGTTGGTACCGTAGGTAATCATGGGCTCAATTTCACTCGCCTTAAAGTAGATTTCATTATCAAAAAGGGCATCTTCATCAGAATATAATGTTTCCCAGTATTTCATTGCTTTGTCCCATGCCTCACCTTTTGGTGTATATTCCCTTCCTTTTATATAATCAAAGGTTTTTTCATCTGGTGCTATCATGCCTCCACGTGCGCCCATTTCTATACTTAGGTTGCAGACTGTCATTCGGCCTTCCATGGACATATCTCTGAACACTTTACCGGAATATTCTACAAAATATCCTGTTGCTCCTGAAGTAGTCAATTTTGATATAATATAAAGCGCTACATCTTTTGGTGTTACACCGATATTTAAATCGCCATCAACGTTTATTCGCATACTTTTTGCTTTAGGCTGCATAATGCATTGTGTTGAGAGCACCATCTCAACTTCGCTGGTTCCAATACCAAAAGCGATTGCCCCGAACGCTCCGTGCGTAGAAGTATGTGAATCTCCACAAACTATGGTAGCTCCAGGAAGGGTAATACCATTTTCTGGTCCAATTACGTGTACTATTCCGTTTTTCTCATGTCCAAGACCCCAATACGGAATGTTATGTGCCTTGGAATTTTCTTCCAATGCTTTTAATTGATTTGCAGAAAGTTTATCCTTAACGGGTAAATGTTGATTTCTGGTCGGAGTATTATGGTCGGCCGTAGCAAAAGTGCGTTCAGGATATAATACTTTGATATTCCTGTTTTTCAATCCTAAAAATGCTACCGGGCTGGTGACCTCATGTACTAAATGTCTATCAATAAAAAGGACATCCGGACCTTTTTCAATGTGTTTTACTACATGTGAGTCCCAGACTTTATCAAATAGTGTTTTACTCATGATAATTTCAATAGTTTATAAGCTGGTAAATTTAAAGTACGGAAAGAAAAAGATATCCATTCTGTTTAGAAAATTACGATGTCCAATATCAATTTTAAAAGACTTTTGTACAAATTCTAATTTTTATTAGGGGTTCATACTAAGAAAATATTTGTTTTTTAAATTAAAAATCAGTCAAAAACCTGTCTGATTAAATGGTAAAAGTAACTCCCGATAAAAGTTTACTTCCAATACTGTAATACATTGAAAGTTTATATACTGAGTTAGAGCTAATTAAACGTAACTAATTGAAATTTAACAAGTTTCATATCAATTTAACATAGCTGTAACGTTAAGGAAACGTTGAGCTTTATACTTTAGTTGAACGACCTAACAGTTTATTCATCAACAAATCAAAAACAAACAAATGAAAAAAAATTACACGGCTTTTTTGGCCATTGTTCTTATCATGGTATTCTTTATTCCCAACAGTACTTCTGCACAGCTTGGTTTTTTGCCACGCGGTAGTCAAATGGCCAAAGTTTCTCAGCGAATAGGGAATACTGATGTAATGATTGTGTATTCAAGACCTAGCGTAAATGACAGAGAAATTTGGGGGAGTCTGGTCCCTTATGGCATGAACAATCTGGGTTTTGGAACTGCAACCGAATCTCCCTGGAGGGCGGGAGCAAATGAAAATACAATTTTCAAGACTACTCATGACCTTGTCATTGACGGTAAAACTTTGCCTGCGGGAAAATATGGTTTACATATAATAATTAATGAAGATGACTCGGCAACAATTATCTTTTCAAAGAATTATAACGCTTGGGGCAGCTATTTTTATGAACAAAAGGAAGATGCACTTCGGGTTGATGTAGCAAGCAAAGAAGTACCGCATGTAGAACAACTTACATATTTGTTCAATGAAGTGGATGCTACGTCGGCTGTCATTTCCCTGAATTGGGAGAAAAAGCAGATACCATTCAAGGTTTCAACAGATGTTACTAATAACGTATTGACTGAAATACGTCAACAATTACAAACTTCTCCAGGTTTTAATCGCCAAAGTTGGGAACAAGCGGCAAATTTTGCGCTTAACAATGATGGAGACCTCAATGAAGCCATGGGTTGGATAGATGCAGCTATTGCAGGACAATTTTTCAGCCAGAAAACTTTCAATAACCTCAATATAAAATCGCAGATTTTAGCAAAACAAGGAAAAAACGCTGAAGCAAGGGCAATAATGAAAGAAGCATTGCCTATGGGTACAGTCTTTCAGGTACATGGTTATGGGAGACAGTTGATTGGGCAGGGAGAACATGATGCAGCTTTGGAAGTCTTTAAATGGAACGAGAAAAATCATAAGGGTACTTGGCCCGTGCATTATGGATTGGCAAGAGCTTATTCTGCTATGGGCGATACTAAATCAACACTTAAACATTTAAAAATTGCACTTGAAAATGCTCCAGCCCAAGCGAATAAGGACCGTGTAGCGGCCAACATTGCAAAGGCTGAAAATGGGGAGGCAATCAACTAAATCTGTTGTTTGCTGGTTTAATTGGCAAGATGCCCAGCGGAAGCTGGGCATTTTTTAACTAATATAGTTCCAAATAGATGACTGCTTCATCATTTTAGTATAGGCGCGCAGTATCATTTGATTTTCTTCTTTTTTCAGATTTGGGTCATTCTTCAATAATTGAATGGCATGATAGCGGGCCGTTTTTAAAATTTGGTTGTCCTTTACGATATCCGCAATTTTTAAATTGAGCAAACCGCTTTGTTGTGTGCCCATTAAATCTCCTGGGCCACGTAGCTTTAAATCCACTTCGGCTATATCAAAGCCATCATTGGTACGGACCATGGTCTGTAATCGTGTTTTGGCATCTTCAGATAATTTATGGCTTGTCAATAAAATACAAAAGCTTTGTTCCGCTCCGCGTCCCACACGTCCGCGTAGCTGGTGTAGTTGCGACAAACCAAATCGTTCGGCACTTTCAATAATCATTACAGAAGCATTGGGAACATTTACTCCAACCTCTATTACAGTTGTTGCCACCATTAGTTGTGTCTCACCCTTTACAAATCTTGCCATCTCATAATCTTTGTCCTTAGGCTTCATTTTTCCATGAACGATAGATATTTGATATTCAGTAGGAGGGAAGTCCCTAGAGATGCTTTCATAACCGTCCATCAAATCCTTGTAATCCAATGCTTCGGATTCTTGAATTAAAGGATAAACAATATAAACCTGTCGCCCCTTTTTGATTTCATCCTTCATAAACCGAAAGACTTTCAATCTATTGCTATCAAAACGATGCACGGTTTTAATGGGTTTACGGCCTGGTGGCAGCTCATCAATGATTGAAATATCCAAATCGCCATATAGGCTCATGGCCAAGGTTCTTGGAATAGGCGTGGCGGTCATTACAAGAATATGCGGCGGAATTTTGTTTTTATGCCATAATTTAGAACGCTGGGCTACACCAAACCGATGTTGCTCATCTATGACCGCCAACCCCAGATTTTTAAATTGCACCTTATCTTCCAATACCGCATGGGTGCCCACTAAAATATGCAGTGTACCACTTTCCAGTTGTTCATGAATAATAGTTCGGATGGATTTTTTGGTCGAACCTGTCAATAAGGCTATGTTAACATCCATGGTGCCCAGTAATTCCTTTAAACCATTAAAATGCTGGTTGGCCAAAATTTCTGTTGGGGCCATTAGACAAGACTGAAATCCATTATCCAAGGCCAAGAGCATGCACATTAATGCCACAATAGTTTTACCGGAGCCTACATCACCTTGGAGCAAACGGTTCATTTGTGCATTGCTACCCATGTCGTTCCTGATTTCTTTGATGACCCTTTTTTGTGCCTTTGTCAATTCGAACGGAATGTGCTCAGCAAAAAAAGTGTTGAAATAATTACCAACAGTTTCAAATGGCAAACCTTTAATTTTTTGCTTTCTAATCAGTTTTTTGGAGATGAGTTGCAGTTGTACGTAAAAGAGTTCTTCAAACTTTAATCGAAATTGGGCTTTTGCCAATAGCTCTTGGTTTTTCGGGAAGTGTATGTTAATAAGCGCCTCACTCTTTGAAATCAATTTTAATTCATCGCGTATTTTCTTGGAAAGGGATTCTGGAAAATTTCCTTTTGATTCCAAAAACAATTGTTGCATCATTTTGCCAATGACACGATTGGTAACCCCTTTTGAGCTCAATTTTTCCGTAGACGGATAAATGGGCTGCATGGCAATTTTTAAGTTTTTTTCATGCTCGGACAGCAGTTCCATTTCTGGGTGTGGCATTGAAAATACACTTCCGTACCTTGTGGCTCGCCCAAAAACTACGTAGGGCTCGTTGATTTTTAGGTTTTCCCTGATCCACTTATGCCCCCTGAACCAAACCAGTTCCATTTGCCCCGTTTCATCGATAAAAGTAGCGACTAAGCGCTTTCCACGTTTTTGCTCAACAGTTTTTATATGGGTTATTTTACCCAATACCTGAACATCTGCACCACTGGACTGTAATTGGTTTATTTTATAATAACTGGTCTTGTCCAAATATCGGTTGGGGAATAGGTGCAGTAAATCCAAATAAGTATATATATTCAGTTCAGACCCAAGCGTATCGGCTCTATTTGGGCCTACACCTTTCAAATATGATATGGGTGTCTGTAAAAAATTGGCATTCATAAAACTAAAATATGTAATTTGGAAGGACTTTTGCTATTTACAAAACATGAAGCTCAGCCCCATTGTAGTTTTTTTCTTTTTTGTACAGTTTTCGAACTCCCAAATCCAAGATGGAGTGGATTTTACAAGAGCCGAAGTTTTTGTTGAACCCATCGCTGAACAAAAACAAATCAATGGTAGTGTTGTTTATGAATTCATGGTTTTAAAGAATATTGATTCAATTTATTTGGACGCTGTAAATATGGATTTTTCCACAGTTTTACTTGACTCAGAAAATGTTGACTATCTAAACGATAAAACCTCCATTATTATTAAACAGCGTTTTAAGAAAGGGTCGAAACATAAAATTTCCTTGAAGTATTCTGCCAAACCTAAACAAACCGTCTACTTTTTGGGATGGGAGGATAAAAATCCATACAACGACCAGATTTGGACCCAGGGACAAGGGAAATATACAAGCCATTGGTTGCCCAGTTTTGATGATATGAATGAAAAGGTAGAGTTTGACCTTAGTTTTATAGTACCAAAAAAATATACTGTTATTTCAAATGGAAAATTGATCAAAAAAGAAAATTTACCAAAAGCTGAAAATATTCTTTGGCAATTTAACATGTTGAGACCCATGAGCAGTTATTTGGTAGGTTTTGCCATTGGTGATTTCAATAAGAAATCCATCAGGTCCACTACAGGAATCCCCGTTGAACTTTATTTTGAACCCAAGGATAGCTCAAAAGTGGAACCAACATATCGACATACGCAATTTATTTTTGAATTTTTGGAGAAAGAGATCAATGTACCCTATCCGTGGCAAAACTATAAACAAGTACCTGTTCAGGATTTTCTATATGCTGGTATGGAAAACACTGGAGCCACTATTTTTTCAAACACATTTATGATAGATACCATAGCTTTTGTGGACAAGAATTATGTAAATGTGAATGCCCATGAATTGGTACATCAATGGTTTGGAAACTTGGTAACAGAACAGAGCGGGGAACATCATTGGTTGCACGAGGGGTTTGCAACATACTATGCATATCTAGCGGAAAAAGAGATTTTTGGCGAGGATTATTTCTATTGGAGATTATTGGATACGGCTGAAGCGCTCATTAAATTTTCAGGTGATGAAAATGGAGAGGCACTAACAAACGCCAGTGCGGGCAGTCTTACTTTTTACGAAAAAGGTGCTTGGGCATTGATCATGCTCAGGGAAAGGGTAGGGGACTCCAATTTTCGTGAAGGAATACGAAATTACTTGACCGAGTATGCGTATCAAAATGTTACAATTTCAGATTTTATGTGGGAAATGGAAAAAGCATCTGGAATGAAACTCTCTGATTTTGAGAACGTCTGGTTACAGGAATCAGAATTTCCGTTTGAAGTTGCAAAGAAATATCTACTGCAGAAGAGTTCTGCTATCTCTACTTATTTTGAAATCAAAAATCAAATCGGTAAAAATACGAATACAGCTCATAGTATACTTACGAAAAGATGGGATTCATTAGGGTCAGATTTTCTAAAGCGTCGTTTGGTTTTGGATTATGCTGAAGTCTTATCAACTGATTTTTTGAAACAGATACTCAATAATGAAAGCGTTAAAGTCCGCCAAGCCATAGCTTTCTCTTTAAAAACAGTACCTATTGAAATAAAAAAGGATTTTGAAAATTTATTGTTTGATGTAAGCTATAAAACCATAGAATCTGCCCTTTATAGATTGTGGACAGATTTCCCTGATAGACAGAATTATTATTTGGACAAAACACGAAATGTAGTTGGATTGCCCAATAAAAATGTTCGTCTACTTTGGTTGACCTTGGCATTGGTCAGTCCAACATATAAAATAGATTTGAAACCAAAATACTATAATGAACTCAATAACTATACAGGCTCTGAACATCATTTTGAAGTGAGATTATTGGCATTTCAATATTTGCAGAACATTGGAACTTTCAATGATGAGACGCTCAAGAATCTAGTTGATGCTTGCAGCCATCACGTTTGGCACTTTAAAAAATCTTCTAGAAACCTACTGAAAGACTTTTTAAAAGGAGACGGTAACATAGTGCGGCTTAAGGCAATTTATCCATCTTTGACACAAGAACAACAACTTTATCTGGATAAAACTTTGAGCAAATGAGGGCATTGGTCATTTCTGGTGGAGGAAGCAAAGGTGCTTTTGCAGGTGGTGTTGCACAATTTCTGATACAAGAAGCAAAACATGAGTATGATCTGTTCGTGGGGACTTCAACGGGGAGCTTGCTCATCTCACATTTGGCTCTGAACAAGCTGGACAAGATCAAGGAAATCTATTCTTCTGTAAATCAAAAGAGTATATTCAATAATTGTCCATTCGTTATTAAAAAAAAGCACGGGATAGATATTATCGCAATCAATCACTGGAATGTCGTTAAGAATTTTTTACGCGGAAAGAAGACGTTCGGTGAAAGTGAAAACCTTCGCCATCTTATTCGGGATTCTATAACCATTGATGAATTTAATGAATTAAAAGAAAGCAACAAAGATGTAATAGTGACTGTATCCAATTTATCATTGAATCAAGTAGAATATAAATCCATTAATGATTGTACGTACGAAGAGTTTTGTGACTGGATTTGGATTTCATCCAATTATGCACCTTTTATGAGTTTGGTAAAGCGCAATGGTTGTGAGTATGCGGATGGAGGCCTGGGAAGTTTAGTACCTATTGAGGAGGCATTAAAAATGGGAGCGACCGAAGTTGATGTCGTCGTGCTTCATACAGAAGTAAATTATTTGAATCGCTTACCGGTCAGAAATCCATTTGAACTCATGACCACTATTTTTGGTTTTATGTTGGATAGAATTGAAAACCAGAATATTCGAATAGGAAAATTAGTGGCTAATCAAAAAGATGCAATAATCAACTTTTATTACACCCCTACAATTTTGACTACCAATTCATTGATTTTTGATAAAGAACGAATGACATTATGGTGGAAAAGAGGTTACCTGTACGCCAAAAACAAAAACGAGGAAACAAGCCCTATAGAGCCAGAAAAACAGGAATAGAAATCACCAAAGTTCGCCTACTTCTTTCTTTACAAAACTCAATGCCGTAGCGGAGGGAGATTGTTTTTCCATGGTTTGGTTCAAGATGTCCTCCCTTAGCTTATCAGGAGAATCCGTAGCGCTCATCCCTGCCGAGCGTATAATTTGTATGGTTGCATTCTTGGCAGCTTTTATAATATTCCAGCACTCCTCAGACATATAAATTTGTTGCGAAAGATTGTGCTCAAATTCAGTTTCCACTTGTTTTATGAGCAGATTTTCATAAGCACCTTTGTCTTTACCTTTGGGAGCAACGCGTACAACCAAACTGTTTATCGAAATTCTTTCCAAAAATAGCACCATTCTCTCGTATGCTTGAAGTCTAATGGGAAGTGTATCCTTTTGGGAATCCTTATGCAGCAAAAAACGCCTTCTACCTTCTTCGTTCCTTGTATGTAATCTAAAAAAATAAAAAGCAACGGCCCCCGTAACAACTGCAGGAAGCAAAAAAGCAAATAATTGAAAGATATCGTCTCCACTCATGGAATAGTCGGTTTTTTGGTTTTATAAAAAATAAAACGAACTAAAAACACAAAAAGTATAGCAGATAACCAGTGAAAGGCTAGTTTGTTTTAACACCCTGTTTTACATTGTCATAAAACCCTTTATAGTCTGGCTGTAATTTTATGTTGATACCTTCTTTAAAGTTCCCGTCCTTCACTGAAATTGATATGGCCTCACTTGAAATCCCAAAAGTTTTTACCAATGCTTTTGAAACTGCCGTTGTTTGATCGAACGTTGTTTCAAATTCCCCGGTAATATTTAAACCTTCTACGTTGACCTTTAATGTAGGGTTGGTCTTGATAATATTTGAAATTTTTTCGACCCAGGTTTTGCCTTCATCCGTAAGTTCAGAACCGCTATCAGAACCGAATAGCGTATTTAAGTTATTGGATATAACAATTTCTCCTTCTACAAAATCTGCCTTGGCCTCACTTCCCATAGTTTGTTTGACCTTGGAAAGTAACACGATGGCTACAGAATCATTGGAAGCTATCATCTCTGTCATACTGCTCAACTGTCTTTCCTTTCGGCCCAAAGCTGCTAAGGTAGTATTTACATTTTGACTGTTCTTTTTTGAAAGCTCTGAAAAACTGCTCAGATTTTGCAAGAGTGTCTGGTTTGCATCACGAAGTGCTATATTTTCATTTGCCAAGGTTTCCGCTTTTGCCTCACTTGAAGAGACTTTTCTTTTTGTGCTCGCAAGTTCTTGCTCAACAGTCCTCATCTCGGTCTTTAAGTTCTCTATTTGGGCTATTAATTCACTCTTCTTTTGAGTAAAGCCCATAGCCGTAAAAAATAATGCCATCAAAATGGTAAAGTGTTTTTTCATCGATTGGGTATTTATATGATATAAATTTAAAAATCAAAATTAGGATGTTTTTTCCAAAATCCGCTGTCCTCCCAGATAAGAACAATTATAAAGTCCTTTCATCCCATTAAAAGCAACTTTCTCTTTTTCGTAACCATAGACAGTTTTCAAATCACTGCTTAGATAATCATCATCAACATTGACCTGGATATCCTCCATGGTAAACTGACATGGATGTTCATAACCTGCGGCATGGGTGATTTCCAAAAACTCTTTTCTAAACGTTTTAAAGTATTGCGCCAACCTATCCGATTTCAATGGAACATCTATTCCTTTTTGCAACCATTTGCTTTGCGTTGCCACTCCCGCAGGGCACCGATTGGTATGACAAACCTGTGCTTGAATGCATCCGATGCTCATCATGGCTTCCCGTGCTACATTTATACAATCCACTCCCATGGCGAAAGCCATTGCTGCTTTGGCCGGAAAACCCAGTTTACCGCTTCCTATGAAAACAATACGTTCTGATAATCCGCTATCTTTAAAAATTTTATATACTGATGTAAATCCGTATACCCAGGGTAGGGAAACGTGGTCTGCAAAACTTGGTGGCGCTGCACCGGTTCCGCCTTCTCCGCCATCAATAGAAATAAAATCCGGGCCTTTTCCAGATTGTACCATTAATTCCGCCAATTGCTTCCATTGGTCCAATTTTCCTATCGCTGCTTTTATCCCTACGGGCAGCCCCGTCTCGTTAGCTATGGCTTCTATAAGATACAATAATTCCGGTATGGAACTGAAAGCTTTATGTGTGGCTGGGGATAGGACATCCTTACCAACTTCTACACCGCGTATATCTGCTATTTCAGAAGAGATTTTTGCTCCAGGCAGGACCCCGCCCTTACCTGGCTTTGCACCTTGCGATAGTTTTATCTCTATTGCTTTTATACATGGATTATCAGTTACCAATGCTTTCATTTTCTCCATGGAAAAGTTGCCATCTTCGGAACGGACACCAAAATATCCTGTTCCAAAATGAAACACTACATCACCACCTTTTTTATGATAAGGAGATAATCCGCCCTCGCCCGTGTTGTGATATGCATTGCTCTTTAAAACACCTTTGTTCATAGCTTCAACTGCAGCGGCAGATAAAGAACCAAAGCTCATTGCAGAAATATTGATAACAGAAGCAGGACGGTATGGCTTTCTCCGATTGTTATGAGCTCCGATTACCTTGGCAGAAGGTAAAAAATAGGGATTTTCTTTGTTGGGATGATTTTCAGGAACCTCGTACCCGATCATCGCATTTTTAACAAAGATATGTTGATGTTTATAAATGTCCTTTTCCGTTCCAAACCCTTCATAATTATTTTCTTTCTTTGCCGAAGCATAAATCCAACTGCGCTCTATACGATTAAAAGGTAATTCTTCCCTGTTATTGGCAACGAAATACTGGCGCATCTCCGGTCCAATACTTTCCAACCAGTACCTAAGATGCCCAACAATGGGGTAATTATGGTTTATGGTATGTGCTCTTTGAAAAAAAATGTCTCTTATGGCTACCAATACCAGAAATATAAGAATCCAAGCCCACCAAGGAATCCCAGCTAAATAGTTCAAAAAGTTTTCCATTTACATGTTAAGATAATCCAATGCCAACTGTGTCATTGTCCTCACCCCTAAAAGCAATCCGCTGTCATCAATTTTAAAATCAGGGGTATGATGTGGATAGGATTCTGTATTTCCCGGGGTCATACCGCCCAAAAAGAAATAGAAGCCTGGAACCTTTTCTTGAAAATAACTAAAATCTTCTGCTCCTGTAATTGCTTTGTGTATGGAAACATTATCCTTCCCTGCAACTTTTTCCAGGGTCGGAGCCATTTTAGCCGTCAAATCCAAATCATTATAGGTTATGGCTGTTGAAGTTTGAATATCGATAGTAGCATCTCCGCCGTAAACCTTTGCTATGGCAGGAACCATTTCTTCCATACGTTTATTGATAAACTTTTGCATTTCATAATCCAAAGTTCTTATGGTTCCTATCATCTCGGCACTTTCAGGAATGATATTGGAGCGAACACCGCTGGTAATTTTACCAACCGAGATAACTGCAGCTTCATTGATCAATTCGGTTTCCCTGCTGATAATGGTCTGTAGACCATCAATAATTTTTGCGCTGATCAATATAGGATCTACACCGCCCCAGGGTTGCGAACCATGGGTCTGTTTCCCTTTTACATTGATCACAAAACGTTGCGCGGAAGCCATGCTTCCTCCAGGTTTGTATTTTACGGTTCCTACAGGAGTTTGGGAGTTTATGTGAAGTCCAAATATTGCGTCAACATCAGGACTGGTCAATACACCTTCCTTTACCATTAGCAATGCACCACCTTCTTCACCGGGTGGCGGTCCTTCTTCTGCAGGTTGAAAGATAAATTTTACGGTACCCTTGATTTTATCCTTGTGTTTGGACAAAATTTCAGCAACTCCCATTAAAATGGCGACGTGGGTGTCATGTCCGCAGGCATGCATGACCCCTACACTTTTACCTAAAAACTCTGATTTCACTGTTGATTTGTATGGCAAATCGTTTCGTTCAGTAACGGGCAATGCATCAATATCCGCTCTAAGTGCCACGACCTTTCCATCTTGATCCCCCTTGAGCAGCCCAACAACACCTGTTTTTGCAACACCTGTCTGGACTTCTATTCCCAAAGATTTTAAATGTTTTGCGATTTTCTCAGCAGTTTTAAATTCACGATTGCTGAGTTCGGGGTTTTGATGTATGTCCCGTCTCCATTCAATGACCTTATCTTCAATTGCGGTATACTCTTTCTCCAGATCGGTACTTTGTCCCCAAATGGAGATTCCCATTAGTAAAAATACGAGGGTAAAAATTCTTTGCATGTGTAGTTGATTTTAAAATTTTATAAGTTGATATCCTTCATTTTGTAACTGGATAAGTACGGTCATCGCTGAAAGGGCTACTTTTACATTTGGAATGAGTTCTTCTTTTGGAAAATCACGTGATTTTGAAGACTGCCCACAAAAAACCACTTCGACTCCTGTATCCATTAAACTTTTGACCATTTCATAATTTGGATTGACCACACCATACCTTTTTTTGTAAGCATCATTCTGAATAATATCTTTTGAGGCTTTATTGTGAACTACCAAGGTTACTTTAAGTTGTTCAGGGGGTACACCCGCCTGTGCGTGCATATTTAGAAAACGGGCTGCTGTCTCAATGGTTCTGTTAATCTCCGTATGTGATTCGGGGCTGTTCATTACATCAAAAACCACTTTATAATCCATGTTGGTATTGGTTTTGAAGTCGGGATTTTCAATGGGCCATACTTTACCAAAATCTTCGATTATAGGTCCTGCCTGTTTTTCCTGTGAATTCCCGATGTAACAGAACGACAATATTATAAATAGAGGAAAAATATTGTACTTCATGGTAATTTATAGATTAGTTTCTAAATATATTCAAATTCATTTTAAAAATCGTCTTCGTGTTTATAAGTATTCAAAGGATGATTTTAGCATGAAATCATTATTGGCTAATTTCACGGTTACTTTTAAAAATTTACTAAGGCTTGAATACTTTTTTGGATGAATTGAACGATGCACAGCGCGCTCCTGTATTGCACAAAGATGGCCCCTTAATGGTCATTGCGGGAGCGGGATCGGGGAAAACCCGTGTATTGACCTATAGGATAGCACATTTGATGGAGCAGGGGGTGGATTCATTCAATATTCTTGCGTTGACCTTTACCAATAAGGCTGCCAAAGAGATGAAAAAGCGTATCGCCACTATTGTTGGGAATTCAGAAGCTAAAAATCTATGGATGGGCACTTTCCATTCGGTCTTTGCCAAGTTATTGCGCTTTGATGGAGATAAACTTGGGTACCCCAGTAACTTTACCATTTACGATACGCAGGATTCACAACGCCTTATTGCATCCATTATCAAAGAAATGGGTCTGGATAAGGATATTTATAAGTACAAGCAAATACAGAACAGAATATCCTCTTATAAAAATAGCTTGATTACCGTGAAGGCCTATTTCCAGAATCCAGAACTTGTGGAAGCGGATGCCATGGCAAAAAGACCAAGACTTGGGGAAATTTATCAAAACTATGTTGATCGTTGTTTTAAGGCAGGGGCTATGGATTTTGATGATTTATTGTTGCGCACCAATGAATTGTTGACACGCTTTCCAGAAGTGCTGATGAAATACCAAGACAGGTTTCGATATATCCTTGTAGATGAGTACCAAGATACCAACCACTCACAATATTTGATTGTCAAAGCACTTTCGGACCGCTACCAAAATATTTGTGTGGTAGGTGATGATGCCCAAAGTATTTATTCCTTTAGGGGAGCCAACATTAGCAACATCCTTAATTTTCAAAGGGATTATGATGATGTGGCGGTATATCGATTGGAACAAAACTATCGTTCCACAAAGAATATCGTTAATGCGGCGAATTCTATCATTGCAAAGAACAAAAACCAATTGGAAAAAGTGGTCTGGACTTCCAATGGTGAAGGACAACTTATAAAAATCCATCGTAGTGTCACTGATGCGGAAGAAGGAAGGTATGTGGCCGCTTCTATCTTTGAGAGCAGGATGCAACAACAAATGCAGAATGGTGAGTTTGCCGTTCTGTATAGAACAAATTCACAGTCGAGAGCTATTGAGGATGCGTTGCGAAAGCGTGATATTCCATATAGAATCTACGGTGGCCTGTCCTTTTATCAGCGTAAGGAAATCAAGGATGTACTTGCATATTTGAGGATAATTATCAATCCAAAGGATGAGGAAGCACTGAAGCGAATCATTAATTTCCCTGCAAGAGGTATAGGACAAACAACGATTGATAAACTTGTGGTTGCTGCAAATCATTATGGGCGTTCCATTTTTGAAGTTTTAGAGCATTTGGACAAACTCAATTTAAACATCAATAGTGGAACTAAAAGAAAGCTTGAAGATTTTGTGACAATGGTCAAAAGCTTCCAGATTATGAACGAGGGAGCCGATGCGTTTACATTGGCGGAACATGTTGCGAAGAAAACAGGGCTTTTGTTGGAGTTCAAAAAGGATGGCACTCCAGAGGGCATTGCCAAAATGGAAAACATTGAAGAACTTTTGAACGGAATAAAGGATTTTGTTGAGGGACAGAAAGAATTGGCAGATGCCACGGGCGCATTGTCAGAATTCTTGGAAGATGTTGCCCTTGCTACGGATATGGACAAGGATGTAGGTGATGATGACCGAGTTGCCCTCATGACAATTCACTTGGCAAAAGGATTGGAATTTCCACATGTATATATTGTGGGAATGGAAGAGGACTTGTTTCCTTCTGCAATGAGCATGAATACGAGAAGCGAATTGGAAGAGGAACGCCGCTTGTTCTATGTGGCATTGACTAGGGCAGAAAAGCAGGCGGTTCTTACGTATACGCAAAACCGATATCGTTGGGGAAAACTAATTGATGCAGAACCCAGTAGATTTCTGGAAGAGATTGATGAGGAGTTTGTTGAAAATCTTACGCCCATAAATGATGGCTATCGTTACAAATCCATGATTGACACCAATATTTTTGGTGAAGTGGACAAGAGCAAACTACGCCAGATCAAGCCCAGAAATGGAATACCTCCGACTGTGCATAAACCCAACGAGAATCAATTGCGAAAGCTTAGAAAATTAAAGCCGGAGCTATCAGCCCCAGCAAATAATACCAATATCGTTGATTCTAATCTAGCTGAAGGTTCTATGGTGAACCATACACGTTTTGGTAAAGGAAAGGTGCTAAAAATAGAAGGTGCAGGGAACGATAAAAAGGCCGAAATCCAATTTGAGAGGGGTGATGTCAAAAAATTATTGCTCAGATTTGCCAAACTTGAGGTATTATAAGGTTAGTGAAATATCATCAACCAGAAAATACGGGTTGCCAAACACAATGCCTTATTTTAAGTTTTAGATTTGGGGTCTATTATGATTTTCCTTAGAACAACGAAGAGACAATCCTTTAAATTGTATAATTGGATTAGGGTCTACATAATTAAAAGCATAAATTTTATAGTGTTTAGACCCTGATATATGGTGACCCTTACAATTCTTGTTTTGATAGCTGTTCTGGGGTTTGTTTTTCAATAATTCCGTATACACCAGTTCGTTTTCCTTGATTTTTGTCGCTGCAATATTTTTGGTCAACATAGTTTTGTTGTCCAAATCATAAATATACAACGGCCAACTATCAGTGAGCCCTGACCCTTTAAAAAATAAAAAGCTACTTTTTTTTCCTATGAGCGATATTGTTGGATTATCCAGGATTATACGAACAGTGTCCGCTTCATACAAACTGACCGAGATATCGGTGTAATCGTTGTCCACGAATTGTTCCAACGTCACTTTAAATTGATTTTTAAATAGGAACGTTTTGATACCATTTATAATATCTTCCGTAAGAGGAAGTTCTGACCCGTTTATAAAACCAAAAGTGTTGGAACGCTCAAAACTTTGTATATCAAATGAATCGCCAATATTATTGGTTACAGCTTTGTATTTATACATGACACCATCAAATTCCAAAGGATGATACACTACTTTTTCTCCCCAAATTTCAGGTTGTAGTATCAGTGAACCATCCTTTTCTATACTGAAGTCCATTTGTGACTCGAAATCCAAATTTTCGAGCTTGTAGTATGATTTAATGGAACTTTTATTACCTGGAAATATATATTCCTTTTGAAAATTATCACCTTCACTTGAAAAGGCATCAACACGATAAAAGTACTTTTCATTTGATAATTTTCCCCAACCATGAAAAATATAAATGTTTTTATTCTTTTCATTTTTTAAGTGATATACTTGATTGTAAAGAACTGAATCTTCTTTAAGATAAGTATATACAACTTTTCCATTTTTTACATGGAAAACTAAATTTTTGATATGTTCTTTTAAATGCCCTTTTCTTGTGTTCCAAGAGAGAACCCCAACGTTCTTATTCTCTGATAATGCAAGAATATAATCATGCCCTTTCAAGTAATAGTGTCTTTCTATTTCCTCTATAATGGACGGGGTATTGATTTTTTTAATCGTATTTTTAATATCATTGTTTATTGATGTGGTCAAATCTTCAAAATTAGAATCATCGGGATCCATATTTTTCAAATTTTGAAAATGTTGATCTAAAAGATAAATAATATCCATGCCGTTTTCGGGAACAGAAGTTAAACTGGCAATTTCATCTATTTTGTTTCGATTGGTACAGCCAATACATAGCAATAGAAGAAAGATTAATGGGGTATTTGTAATTTTGTTAAGTCGCATAATTGATGTTCAATAACTTATGGTTATCATAAAAATGACACTTTTAAAGAAAATTTATAAGGATAAATGGACTGATGCCTTGTTACATTTGACGAATGGGCACATTGGGACAACCATTGAATGATTTATAATCCAGTTTATATTGAATAGAATTTAAATTCTTGTTGAAATAGAAGATCCGGCCATGGCAGAACTAATAAAGCTTTTTGAAGAAAACCCCAATCCAAGACAAGTGGAGAAAATTGGAAATGTACTTAGAAAAGGGGGGCTTGTTATTTATCCAACAGATACCGTTTATGGTTTGGGGTGTGACATTACAAACTCTAGGGCACTGGAAAAGATTGCCAGAATCAAGGGCGTGAAGCTGGCAAAAGCGAATTGGTCTTTTGTTTGTGCAGATTTGAGTAATCTATCAGATTATGTGAAACAGATAGACACATCAACTTTTAAAATACTAAAGAGAGCTCTGCCCGGTCCGTATACTTTTATATTGCCGGGCAATAACAACCTTCCAAAAGACTTTAAAAAAAAGAGAACTGTTGGCATACGGGTACCGGACAATGCAATTATAAAAGCTTTAGTCAATGAACTGGGAAACCCTATTGTCTCGACTTCTATTCGTGATGATGATGATATTTTGGAATATACGACCGACCCAGAGCTTATTTTTGAAAAATGGGAAAATCTCGTGGACATCGTTATTGATGGAGGATATGGAGGTAACATTGCCTCTTCTGTTATAGATTTATCTGGAGGATATCCTGAAATAATCAGGGAAGGGAAAGGGAGTTTGGATATTTTTTAATCTGAATGAATATTTAAAGGTACTACCACTGTTTTTCTGAGTAATATTTTCTTTGGGGAGGTGATAACTCCTTTTTAAGAAGCACATAGGGTGAGACAAAAAAAGAGCGGCCACTGACCGCTCTTTTTTTAATTGATTATATTTCTTCTAGTTTCCAGAACCGCCGATAGCAGGGTCTTTCATACCTTCTTCGATCATACTGTAAAATTGATCAATTTTAGGAAGTACAACTATTCTGGTTCTTCTGTTCTTAGCTCTATCAGTTGCATTATCATTGGCAACCAATGGCATGTAGTAGCTTCTTCCGGCAGCGGTCATACGCTTGGGATCAACATTGAATTCGTTTTGTAGGATACGAACTATTGAAGTAGCACGTTTTGCACTCAAGTCCCAGTTATCAACTAAGACACCTCTTGAAAAAGGTACATTATCCGTGTGTCCTTCTACCAAGAATTCAAAATCAGGCTTGTTATTTACAACTTTCGCAACTTTGCCCAATACTTCTTTAGCCGCAGAAGTTACATTGTAGCTACCACTGCTGAACAATAGTTTATCGGATATCGACACGAAAACTACACCTTTTTCAACGCTTATCTCTATATCATCGTCATCCAAATTGCCCAAAACTCCTTTTAAACTTTGTACTAATGATAGATTTACGGAATCTCTTCTCGTAACCGCATCTTGTAATTTTCTAATGGTCAAATCTTTCTCCTGAAGACTTTCCAGAGACTTTTCAAGATTTTCAGCACCTTTCGTAGTCAGGGTAGTTAAATTGCCCATATTGTTGATCAATTCTTGATTATTGGCCTTCAAGAAAGCATTTTGATCATCAAGAGTTTTCAATTTTGAGGATGCAGTTGCTTTTTCCTCCAAGCAATCATTGAGCTTTACTGTTGCAGAGTTCAACAAATCTTGGGTTTCTTTATGCTTCGCCTCAAGGTCGGCATATTTTTTCTGTGATACGCATGATGACAATAAAATGGCCATTGCAAATGTTCCTAAAAAGACTTTTTTCATAATTCTGATTGTATGTATTAGGGATTATTAGATATTAATGTCAAAATTTCAGACGAAATTATATAAAAACAAAATGTTAAAAATCAAGACATCGTTAATCTTTTACTAAAATGTTAAAATTCTTTATTTGATGTACGAAATGGGACCAGACTATGGATGTCGTGGAATAGTACTTTAATATAAAATTAGCTTTTTCCCGTTTAGTATAAAACCTATTGAAATTTCGATAGAAACTTATATGTGCCTTTAAAACGGCTAGGCAATGATCTAGTTTAAATTGAAAAATAAAACGTAGGGCAGCTACCCCATCCAAAACCAATCTCGCCATTATTATAGGAAATGCTCTTTTTCTGGGGAGGTTTTTTGTTATGGAATACAACGAATTCCTAAAATTCAGGAAGGTCTTTTTTGGGTTCATATTTTTTAAAGTCGATCCCCCTAAGTGATAAACATGGCTTAGACCTACGTAATAAACTTTTAGGCCTGTATTTTTTGCTCTCCAACAGAGGTCTATCTCTTCTTGGTGGGCAAAATAATCCTCGTCAAATCCATTAAGGGAATCAAAAGCTTCTTTTTTAATGAACATACAGGCACCTGTGGCCCAAAATACCTCCCTTATATCGTCATACTGTCCTTCATCTTTTTCCAATGCTTGAAATATTCTCCCACGGCAGAATGGGTAACCGAGCATATCCAAAAAGCCACCGGCCGCTCCGGCGTACTCAAAATATTCTTTTCTGTTCAGGTCCAATATCTTTGGCTGGATAATAGCTGCATCCGGAATTTCGTTGAATGTGTTTAAGATAGGGTTCAACCAATTGGGGGTGACCTCAACATCAGAATTCAAAAGACAGAAGATATCAGCTTTAATATCTTTTAACCCATCATTGTAGCCTTTTGCGAATCCACCGTTAAAGCTGTTTTGGACCAGGTTTACAGTAGGATAGTTTTCTTTTAAAAAAGCAATGGAACCATCGGTACTGGCATTGTCAACCACATAAATATCCGCCCCTTTTGAATGGGTGGTAACAGAAGGTAGAAACCTTTTGAGCAAAGCTTCTCCATTCCAATTTAGTATGACTACCGCAACTTTCAAAACGGCAGCAAATTAACGGCTAAAATCAGGAATTTCCTTTAAAAAGTTATATTTTTCATTATTAAAGTCCATTTCACAATAATAATGATACAAACCATTGGTAACCATAAGGTAATTTGCTCTTGTAGTATAATTGTATTGGGCTATTTGATTAAAAGTACTTTGACTTATGTTTATATTGGGAGCTTTGCATTCAACTAAAATCTGGATGTTTCCATTGGGTTCATAGACCACTACATCATAGCGTTTTTTTAAATTATTCACCATTAATAGCTTTTCAACGTTAACAAGGCTTTTTGGATACTTTTTTGTGGTTATCAAAAAATGGATAACATGCTGGCGCACCCATTCCTCTGGTTGCAACAGTACAAACTTTTTACGAATCACATCAAAAATATGGTAGCTATTTTCGCTACTTTTGATTCGCAACTTGTAGTTGGGAAAGTTTAAAGCTTGCATTGGACAAATTTGATGATTTTTTTTGAATGGATAAGGTAAAGGATATTGTATCGGCTATTAATAATGGTATTCCTAAGCCTATTTATTTTTTAATGGGCGATGAACCATATTATATAGATAAAATTTCAAAATATATCTCTGATAACGTACTGACCGAAGATGAGAAAGGATTTAACCAAATGGTACTTTACGGTCGTGATACAAGTGTGGACGATATTGTAGCCAATGCGAAACGTTTTCCCATGATGGCCCAACATCAAGTGGTAATTGTAAAGGAGGCCCAACACCTTTCACGTAGTATTGAAAATTTGGTCAGTTATGTTGAAAATCCTCAAACTACTACCGTCTTGGTAGTCTGTTATAAATACAAGAAGCTGGACAAAAGAAAAAAGCTTTATAAATCGATTCAAAAGAACGGGGAACTTTTTGAAAGCAAGAAGCTTTACGAAAATCAAGTTTCTGAATGGATCAGAAGAACGCTTAGTGGGAAGAAGTATAAAATTTCCCCAAAAGCGTGCATGTTACTTGTAGAGTTTTTGGGGACCGATTTGAGTAAAATCAGTAACGAATTTGATAAGCTCACCATAGTTGTACCTTCCAATATTGAGATAACCCCCACCTTAATAGAAAAGCATATAGGTATCAGTAAGGATTTCAACAATTTTGAGCTTAAAAAAGCCATTGGCGAGAAAGACGTTGGCAAAGCAACACAAATTATCAACTATTTTTCACAAAATCCAAAGGACAATCCGTTCGTAGTTACAGTAACGCTCTTAAACACCTTTTTTACGCAACTATTACAATATCATGGACTTAAAGACCACTCGCCAGGCAATGTTTCAAAAGTATTGGGAGTAAATCCGTATTTTGTAAATGAATTTACGGTTGCAGCAAAAAATTATCCAATGAAAAAAGTCAGTAGCATAATTTCTGGACTACGTAGACTCGATTTAAAGGGAAAGGGAGTAGGAGCCGGTAAAATTGACCAAGCTGATTTATTAAAGGAACTACTCGTGCAAATTATTTAGTTATTTCCTGTCTATACTATATTTACCAGGCCCCAAAAGAAAAATTACAATAAAGACGATTGCATATAACAATGCCAATTCTTTCTTTTCAAACGGATCGGCTCCGTGGACGACCAAAGCAGCGACCAACATTGTAATGGCAGAGGGAATTGAAGCCCAGCGTGTTTTGAAACCTACAATAATAAGTATTGGACAAATAAATTCACCAATAACCGTTAAAAATAGGGAAGGGGTCTTTCCTATGCCCAAGGGGTCTGGAAATTCAGTGTTTCCAGAAATAAGTTTTTGAAATTTTGGAAGACCGTGGGTCAACATAAAAGCTGAGGGTGCAATTCTTAATAGCGCAAGACCTAAATGAATCAAAAGGTTGTTTTTCATTGATTGGGGAAATTTAGTTTTTGTGAAAATATAAATTATGTCTTAATTAAAATCTAATTATTTCTTAAAACAGCTGTTTTGCTGAAATATTGTTTTCAAAGAAACCAAATAAGATTTTAGTAGCTACAGGGAAAGTTTAACTCACGATAATCCGAGCAATCAATATTTTTATTTTTTTTTAAAATAAGTCTCAAAATTAAAAAACTTTAGCGAAGCTTGGGATAGGCCTTTGGATTTGTTTCATGCATAATTGCATAGACTTTCTCAAAAATATCCTCGGCATTTGGCTTTGAAAAATAATCTCCATCTGATGCATATGCAGGCCGATGGGCTTTTGCTGTCAATGTTTTAGGGGCACTATCCAAAAACTTGTAGCCACCCTGTTTTTCCAAAATTTCCTGTAATAAATATGCAGAGCAACCTCCGGGCACATCTTCATCAATGACCAATAGCCTATTGGTTTTTTTCAGGCTTTTTATAACATCATGTTCCAAATCAAAAGGTAAAAGTGATTGAGCATCGATAATCTCGGCATCAATGCCTACCTCCATCAACTCTTTTGCTACGTTTTCCACAATCCTTAATGTAGAACCATAGGACAACAATGTAATATCACTCCCTTGCTTTAAGGTTTCCACTTTTCCAACGGGAATACAGAACTCTCCTAAATTTGTTGGTTTTTTTTCTTTTAAACGATATCCATTGAGGCTTTCTATAACAAGGGCTGGTTCGTCACTTTTCATTAAGGTATTGTAAAACCCAGCGGCTTGTGTCATATTCCTCGGGACCAGTATATACATTCCTCTCAACAGATGAATCAATCCGCCCATTTGTGAACCTGAATGCCAAATACCTTCCAATCTATGACCTCGGGTTCTGACTATCAATGGTGCTTTCTGTTTTCCTACAGTACGGTACATTAGAGTTGCCAAATCGTCGCTTAATGTTTGTAAACCGTACATAATATAATCAAGGTATTGAATTTCAGCAATGGGTCTAAGCCCTCTTAGTGCAAGTCCAATACCCTGTCCAATAATAGTGGTTTCACGTATTCCTGTATCTGCAATCCTGTAGGGGCCATATTTTTTTTGCAGACCTTCCAGTCCTTGGTTAACATCACCAATATTTCCGGTATCTTCGCCAAAAATCAATGCTTGCGGATATTTAGCAAACAATGCATCAAAATTATCTCTTAATATTATTCTTCCATCTACTAAGTCAGTATCATCACTATATGTTGGAAGGTTTGGCTTGACATTTAATACATTTTCATCAAGTTCATTGTACAAATGGGAGCTATATTTTGGTTGGGCTGTATCTAAAAAATCCTGAATCCACTGCTGCAATTCTAATTTTCCTTGGGTGTTTTCTCCCAAAAGATATCGAAGCGCTTTTCTTGAAGTTGAAGCCAAATCCTTTTTTAGCGGCTCCTCAATAGCTATTAGATCATTTTTTATCTTTGATATAAAAGTTCTATTCGGGCTTCTATCGGCAGCTTTTTCCAATAGTTGGACCAATTCTTTCTTAGCATTTAAGTGGGGTCTTAAAAATTCGCTCCATGCCTCTTTTTTACTGGCTCTAACTTTTTGCTTGATTTCCCTCTCTAAACTTTTAAGGTCTTCCTCAGCACAAATTTTATTCTCCAGAATCCATTCCCTAAAACGTTTGTTACAGTCGTTTTCCCGTTCCCATTGGAGGCGGTCTTCAGACTTATATCGTTCATGTGAGCCAGAGGTGGAGTGACCTTGGGGCTGCGTCAGTTCCGTTACATGAATTAAGACGGGAACATGATTTTCCCTTGCAATTTCCGAAGCATTCTCAAACGCATGTATCAATGCAGTATAATCCCAACCCTTGACTTTTAGAATTTCATAGCCATCATTATCTTCATCTCTTTGCAGACCTTTTAGCACTTCAGAAATATCACTTTTAGTGGTATGGTATTCCGCAGGGACCGAAATTCCATAAGCATCATCCCAAACGCAGACTACCATGGGTACCTGAAGAACTCCAGCAGCATTTATAGTCTCAAAAAAGTGTCCTTCGCTCGTACTTGCATTCCCTATAGTTCCCCAAGCGACCTCTTTTCCATTGTTGGAAAAATTTGTTTGGTCTATTTCACCGACGTTACGATAAATTTTTGAAGCTTGTGCCAAACCCAGCAACCTAGGCATTTGACCTGCGGTACATGAAATATCCGCACTACTGTTTTTTTGTTTGGTTAAATCTTTCCAAGAACCATCTTCGTTTAAACTATGTGTCGTAAAATGCCCGCCCATTTGCCTTCCTGCACTCATAGGTTCTTTTTCCATATCGGTCGTTGCGTAGAGACCATGAAAAAATTCTTTTGGACTAAGATGTCCGAGCGCCATCATAAAGGTTTGGTCACGATAATAACCGCTCCTGAAATCGCCATCCTCAAAAGCTCTTGCCATGGCAAGTTGTGGTAGTTCTTTGCCATCTCCAAAAATCCCAAACTTTGCTTTTCCGGATAATACTTCCCGTCTTCCCAATAAGCTACATTGCCTACTAATTACAGCAATTTCATAGTCTTTCAGAATTTGTGATTGAAAATCATCAAAAGAAATATCGCTGCTTGTACTGGGATTAGGTTTCATATATAACTTTGGATTAGTTGCAAAATTACTAAAACCCACTCAAATCAACAATTACAGAGCATGTTAAAAAATCATTATTTTGTTAAAAAAATAACTGTTTGAGTGATAATTCGTTAATAAAATAAAGTCGAAATGTCCTTTTTTTGGGAATACATCAATACTAAAACCATTTTCTGGTAAATAGCCCAGTAAGGGTTCTGGGGCTTATGGTCACTATAAAACGGATTCGTTCGCCATAATTTTGATCGGCAATTTCCCAACCTCTGTTTGAGTATACCGGAAAGTAAAGCTCAAAAAAATCGGTCACCAGATTTAAACGAATACCTGAACCATAGACAAAACGTGGATTTTCTCCCTTATTCCTGGTAAATCCTATATCCCCATACGCTTCTATCCATCTCCAAATACTGGTACTGGCATTGGCTGTTGTTATCCAATCATTTACAAAAGGATTTTCCAATTGGGATTTAAAGCCGCCCTCTGCTATTATGATTTGCTGGCTATAAATTCCCGAATCTTCGGACCTGCCCAGATATGCTAAGTCGAAAAGATAATCCGTTGGTCTATCCAAAGCGAAACTAAAAAAGTCGGAATCTGTATCGTTTATTAAAAATTTACCTGCATAAAAACGAAAATTAAACTGTCTATTGTCCTGGTATAATTTTCTGTATTCCACCTCAAATGCCAACTTGGTAAAATCGGTGGAATGCTGGGCATCTAAAAACCAGGATGCAAAATTCAGAATATCGTTGTCCACGTCGGTAAATCGAACATTGAAAACACTGTAGTCAGGTTCTGTATCTATTTGGTCCACAAGGCTTTCGTCAATATTTCTAAATACGCTTCTATAACGAAAAAGGAGTCTTTGCCTACGATTGGAGATTAAATCTTCAGGTCTCCAGCCAAAGCTTATTGCCGGTGTAAGCGTAGAAAAACGTGAATTGGTCTGAAAATGCGATGTAGATCCCGAGAAAGAATAGTTGGATACAAAAAGGCCACTTTTCCCATGATATTTTCTATAGCGTATACTGGCCTTTCCAACTACGGTCTTTTCTAAAAAAGAATATGTCGGAACTATATCATATTGAAAAGGCCTCTCCAAAAATGTTTTATTATAAATTCTAATTCCGGGTGTTATACCATCGTACACGTTGAAATTGGCAACGGGCACATAAAAAATTTGATTAAAATAAGGGTCTTCGGTGTCCTTAAAGAATTGAAATTTCAATTTTTTATTACTGGAAAAAAATCCGTTCAACGTCTTCCAATTATCACGTTGATTGAATTCAGGTATTTTTTGATCGTAATTTAGGACCAAACGGTCCTCCCCATTTCTTGGAATGGTAAAAGTCCTGGACGTATCTATATCTGAAAACCAATATTTGGAAATGACGGAATCCTTCTGCAAACCAAATAGCGAAATAGGGACGTTGGTACGCCTCTTATTTTTTATGGTAAACGTGATGGAATCATCGGTTTTTTTAACCTTCTTGATTTTAAAATCTATCTTTTTTCTTGTGGCAACATATTCATCAAAAAACCAATCTATATCCTTATCGGCAAAACGTTCCAGCTCTTCCCTAAAATCCTGTGCATTTACCTTTGAATCCAAACTATGCGTTCTGTAAAATCCATGAATGCTACTGTCAACTTTTCTCTCGCCTATATAATCCGATAAATAAGACATTCCCAAACCGGCCTTATAGCTATTTGCAATTTTTTCATTGAATTTTATCAAAGAATCATTGGGCGTGGTAAGAGCTTGATCAATATTTCTACGTGCAGGAAACATGCTTAATAGTGCATACTGTTCATTAAAGTCCATTTGGGCAAGGTGGAAACTTTTAAAGCCCCATATTTTAGAAAGTTTTCCTGCCAGTTTTTGTTCCGGATAGTTTTCCTCAACATATTTTATCATTAAATAATTGGCTATGGCATCATTTACCCACCGTTCGCCTCTGGGGTCCAAATACATGGTTTCGGCCAAAAAGCTGTTAATCGCCGTTTTTAAAAATTTAAGCTCAAATTGAAACTGTTCTTCATAGGGCCTAATGAATGAGGGCAATTGATTTATGCCATAAAGCGGCGTCTTACTGTAGTCAATTTCACTGACCAACAAATTATTGTGGGGATACCTGCCAAGATTTTTTTCTAGATAACGGGCTATTTTGTTGATGGATACTCCCTGTGATATTTCGTCGTATTTGTTGACATCGATATCCGTGGTAACGGTCAAATAACGTGTAACGTGCTTTGTAAATCTTTTTAATCTGCTCAATATGATTTCGCAGCCTTTTCTGTTTGTTCCCCTAAAAACTATATATTGCGCACCAAGAAACGTATTCTTGCTGCTCTCGTCAAAATTGGAAGCTAAGAATAATTTTTCGGGATAAGTGAACTCAATACTGGTGTCGGCAACGTCCGTATACATGTCGTCAAGACCCATATTATCATAAAGTTTCCAACCAAGGTCGTATACCGCAGGTGTCAGGTACCAATCTTTTAAATAATACTCGCCGTTCGTATCAAAACCATATAAAGTGAATTTTTTACTGGGAAGTTTAATGGTGTACGTAAAGAACAGTTGGGCAGACTCTCCGGGTTTCAGAACATTTTTTAATTTGACTTTTATGATGTCCCTGTTCCCCACACGTTCCCATTCCAATCCTGTATAATCACTGCCTACCACGCTCATTACTGTTGTGTTTCCACGTTCAAAGTCTTTTGATAGATGCAGGCTGCGTTTAAACTCTTCTGCAAAACGTTCTGCCAAAGCAGTGTTCCTATTGGCATAGGCATGGTTCCAATCATTAAAGTAAAGCGTAGAAAGCCCTTCTTCGGAATTGTTGACGTAAGTAAACTTTTGGCTTATTTGAATCTGCTTTGTAGAATCGTTCAACGCCGCAGTTATTTCGTTTCTATGTTGACCCAATAGCGAAAGGCTCAAAAAGAAAAAAAACAAGATCTGGGTTTGTTGAATAAAACGCTTTTTTGTCAAAATTTTTAAGTTAAAAATTTGGACTGAGGTTTCGTCCTTTATAGAATGCATCGATAATCTCAACCACTTCATCTTCTGTATCAACCAATTTAATCAAATCAAGGTCTTTTATACTTATGTTCCCAGCTTCCAGCATGGTATTTTTTATCCATTCGGAAAGGCCTCCCCAAAATTTGGTCCCTACCAATATAATCGGGAATTTTTGAATTTTATTGGTCTGAATGAGCGTTATTGCTTCAAAAAGTTCGTCCAGCGTGCCAAAGCCCCCTGGCATTACAACAAACCCCTGCGAATATTTGACGAACATCACCTTCCGTACAAAGAAATAATCAAAATCAAGACTTTTGTCACGATCAATAAAAGGGTTGTCATGCTGCTCAAAAGGAAGGTCGATATTGAGCCCTACGGATGTTCCTCCCGCCAAATTGGCTCCCTTGTTTCCCGCTTCCATTATCCCTGGGCCTCCACCAGTTATAACGCCGTAGCCAGCATCCGCAATGCTTTTGGCAATTTTAACGGCAAGTTCATAGTAATCTTGACCGGGTTTTGTTCTTGCCGATCCAAAGATGGAAACACAGGGTCCTATGGCACTCATCTTCTCAAAACCATTTACAAATTCCCCCATTATCTTGAAAATTGCCCAAGAATCATTGGTTTTTATTTCGTTCCAACCTTTATGGTGTTGTTCTTTTCGCATATTGTTGATATTCTATTTTAGACTGCCGATGCAACTTTTAGTTTAGCAGTATCCAATTCTTTCTTCAAAAACTTTGCCGTATAACTTTTTTCATCCTTGGCAACTACTTCAGGTGTTCCTTTTGCCACAACCATTCCGCCACCGCGGCCACCTTCATAACCAATGTCAATGATATAATCCATCATTTTGATTACATCCATGTTATGCTCAATGACCAAAATGGTATTGCCTTTGTCCGCCAATCTATTCAAAACTTCCATCAGCACTCTAATATCTTCAAAATGAAGTCCAGTGGTTGGCTCATCCAAGATATAAAATGTGTTGCCCGTATCACGTTTAGAGAGTTCAGTGGCCAGTTTTACTCGTTGTGCCTCACCACCGGAAAGGGTAGTGGACTGCTGTCCCAAAGAAATGTAGCCCAAGCCCACGTCCTTAATCGTTTTGAGTTTTCTGTGAATTTTGGGAATCATCTCAAAAAAGTCCACCGCTTCGTTAATGGTCATTTCTAACACATCCGCAATGGATTTCCCTTTGTACCTGATTTCCAAAGTTTCCCTATTGAAGCGTTTCCCGTTACATGTTTCACATTCTACGTAAACATCCGGCAGAAAATTCATTTCAATGACTTTAAGCCCACCGCCTTGGCAGGTTTCACAACGTCCCCCCGCCACATTAAAACTGAACCTTCCAGGTTTGTAGCCTCTGATGGTAGCTTCGGTGGTTTTTGCAAAAAGGGCGCGGATTTCACTAAAGGTACCGGTATACGTTGCTGGGTTGGAACGTGGAGTCCTTCCTATTGGAGATTGGTTGATATCAATGACTTTATCTACATGTTCCAGTCCCTTTATTTTTTTATAGGGCATGGGTTTTTTAACGCCATTAAAATAATGTGCGTTCATGATAGGGTAGAGGGTCTCATTGACCAGTGTTGATTTTCCACTGCCCGACACTCCTGTAACACCAATCAATTTACCCAGAGGAAACTCTACGGTAACATTTTTCAAATTGTTTCCCGTACACCCCGATAGAACGATTTTCTTCCCAGTTCCTTTTCTGCGGTTGCTGGGGACGGGTATCTCACGTTCGCCCGTTATATATTCAGCGGTCAGGGTATGGTGTAATTTAAGGTCTTCGGGTTTTCCTTCAGAGATAATTTCGCCTCCATGTTTACCTGCCTTGGGTCCTATATCGATTACATGGTCCGCATGTACTATCATGTCCTTATCATGTTCCACCACTATAACAGAATTTCCAATATCCCTGAGCGAGATCAAAGAATTTATCAAACGCTCGTTGTCGCGTTGGTGCAATCCTATACTTGGCTCGTCCAAAATATAGAGGACTCCCACCAACTGTGAACCAATCTGTGTTGCCAAGCGAATGCGTTGTGCTTCGCCTCCTGAAAGTGACTTGGAGCTACGGTTCAAGGATAGGTAATCCAGACCAACATCCAATAAAAATTGGATTCTGGTACTTATTTCCTTGATGATTTCTTCGGCGATTATTTTTTGGTTGCCTTCAAGATTGCTGTTCAATGCTTTAAAAAATGCAGCGAGTTCGGCAATATCCAAATGTGCAAGTTCCGCTATATTCTTTTCGCCGACCTTAAAATATAAAGATTCCTTGCGTAATCTGGCCCCGTTGCATTCCGGGCATTGGACCTTGTCCATGTATTCTTTTGCCCAACGTTTTATGGAAGTGGAATTGGCTTCCTCAAACTGGTTTTTGATAAAGTTGGAAATACCTTCGTAATCAATTTTATATTGGCGTTTGACTCCCAAGGTTTTTGAATCTACTTCAAAGCTATCTTTACCGCCGTTCAAAATGATATCCATGGCCTCCGAAGGTATTTTTTCCAACGGGTCCGTCAATTCAAACTTGTAGCGCTGTGCTATGGTTTCCAACTGTTTAAAGGCCCAAGACTTTTTATATTCCCCGAGCGGGGCGATTCCACCATTTTTTATGGAAAATTTTTTATTGGGAAAAATCTTTTTTTCGTTGACCTCGTGCACATGGCCCAGACCATTACAGTTTGGGCACATTCCTTTTGGGGAGTTAAAGGAAAAAGTGTTGGGTTCCGGGGTCGGGTATGAAATACCGGTGGATGGGCACATGAGGTCCCTACTAAAGTACCGAGGCACTTTTTCACCTTCTTCCAAGACCATCAAGACGTTATTGCCACTACACATGGCCGTATTTATGGTTTCGTTGAGACGCTTATGGAAATCCTCGTTTTCAACCACTTTTAAACGGTCGATTACAATTTCAATATCATGGGTCTTGTAACGGTCCACCTTCATTCCCTTGGTAATGTCCAGAATTTCCCCGTCAACACGGACCTTTACAAAACCTTGTTTCCCAATTTGCTCAAAAAGCTCACGATAATGTCCTTTTCTCGATTTGACCACTGGCGCCAGCACGTTGATTTTTTTATCGCGGTACGAATCGATAATCAGTGTTTTGATCTGTTCATCGGAATAGCTCACCATTTTTTCACCGGTATTGTAACTGTAGGCGTCTCCTGCACGAGCGAAAAGTAGCCTGAGAAAATCGTAGACTTCTGTTATGGTGCCCACGGTGGAACGTGGTGATTTTGATGTGGTCTTTTGTTCAATGGCGATAACGGGGGATAGGCCATCAATTTTATCGACATCCGGTCTTTCCAGTCCGCCCAAAAACTGTCTGGCATAGGCAGAAAAGGTTTCGATATAGCGGCGCTGCCCTTCTGCATAAATGGTATCAAAAGCCAAAGAGGATTTGCCACTACCGGATAAGCCGGTAATGACTACTAATTTCTCTCTTGGAATGGTAACATCGATATTTTTTAAGTTGTGGACCCTTGCTCCTCGAACTTCAATATTTTCTTCGTAATTGATCATAGCACAAGCTGCTAAAATAAGGTTTTGAATCTTAAAAAGGAAGTGACTTCCTGTTTCGTTTTTGTTAATTGATGCCTTATTTTTGGAACAATGAAAAACCGGTCAATCCATTTGGCTTTTATTAAATTTTAAACGTATGAAATTACTGGGCATAGGCTCTCGTATTGACCATCCTGAATATGGAAAAGGAGTGGTCACCAATGTATCTTCCCAACATTATTGGGTCACTTTTTTGGAGAATGGATTGGAAACCATTGCTATTGATGCCGATTTTGCGGTTATCCATAGGGTTGAAAATGAAGTGGATACGGTCAGTTTTTTTGATGTGGAACGTTCCCTGGTATCCATTCTACAAAAATGGGGCGATACCACCGAAAAGGTGGCCATTGCGGATAAATGGCGCAATGGAAAGCTGATTTTGGAACCTGGCGATGCATTGGCCAACAAAGAAATGCCGATTGACACCTTCTTTCACAAAATTGTAATGGTACGTGACCGCATTCGGGTGATGGAACAGAAAATAAACAGCAGCAAAAACCTGGACGACCAAGAAAAAGTGGACCTGCAACAATATATTACCCGTATTTATGGCAGTCTTACCACATTTAATGTGCTGTTTAAAAACAAGAGCGATCAATTTGTGGGGGAGCGGAATAGCTGATTGTGATGTTTTGGCTGGAATTTATGTGACCAAAATAGGGAGTGGTGTAGAGGGTTTTTTATCGTTAAAGATATGATTCCGTTTAATGAATTGTATCGACCGATAACGAAGGTCGCAGATTTTTCCTTCAAAATAAAGAAATTACATACTGAGATATTATGGAGTTTTTAACTGCATGGTTTTAATAAATTCAGCAATTTAATTATGCAATTAATTTATATTAGGCTTTATAGTGTCCTGTCCTTAAGAGATGCTACAAATTTTAGGAATGTATCAAGATCTTTTTTGTTTGTTGCTATTCCAACGGATACCCGTGTAGCTCCCCGCATTTTATTTAAATGGTTAATCATATCATAATAATCACCGGAATCACGACTTTTGAAATAATCTGATATCTCTTGTGTTGTTAGACAATTGTTTGTTTCGTCCAATCCCGGGTTGCAGAAGCACCCTGAACGAATAGAAATATTCCTTTGGTTGGCCAATTGCTCTATCTTCTCAAAACCTATTTTTGATTCATCTGGGTTTTTAAAGCAAAGTACCAGTGTTCCCCCAGTATTTTTTCTTGTGGGGTGGCCAAAAATCTCCAATTGGGGATTGCCGTTACTGTGTTGCATTTCTTTTAGGTTTGCGAACAAATAGTCCATTAAGGAATCGATTCTTTCATTGAGCCGTTGCATTCCTATGGATTCCATATACTCAAGACCTATTTTTAAAGCCGGAATGTCTAAGTAGTTCAATGTTCCGTTTTCATACCGTTCATGACCATCGGCTAAAAAATGATATGGTGCTTTGGCCGATGCTAAATTTACAGTCCCGCCTGCAAACCATTTTTTGTCCAATGTATTAAAAGAGGTTTTTTTTACCAAAAGACAACCCAGCCCCGTCGGATATCCAAAAATTTTATAAAAAGATATAGAAACAAAATCGGGACTGTATTTTTTTAAATCCAGAATCGAAGTTGGCACAAATGCGGCTGCATCCAATAAAACGTCCCAGCCCAATTCCTGGGCTTTGCTAATCCAACTAAGATCGTGCTTTATCCCAGATACATTTGATTGCGCAGGGAAAGCAAAAAGCTTGTTCTTTCTCTTGGAAGCTTTAAGGCACTGCATTAAATTTTCCCGAGAAATAGAGAGGTCAACATTGTTCATGGGAACATATTCATAATGACCCCCAGAATTGTTGCAATATTCCCGTATGCCATTTACGGAATTATGGTTGTCGGTCAATAATAAAAAATGCCCATTATCCTTAAAGGGATAGCATTCTCCGACTATTTTGAGCGCTCCTGAGGCATTGAGCGTAAAAACACAATAATAATCCCCGGCATTGAAAAAGGAAATAATCTTTTCCCTGGCTTCCTCAACAAGCCGGGTGGATAATTGGGAGGTGGGATTTGTAGAATGTGGATTTCCAAATGTATTGTTGCTTAGTAGCTCAATGTGCTTATCCAATTGTAAACTTGAATATAAATTTCCGCCGGTATAGTCAAGATATACATGGCCGTCCTTATCCAATCTTTCATAATTAAGGTTTCTCAACGAATTAAAATATGCGTTATGGACAAGTTCCTTTTGTTTAGCGACCTGCGTATTTTTTTTGCTAAATAGTGAACGTATCATATATCCTATACTATTGCTAAGCGCTTCTGTAAAAAGCGCAATTGTTGAAATTGATAATAAAGCCAATAGGGGTTATTGTGATACTTGTTTCTTGTGGGTATGGGTTAGCTGACGCGCCAAGAACATTCGTAAAAGAATCACTTATGTTTTCAAACTTAATATTATTTTGGAAAGTTTTTGTGATGAGGATTTTTTGTGATAAATAAAATGGCTTAAGAGTTAAAAAGTGTTACGTCCATATTGGACAATGATGGATGCAATAGGACTTTTAGTATATCCGCTATCGCAACAATAGTCAAACTAATATGTCGAAATGTTTTTTAGTACCTTGAGCGCAATCGAAAGGTCGACAAAACATCTCGACGTGCTCAACGTGACAGCTACATTCAATACTAGTACGATAAAGTGGAACATTTAAGATTTTTATAATACCCCAGCGGCATTTGAAAAAACCCTTTTAAAATCGTAATGGTGAATGACCACATTCGTCTTATGGAACAGAAAATAAACAGCAGCAAAAACCTGAATGACAAAGAAAAGGTGGATTTATAGCGATGTATTTTCCGTAGCTTTTTATTTTAGAACTATAATTGTGGCTTGCGACTAGTTATTCTTACTTTTTTTTTTGAATAAATCTTATTAAGTTTTCGGGTAAATTCATCAAGTTCTTTTGTAATCGATTTAATATAACCAGAATACTCTTTGATTTTTTTTTGTGATAAATTTTCTTCTGACTCAAGTAAATCGGTAATGCCCATCATTGTTGATACGGGTCTACGCAAGACATGGGAAATATCAAAAGATATTTGTTCCAATGCAGATTCGTACTCAAAATGATGGGTAACATCTGTAAAGTAACCGTACATTATTGTTTCCCCGCTTCCCTGTTTAACAGGATTGCCTTTTATCGCGTGCCAATGATAGCCGTGATCATCTTTCACACGATATTCATGATAGAGTGGTTCTTCATTTTTCACAGCGGTCGCCAGGGCATTTTGTAACCCCTGAATATCATCTTCATGCATCAAGGTAAATCCAATAGAGGCATCATTGGCCCAGTCTTTTAAATCAATTTTTGGGTGCAATTTCCTAATACCTTCACTAAGAAAGGAAAACTTCATTGCACCAGTTGGAAGAATCATCATTTCAAATATCCCAATGGGGAGCTTTTCTGTTAGTTTAATTAGTTTCTCAGTGTTATAATTAATAGTAGTTGTCAAGTTTTTTATCAGTTTTAGCGACTCTATTTTGTCCATTGTTTTCTTGGCCAGAATTTGAAGTGCTCGCTCTTGGTCTTCAGAAAATTCCCTAGGTTTTCTGTCGATAATGCATAAAGTCCCTAATACGTTATCATTTTTAGTTACTAAAGGTGCTCCAGCATAGAATCGGATGTTGGGATCGTTTAAAACGAGTTTATTGTCAACAAACCGTTTATCTTCCAATGCATTGTTAACCACGAGTACCTCATTAGGCTTATGTAAGGTATGTTGGCAAAATGAGTCTTCAATCTTAGTCTCGTTTACCTCAAGTCCTTTGTTAGACTTAAACCACTGTCGTTTATCATCTAAAATTGTAATTAAGGATATTGGGGTACCGCAAATTATCGAAGCGAGTTCGGTAATCTCGTCCAACTCTTTTTCTGCTGGGGTGTCAAAGAGTTCATATGAATTAACGTCTTCTAATCTACTGGGTTTGGTCATTATAAGTTTTTATTATGCGTATTACATCGTCATTGCAAATAGGTTTTACAATATAATCGACTACACTTTGATATGATTTGGCTTTATTTATATCATTTGGGTCGTTGGAAGAACTTGCGACAAAAACAGAAATCTTATTTTTGTATAATACTTTTGATAGTTGATCTAAAAATTCCCACCCGTTCATTAAGGGCATATTCAGGTCAAGCAAGATTATTTTTGGTAAATGGCCACCATTCCCAATAATCTTATTTAACCCATTTAGTGCGCTGTCTCCGTTTTCATAAATCAATAGGTCGTTAAAAAACCCGGATTTTTGCAGTACTCTTTTGGTAATTTCGACAAAAATAATGTCATCATCAACGATACACACGGTTTTAATTTCAGTCATTTTCCGTAAAAACTTCGGTCATTTAGGATGTGCCACAGCGTTATAGCTAACGACTTTCTAATGGCTTTTAGCAATTTATAACGAAGTTCGTTGAATTTTCTTTCAAATCCAAAGGGTTTTTATAAAGGATATATTGGATTTTAACAGAAAGGTTGCTGTAAGCATAGCAAGATAATATGACTATATACCATTTATTTAAGTCGAATAAATCTGCTCTTATCAAATCGTTCATTTTGCAGATTATAATGGAATTTGAGAACATCGTCTATGAAAAAGCGATGGCGTGGTCCAAATTCGTGTCATGGAACAGAAAATAAACAGCAGCAAAAATCTGGATGACTAAGAAAAGGTAGACCTTTAACACTATATTACCCGTATTTATGGCAGTCTCACCACATTTAATGTGTTGTTTAAAAAGAAGAGCGACCAGTTTGTGGGGGAGCGGAGTAGCTGATTTTGATATTTTGGCTGGAATTTATGTGGCCAAAATAGGGAGTGGTGTAGAGGGTTTTGTTATCGGTTCGTGTATGGCTTCGTTGCGGAAAACGTCCAACGGACTTTTCTGCCGTAGCCCCTAATGTAGCGAATCAGGCTGTAATTTCCGTATGGAAATTCCGACCGCAATGAGCTATACACAGTGTTAGCTGTAGTTTTTTTTATTCGCATTTTTTATAAACTTTCCTATAACTTTATTCCTGTCCGATCCTTTTTTGGATAAGATGTCGCTTATGATTTTCCTAACTATTTTTCTTTCGTATATCGGCTTGAATTCAAAGTGTGTATCGTAGACAATTAAATAGATTTCGAATATAATTTTAACAATAACGTTTATTAAGTCCTCCGTTGCTTTTAAAGTTAGTTCGGAATTCTTGATTATGTCCTTATAATTATTGTCCGTATGAGCATATAGTTTAAATCTCAAGTTGCTAACTTGATTGATGGATTCCGTCTGTTTTTTTAGTTCCGTTTCCCATTTATTAATTTTCAATCCATCAACTTTTAAAGAACTATAAATTCCATCTTTTTTTAGTTTTCTCAACAGATGATGTAAGTTGTATTTGTCAGTTTCCTTTTTGTCATTAGTTAACTTGTGAAGCTCTAAAATTGTTAAACGCCAAAGCGCGTATCTAGAAAAAGAAAAGAATCCTGATTTTGTAATATATTCCAGATGTTTTTTATCCAGTTCATTGTCGTTTTTGGGATAGTTTAAATAGTAGCAGAACTCAAAAGACTGAAGGGAAGTAACGATACTTTTAGTAATCTTATCTAGGTCTTTTTTAAGTTGTTCCTTTTTGGTCATGCAAATTACAGCTAACGTTAAAGATATAATTCCGTTTTAATGAATTATATCGACCGATAACGAAGATCAAAGTATTTTCTTATTAATACAAAAGAACCTATAAAGGATTATAAACACTTTTAGTTTTAATATACAGTTTTTGTTCACATCTTGGTTCTAGGTGCAACATCAACACGTGAAACATATTGTTGTGAACTGGGAGCCCAATCAAAATAGAGTCCAAGGTTTTTGGATTTCATGGCTTCGGCCTGGTCCTTTGTTATTGTAAGTCCTTGTTCAAATACCTTTTTAGGCTTTCCATCAACAGATTCAACAAATACCTGAACTAGATAGTCCCCTGCCAAAAAGTTATAATGGGTGCCGTCCTTTGGCATTAAAAAATCATGGTTGCACGCAATCCCATTTTTACTTACAAACAATCCACTGCCTTTAGCATGGTTTTGGCTATCATAGGTCCAAATATTAAAATTTTGAACGGATTCCCCGCGTTGCAAGCGAACATACATGTATTGCACATAGTTCCCTTTGTCCGAGGTACTATAAAGTAATGTTTTTATAAATACTTTCTTCAGGTTCGTTTCAACTTCGGGTCCGAAATATAACATTGTAGGTCGGGTCATTTTCAGCTTACCATTTTTTAACCGTGTCATCCAGAACGTTAATCCGGAAATGGTAAGAACCGCCAGTGATATAATTAAACTGATATAGTCCATTGCACAATTATCTTCTACGTGGATATTATATTTGGTAATGATTGGGGTTATACAAACTGATTACGAGCAACACGGAATTTTCTTTCAAAACTGGTAAAAGGCGTCGTTGAAACCTAGCAAATCCCCATATTCAATGCGGAATTACTAGGCCAACGGATGAACACTAAATTTTAAGCGGTTTCTTTCTTTTCCGATAAATATTTCCAGTAGCGTTTGGGCACATGCTGTGTATGCAATTTTCTATTGATTCGGGATTTAATGTGGGTACTTTTAAAATAATCGTTCCATAAGGTTTGGTAATCATATTCCTCGTTAAGGAATGCATCACTTTTATGGATTTTATTAAAATGTATCTCGTTCAAGTTGAGCGATACCATTTCAACACGTTCCAAATTATAGTAAATACCGTACTTACGTTTCACATCATAAATCAACCATTGCTGGTCGGCATAGCGACTCCTAAAATGTTTGGATATTAAAGGAAGCACATCAAAGTCAGGCTCAATATTGGCAAAATAGATATCATCTTTGGTCAGCTGAAAACGAACGAATGCTTCCATACGGTGTTTTTCACGGCCTACGGAACGTGCCAATTTACTGATACGAAGTACGGTTCCATCCGAATAATCCATTTGTTTTCCATTTTTGGAGGACATCAATTTTCTAATGTATGTATATAGAATAAGTTCTACGCCATCGGCTTCGCTGAGAAAAGCAAAATATATTTGGGATATGGAATTATTGCTCTTGTTGCGTATGCCGTTCCAAACACGCTTTGCCTTTTCAACATTAGTAAAAATTGTTTCAGTTTCAGAAAAGAGCCCGCCTTGTTCTTGTGAGTTCCGTTGTATGTCAACAACCTCCAGTTTTTCTTCAAAAGCTATAAAGACAGCCGTAAGAAATCCATTGAAGCTTCCATCGTATATAAGGGTTTTAGATAAGTTCATAATCAAAAATTTAAGGGTGAATTGAGGTGAGCTGTTCTTTTGATGAAGCAAGGTATTTTTTAACCTTACTTTTGAATATAACATAGTCGTAACCAAAAGTTAGAACCTTATGGCGCGTCCGTTCCAGAAAATCAGGGCGTTTTGGTACATTTATTTTTTTTATGCTATTCATAACAAAAGAATTATACTCTCTTTAATTAAATAGGGCCAACTGTTGGCTATACTGATTTCTAAACTTTCCAACGGACTGTTTTAAAATCATTCCTTTTATTCTATCCGCATCCAAATCCCTGCGCTCCCAATTTCTGGAATCGCATATCATAAAATATTTGGCACGGTTAAGGGCCACTCCAATATTCTTGAGGTGGTCCCAGTTCAATTTTCGAAATCTTCTTGCATTGATTATTTTATGGACCGATTTAATACCCAGTCCAGGAACTCTGGCCAACATTTGTTTATCAGCGGTATTGATATCCACTGGAAAATGGTGCAAGTTCCGCAATGCCCATGAAAGTTTTGGGTCTATGTCCACATCCAAATTGGGATGGTCATTGTTCAGAATTTCATTCACGGTAAAACCATAAAATCGTAAAAGCCAATCTGTTTGGTACAACCGATTTTCGCGTAACATGGGAACCTGTGAACCAATGGAAGGTAAACGGCTATCTTCCGCCACTGGTACATACCCTGAATAATAGACCCTTTTCATATTATATTTCTTATAATAATAGGTTGCCGAATACATGATATCCTTATCGGTTTCGCCCGTTGCGCCCACAATCATTTGGGTACTTTGTCCCGCAGGGGCATATTTAGGAGTACTTTTTATAATCTTACGTTCATTCTTGAAACGAATCAATTCATTTTTAACCTTCAACATGGGTTTCGTAAAATCTTCATGCTTTTTATCAGGAGCCAAAAGTTTTAAACCTGAAATGGTCGGGATTTCTATATTAACGGAGAGCCTATCTGCATACAGACCAGCTTCGTACATTAATTCATCACTTGCACCAGGTATTGATTTTAGATGGATATACCCGTTGAATCTCTCTTCTTCGCGCAACTTCTTTGCCACTGCAATGAGCCGTTCCATGGTATAGTCGGCATTTTTAAATATCCCCGAGCTCAAAAACAACCCTTCAATATAATTTCTTCTATAAAAATTGATGGTCAAATCCACAACTTCCTGAATTTTAAAAGCTGCACGTTTAACATCATTACTCTTTCGGGTCACGCAATAGGCGCAATCAAAAATGCAATGATTGGTCAACAATATTTTTAAAAGCGAGATACATCTTCCATCTTCCGTGTAACTGTGGCAAATACCCATACCGGAACTATCGCCTAAACCATTGTTGGTATTTGAGCGCTTACTGCCACTACTGGAACAGGAAACATCATATTTGGCAGCGTCTGCCAAAATGTTCAATTTCTCTTGTATACGTTGAAAGTTCATAGTCAAACTTGTAATTAATCCAAAATTATGGAAATATTCCTTAAAATGGAAATAATCCAAATTAATTTTTGGAAATATTCCAAAATATGTATATTTGATAGCCTCAACGGTCTTCTTAAGCGTAGTTTGGAAGAATTTTGAAATGTATAATGGGTCTTGACTGCGCTCGACCCCACAGTCCTAGAATTATGGAGAAGGAGATAACCTTAAAAAGATTTATAGAGATACGTCGAGAACATGGACATACCCAAGCGGAATTTGCAAAGTTATTGGGTGTTTCCAATACCACGGCGGACATTGAAAGAGGACGTACAAAACTTTCAGGTAAAATTGTTTCTGAGTTGTTACGGCAATTTAATATAAATCCGTTATGGCTGTTTGGCGAAAGTGAGGACAAATTTTTGGAAACATCCCGAACCAGCGTTATTCCGAAGGTAGTCACCGTAGATAGTTCCGACAATGACAATATGGTCTTGGTCAATGCCAAAGCAGCTGCAGGATACCCACAAAACATAGCTGATACGAGTTGGTACCACCAATTGCCCGCATTCGACTTGCCCATTCCAGAATTCAGAAATGCCACGTACAGAGGTTTTCAAGTAGAGGGGGATAGTATGTTGCCCAATTTAAAGCCCAATGATTGGGTCCTGGCAAAGGCTGTAGAACACATTGACTATGTCAGTTCCAATAAAATGTATGTTGTAGTGCTTCAAGATGCGGTGTTGGTCAAGAAAATCGAAAAAAGGCCAAATTCCAATAATATTACTTTGGTATCCTTAAATGAGACCTATCCACCGTATGAAATAAAACCATTTCAAATACAGGAAATATGGGAGGTCAGCAGTAAACTTACCTTCAATGTCGATGCAACTACAGAAACAGGACTTCTAAGACAATTGCACCAATCCATGGAGGAATTAAAAAGGCAAGTGGGAAACACAAAAAACTAGTTCTTCCATTTCTTCCAAATTCTTGACTATATTAGAGGGTTAACCAACCTTTTTAAGTAGTGAGGCACCTTTTTGTTATCTTATTCTTTTTCAATGCATTTTCACCCGTATTTTCCCAAGTTGAAAGCGACACTTTAAAAGTTGGATATACTCCAGCTGCACCATTTATCGTCACTTCAAATGAATCAATGCACGGCATCAACGTTTGGCTTTGGAAACAGGTTGCGAAAGAACTTGATTTAAAATATAAGATGGTTCCAATGGAGTTTTCTGCCATGTTGGATTCTTTAAAAGCAGGAAGAATAGATATAAGTATCAATCCCTTGACCATTACGGGGGAACGCAGCAAGCATATGGAATTTACACATTCCTTTTACGCTTCGCATTCTACCATTGTTGTTCCCAAGAGCACATCTTTTCAAAGGTTGATGAACTTTCTAGAATCTTTTTTGCACATTAATTTTTTGCGCGGTTTTCTTTTGTTGATATTCATTCTTTTGTTTTTTGGTATTCTTATCTGGCTTTTTGAAAGACGAAGAAATACAAGGGATTTTCGTTCAAACGCCAAAGGAATCTGGGATGGTTTTTGGTGGTCCGCAGTTACCATGACCACCGTGGGATACGGGGATAAGGCACCAAAAACAAGAATGGGAAAAATTGCAGCACTGGGATTGATGCTCAGCGGACTTTTATTTGTTTCTGGGCTTACGGCAAGTATCGCATCCAGTTTGACCGTGGACCAGCTTTCCGATAATACCAATAGTTTCAGTGCCTTTAAAGATCAAAATATCGGGACTATCAAGAACTCCAGTGCCAATGACTTTCTAAAAGTCCATTTTTTTAAAAACATCAAACCATATTCCAGTGTCCTACCAGGTCTCACCGATCTAAAAAATAGAAAAATAAATGCTTTTATCTACGATGAACCTATTTTACAATATAGAATCGCAAAAGATTCTTTATTGACCGACCTGGAATTGTTGCCCATTAAGTTTGATGTTCAGTTTTATGCTTTTGGAATTGCAAAAGACAAGGTCCACTTGGAGCAAAGAATATCCCAAGCTATTCTAGAAATTATTGAAACACAGAAATGGGAAATTTTGCTTTCTGAATATGGGCTGAACGAAATCTAGAACAAGTCAATTATAAGCTTTAATCCTACCCATATCCAGTGTTAAAGGTCCAAGTTGATGGGATTTTGGCAAAAAAGCTCCACTTTGCATTACCTGCCAATCGTCCCAAGTAGCTTCAAGCCCGCCCAAAGGAATTATTTTGACCCACATTTTGAAACTTATGGGAAAATAATTTTCGTTCAATTTCCAAAGATAACTGTCACCAGGCGTTGTACCACCTTTTGAATAAGATACCAACAACCCTTGAGAACCGTTATCCAAATCCACAATGTTTCTATGGGTGCCGTCGTCGAACACTTTATATGGTGCGACCAACCAGAAGGAATCATTATTGAACATTTTCAATGCTTTGGCGATAACCTTATTTTCTTTTTCTTTTGATAGACTATCACCTATTTTTTTTGCTTTGCTCTTCTCCGAATCCACTAAATTCAACAGCACGGAATAGTCGTCCCAATTAATCTCAACCATTCCATTTAGTTTGTCCCATTTATATGTATTGGCCCCGTTTCGGTAAGACCACTCCAAAAAGCGGGTATCGCTATATTTTTCATGGTTTAACGCTTGTAACATTTTGTTTGCAAGTACATCCGCTTCTGAAGGGGAATGTCCTTTTGGAAGCGGTTCGTGTTTGACCCAGGCAAAGATTAATAATCCCAAGATTAGGATTCCCAATATTTTCAAGAGCTTTTTCATGGGAAATACTGCTCTTTTATATGTTGTGCTAAAATTTCTGCTGCTTTTGGGTTCAATCTAAACCAAAGCTCAGGTTCAAAAATTTCCAGTTCCGCCAGTGCCCAGTTCCCTTGATTGTTCTTAAAAATATCAACTCGGGCATAAAGGGGCATTTCAGGAGCTGCTTTTACCACTTTTTCTGCAAAACCGATTTCCTCTTGGGAGGGATCATGCGTATGGATAGTACCTCCAAAATCGTCCTGCACCCTAAAATCACCGTCTTTGGCAATTTTTAATACGGCATGTGTGAAACGGCCATTAAAAACCATCATTGATATTTCACCATGAGTTACAATATTTTGTTGAAATTCCTGAAGCATCATTGCTTCGGATGCTATCATCTCCTGAAAAATTGATTCATGCCCACTGATCTGGTCAGCATCAATTTTATAAGTGTGTCGAGCAGCTCCCGAAACGCAAGGTTTCAATACAAAGCTTTTGGCATTGGAGTTAAATTTTGTTTTAAATTCACTACAGGTAGCTGTCAATGTTGTTATTGTATCCTTTTCAATAAAAAGTGTTTTTGGAATCTTAACACCGTTTGATTCTAGATCCTGCATATAATGCTTATCGATATTCCAGTCGATAAGTTTTTTTGAATTGATAAAGTTGGTTTGGTCCGATACACGTTTCAACCATTTGGAAAATTCTTCAAAACGATCAAAATAGTCCCAAGTGGCCCTAAACAGAGCACAATTTGTTGTTTTCCAATCAAACCCTTGATCGTCCCATGATTTGCGTGTAACGTTTAGGCCATTTTTTTCAAGAGCATCGGCGATAAGTTTATCTTCTAAAAGTACATTTTCGACATAAACGCTATTGGGATCGGTCGACAAATATCTTGGATCGGTCAGAATTACAATATCGTACGCCATTCCTATATCATTTTAAAACCCTACCGCGGTATCATCACCTCTTTTATCTGCACCACCTTCCAATCTTCCATCGGACAATACTCGAATTGCATCTACTTTTCCAATTATTGGGGTCCGCTCTTCATTGATGATATAGCCTTTGGACTTTAGTTCATCTTTCAAAGTTGTTGAAAAACCTTCGGGCTCAAAAATTACAACATCGGGTAACCATTGGTGGTGAAACCGAGGGGCATTTACGGCGTCTTGCATACTCAGATTGAATTCATAGACATTCAGGATAGTTTGGGTCACTGCGGTTATTATAGTTGAACCGCCAGGGGTACCAACGACCATATAGAGTTTTCCATCTTTTTCTACTATGGTTGGCGTCATACTGCTGAGCATTCTTTTTTCTGCCGCTATGCTGTTGGCATCGGCCCCAATAAGGCCGAACATATTGGGCACTCCAGGTTTGGAACTGAAGTCGTCCATTTCATTGTTCATAAAAAAGCCCAGTTCTTCAACATATAATTTAGAACCGTAGCCTCCGTTAAGGGTTATGGTAGCAGAAATTGCATTTCCATTACTGTCAACAATCGAATAATGGGTAGTTTCCATACTTTCTACAATCTCTACATTTCCACGTTCCACATCTGAAGATAAGGTGGCCTTGTCGAATGAAAAGTTCTGCATTCGATCTTTTAAATAACTATCGCTAAGAATAACGTCCAAGGGAATATCCACAAAATCCGGGTCGCCCAAATAATAATTTCTGTCGGCATACGCTCGGCGGGAGGCTTCTGTAAAAAGTTGGATGGTCTTGGCAGAATTATGACCATAATCAGAAACCTCATAAGGTTCCATCATTTTAAGAATTTGATTTATGGTAACACCTCCGCTGCTAGGTGGGCTCATGGAGATAATGCGAAGGTCCTTATAATTAAAGATAATCGGTTGTCTCCATTTAGCTTCGTATTTTGCCAAATCTTCCTCGGTGATGTATCCCCCTTTTTCTTGCATGAAAGCTGCCAACTTTTCAGCAACCTCACCTTTGTAGAATCCGTCTTTTCCTTTCTCAAGAATTTTTTGAAGGGTTTTTGCCAAAGCAGGATATTTAATGGTATCCCCTTGCTTGAACAGGGCAGCAAATTTTGTGCTGTCACCGTTTACCTCAATAAAATTTTCTCTATAGCTCTCCAGTCGTTTCGCCTGCTTTTCTGTAACCAATACACCACGTTGGGCAAGTTTTATTGCAGGAGAAAGAAGGTCGGCAAGTGGTAACGAACCAAACTTTTTATACACTTCCATTACCCCTGCAACGGTTCCCGGCACACCGGATGCAGTGGCACCCTTTGTGCTCAAATCCGGAACAACGTTGCCAAGAGAGTCCAAATACATATCCTTGTGCGCTGATAGCGGTGCCTTTTCACGGTAATCTATTCCCCCTACGTCACCATTGTTTTTGCGGTAGACCATAAAACCACCACCACCTAAATTCCCGGCAAATGGATAAGCTACAGCTAGTGCCATTTCAATTGCGACCATTGCGTCAAAAGCATTACCTCCTTTTTCTAAAATAGCTGATCCTATTTGTGAGGCTTCTACGCGAGCGGAGACCACCATCGCATTTTCAGTGACCAGACCTGTAGGGAGGGCAGGTTGCTCTTTGCAGTTTAATAGTAAGAGAAATGGGAGCAGGAGTATTAATTTTCGCATAGGAAATTATATTTTTCGTGGGAAAAGATAATCAATTCTTCAAAAAATTGGGTAAACTCGTTTTCGAAAGCTTCGTAGTGTTCTTCAAGATCCAAAATGGCATGGTTCATTCTTGATTTATTTTTGGTCCTCCTGTTCATGCCATTCAAAACTTTTGAAATACCATCCAAATTGGCATAGCTCAACAACCAGTTCCCTGAAATCATATAGGGCATAATGCGCTGGGTCGGTAAGGGCAATACAGCATAGTTTTTCTGTAATAAATCATAAAAATTCTCTACGAAACTCGACAACGCAACTTTTGAATAGGCCGACCAGTTTTTGGCCAAAAAATGATCATAGAATATGTCTACGATTACCCTGCTGTAATGACTATAGTTTTTGTGGAGACGTTTGCTACTTTGTTTTGCAATAGGGTGTGAGTCTGTAAACGTATCTATCTCCCGATGTAATAAAATGCCCTTTTGAATTCTTTCAGGAAAGTGTTTGTACTTATTTCCTTTGATATGATCGGCAAAAAAATTGCCCAAAGTGATTTCATCATCACCAAAGGAAAGGTATATGTGTGCTAGAAAATTCATTCAATAATTTTCTTTTCTTCCGAAAAGTACGAATTCAAAACTCGGAATACTGCTTAGCAAGTTATATTTGCAAAAACTTTTTCAACGTTTATGACCTTAATTAAATCAATCTCTGGAATACGTGGAACCATAGGTGGTGCTACAAATGAAAATCTTACTCCAATTGATGCGGTGAAATTTGCTGCTGCGTATGGAACATGGCTAAAGGATTATTCGGGAAAGGACAAATTGACCGTAGTTATTGGTCGTGATGCCCGATTATCCGGAGAAATGATTCAGAATTTGGTAGTTTCGACTTTGGTCGGACTTGGTATCGATATAATCGATTTGGGATTGTCCACTACGCCCACCGTTGAGATTGCCGTTCCCTTGGAAAATGCTGATGGCGGAATTATATTGACAGCCAGTCATAACCCCAAACAATGGAATGCGCTAAAATTATTGAATGAAAAAGGAGAGTTTTTAGATGCAGAACAAGGAGCTATCATTTTAAAACTCGCAGAAAAAGAGGATTTTGATTTTGCAGAAGTTGATGATTTGGGAGAAGTTATAAAAAATGATTCTTACATTGATGTCCATATCGATGAAGTGTTAAACCTTCCTTTGATTGACAAGGAAGTTATCAAAAAAGCAGGTTTTAAAGTTGTTGTTGACGGTGTAAATTCCACTGGCGGGATTGCCATTCCAAAACTTTTGGAAGAATTGGGCGTAGAGGTGGTCAAGCTTTACTGTGATCCAACGGGACATTTTCCACATAATCCAGAACCACTAAAAGAGCATCTGGGCGATATCTGCAAATTGGTCGTAAAAGAAAATGCAGATTTTGGTATAGTGGTAGACCCGGATGTAGACCGATTGGCTTTTATAAGCGACGATGGAGAAATGTTTGGTGAGGAGTATACTTTGGTTGCTTGTGCCGACTATGTTTTGGGAAAGACAAAGGGGAATACCGTTTCCAATTTATCCTCTTCCAGGGCATTACGGGATATCACTGAAAAACATGGAGGAACCTACAAAGCAGCAGCTGTAGGCGAGGTGAATGTGGTCACTAAAATGAAAGCCACAAATGCCATAATAGGAGGGGAGGGCAATGGAGGAATCATTTATCCCGAAAGTCACTATGGTAGAGATTCTTTGGTAGGTACTGCTTTGTTTTTAATGCTCATGGCAGAAAAAGGAGGAACGGTCGCTGAACTTAGAGCGAGCTACCCAAGCTATTTTATGAGTAAAAAGAAAATACAATTGACCCCCGATTTGGATGTTGATGCGTTATTGACCGCAATGCACGATAAGTATAAAAATGAAGAAGTATCTATTATTGATGGTGTAAAAATAGATTTTGCCGAAAATTGGGTGCATCTCCGAAAATCCAATACAGAGCCCATAATTCGGGTTTATACAGAAGCAAAATCACAGGAAAAGGCGGACGCCCTTGCGGATAAAATTATTGAAGAAATTAAGGAAATAGCAGGTCTTGACTAATTTAACCTACTTCAATTGATAAATTATCTGTTGATCATTAAATTCGTCATCAGTAATTTTGATTCTTTTATCAGAATCCAATGTTAGTTTCCAAGAACCCTCTTCTTTCTTTATAGTTACATTAAATTCACCATAACCTTTCACAGTTAATTCGTTCCCATCTTTTTGTTTTGAACTGAAACGATAATAACCTGTTTGATAAGCAATATCTCCGCCTTCATTGACAGCCGTAGATACAATGGCGAAAGCTATGCTTAAACCTCCGCCTTGTTGTTTTATGTTTTCTATAAAACCACCAAAATTTTCCAGGTAATCTTTGCCAGTTTCAATTGTATTTTGGTCTAATGTAATTCTTATGATATCATCAGAGTGGATGGATTTTATTTTTTCTGAATCCAGATAAGCATACGATTCCATAAACGGAATCCAAATATCTGTTTTAATCGATTCAAGAAGTTCTTCTGATATGTTTTTTGGGTTATTTTGACCGCTCAAAAATCCCGTGATGAGAAGGAAGCAGAGTATGAATGAATATTTCATTTTTAGTTTTTTGAATTAAAAATAGGTTTCATTTCAAATGTCATTGATAGTAAAGATACTAACCGTCAATTGATTTAGGGGTTACGTCAATTGGTTTAATAAGCATGTACAAGTTTACTGGATATTTAATCATAATTCTAAAATTTATTATGATATGAAATTATGTAAGGGTATTGTGCTTGGTATTACGTTTTTGACAGTGTTTTTTATTTCATGTTCCGCGGAAGATGGCGAACAAGGTGTCCAAGGGCAGCAAGGCATTCAGGGAGAGCAAGGTGCCCCAGGAGAACAAGGAGAACAGGGAGAGCAAGGTGTGCAAGGGGAACAGGGGGAACAAGGTGTGCAAGGAGAGCAAGGTGTGCAAGGAGAACAAGGTGTGCAAGGAGAACAGGGTGTGCAAGGAGAACAAGGGGAGCAAGGTGAACAAGGAGAAGATGGAGATGGAGGTGGAACCTCTGCAGGAAAATTGAGTATTGATATTAGTGAACTTGCCGGTCCTTCAATAATTGAAGAAGCTGTTCCTGAACTTACGCAGGAAATTTTACAAAATAATTTAATACTCTTTTATTTTGAAATTCAATTTGCTCCAGATGAATCTGCTTTTATCCCTATTCCCGGTAGATACGATTTGTATCAATTTGACATAGAAATCAACCCTGGCAAAATTTTTATTAAAACATCGGATTTTAGCGGATTTCAACCTATTGATTTTCCACAGGGGCTATTTAATTTCCTGCATGTGTATATAATTCCAGTAAATCCTTTTGAAGGCAAAGGGAATGTAGTGGAAGATTTAAAATCCGCAGGAATAAATATTAATGACTACCATGCTGTAATGCAATATTATGGTATAAAATAATATACGAATTGTCGATTCTACAGGGTCTTTGTCTTTATTACTATACTACCAAACAGTAAAGTATTCTAAAGATAAAGACCTTTATAATGAAAGCTGTATTTAGCTTGTGCTGGTTGTTGTTTTGGACTGGAATTCTTTCGGCGCATTTCCTCTATGTTTCCAACGCTTGTGTGTCCAGAAATAATATTCCGGGGCTTCCCGTATTGATTTTTCCGTTTCTCGGATAAACGCTTCAGAGATTTTATAATTTTCTACGCTTTTTGGATTTTCGGTCAATACTTTAAAAGTACCTTGATAATGACCACGGGACATTTTCTTCACTTTCAAATATACAGGTACAATATCATGTGTTTTGCAAAGTTCCTCCCCGCCCACATGAATGGGAACCAGAATATCCATAAAAGTTGCCCAATGCTTCGCTTTGATGACCATGGGAGATTGATCACTAATTATCCCCACAGTTATCAATTCATGTCTTTTCTTTGCATCTTCTATTATTTTGCGGCTTCCATTGGTTCTTATAAGCGTAGTGCCGTATTTACTGCGAATATCCCGTACTAATTTGTCAAAATATTTATTCTGGATGGTTTGGTAAATTGCATATGCTTTTGATTGTACGTAAGAATTTAATGAGAACACCCACTCCCAACTTGCGTAATGGGGCATCATTATCATTATGTTTTTTCCATTTCGTTCCAGCTCCTTGAACACTTCGATATTGTCGAAAACATATCTTTTTTTCATCTGTTTGTCGCTAATCCCCAATGTTTTTATCATTTCCAAGAAAATGTCGCAAAGATGTTTGAAGAATTCCTTCTCTATGTGCAATCGTTCATCATCCGATTTTTCGGGAAACACCAATGCCAAATTATTACGGACCACTTTTTTACGATAGCCAATCACATGGTACAACAGTTGATATACCATGTCGGATATTACATAAAGTACTTTGAAAGGTAGTCTGGAAATTAACCACAAGAGTGGATAAACAAGGATAAAAACAACTAATTGCATACGTAATTCTTGTGCGCAAATATAGCTATATTTGAATCCAAATTTAATAGCTTATGTACAATTTGCACGCTGCTACTATCGCCATAATTGCAGCGAATATACTTGTGTCGCTTAGGGGCTTTAGCGATCCTGTTTTTTTTGATCGCTATAAGTTCAGCATAGGTGGGGTAAAAGCTGGACAAAGGGAGCGAACGGTAACTTCGGGCTTTCTACATGTCGATATATCGCACCTTTTCTTCAACATGTTCACGCTATATTTTTTTGCCAATGTAGTGATCAACTGGTTTGGTGCGGGTAAATTTTTGATTATTTATTTTGTCAGCTTGATAGGAGGGAGTCTCTTGGCGCTTTTTTTCCACAAAGACGAACCATTTTATAGTGCCGTAGGTGCGAGTGGAGCGGTAACGGGAGTTTTATATGCTGCAATTTTATTGAACCCCAATATGCAACTTGGTATTATGTTCATTCCAATACCGCTTCCTGCATATGTATTGGGTATTGGTTACTTGCTATATTCAATTTATGGGATGAAGAGCAGGCTGGGGAATATTGGGCATACTGCCCACTTTGGAGGTGCAATAGGTGGTTATGCCGTTACACTTCTTTTTAAACCGGAACTTTTTGTGACCGATACTTTTATAGTTGTGCTTTTGGCAGTTCCTATATTGATTTTATTCATTTTGGAAAAGATGGGAAAGATTTAACCTAAATAATATATATCAAAAAAACCAAAAAATTATTTTGGAGTGATTTTCCTTAAAGGGTAAAAGCTAGTTGAGCAATTCAGCAACTTTTTCCTCTAAGGCAGGACCCCTTAAATCCTTTCCTACAATAACACCATTTTCATCTATTAGAAAGGCTGCGGGTATTGCATTAATGTTATAGAGTTGCGCAACAGGGTCTTGAAATCTTTTTAGATTGGAAATATGGTTCCATGCCAATCCATCATCTTCAATGGCCTTGGTCCAATCCTCGGCACGTGCATCCAACGAAACGCCGATTACATTCAATCCCTTGTCATGATACTTATTGTAAACAGAGACAATATTGGGATTTTCAGCCCTACAGGGTCTGCACCATGCTGCCCAAAAGTCAATTAGTGTCAATTTGCCTTTTACGTCACTCAATGCCAATAGATTCCCATCAGGGGTGGGTGCTGAGAAATCCGGTGCAACACCGCCAATATCGGTAGTCTTTTGTTTTTCCAATTGTTCTTTTAACTGTTCGCCCGGTAAGGATTCTTTCATTTCTGGAGTAAGCCCATCGTACATAGTTTTGACTTCTTCATTTGAAATACTCTTGTTCATCATCAAATTGCCAATGATCAGCACGGATATTAAAGCATTGGGATTTTCTTTGGCAAAATCGACATTAAATGTCTTAACCTCATCTTGAAACTCTATATATTCTTCTCTAAGAGCGGTAACCGTTGCACTATCTTGTTGCTGGGCAGCGTTACGCATATCATTTTGCATGGACCTGGCACGTTCTGAGAGCGTTCTGGATTCTTCCAAAAAATTCATGAACAACTCATTTTGGGGAGTTCCCTTGAGCTTGGCATAGTTCATACTATCTTTCTGAAACTTTACGTCGATATTACCGTTTTCCAAAACAAATGGTATGTTGCCCCTGTTTGATTCAACAAAAATATAGTGAAGCATAGGCTTTTCCTGAGAGCCATTAAAGCTAAACGTTCCGTTTTCCACCATTGTCGTATCAACATCCACGAGCTGGTTCAATGAGTCCGTCGTTTTTAAGTATATTTTGGTGCCGTTCTCTAAATCTCCTGTCACGGTAGCATTTACTGTAAAACCTTCCGGTGTGGAATTACACGATGCCAAAAACAATATTCCTGTAATGATTGTCAGTACTCTCTTCATTTGTTATTTTTTGAGCCGCAAAGATATTCATTAGTTATTGCATATAAAAACCTTGATTTCAATTACGGTTTAGCTTTAGTATATTTTAAAATTGATAGCGAATGCCCAGGGCAATATCAAAATCAAATCCATCATCAAATCCATCATAGCCCAATAGTCCAATTTCCGGTCTAAAATCCAGTGAAAGCAATAATGGAATATCAAAATTATACTCTACACCCAGATTACCCGCTGCAAAAACAAAAAGCCCATCATCATCGTCATCATTATCAGGTACAGGTTCAAATTCTACGCTTCCCAATCCACCTCCAAGACCATAATACCAATTAAAGCTGCCATCCAATTGATGCACCCATTGGTATAACCCAGATAATTTGAAAGCATCAAAACGCCTACTGTCCCGCCATCCTAGATTGAATTCTGCCCGATTGTAACGCCCAATGGATTTCTGATAGGAGATTTCTGCACCAAAACCATCACTGTCGCCCAAACGTAGGCCCAGTGTGTGCTCAGAAATTTCCTGAGCGCTAGTCGTCATCGCAATAAGTAAAAAAATGAACGTAAATAATGTGGTAATCTTCATAAGTTTCTCTATTAGTTAAAAATTTAAAGATAGCTTTGTAAAGCTTTCTAACAATACAACTGAATTAGATAACCAAAAATTGTTCTAGATTGGATAAATTACTTTTTAGCCCCCTCTCACAAAATCTACAGGGAGAATTATTGGTAGATGATTTAACTAAAGCATTATACGCAACTGATGCTTCCGTATACAGAAAACTGCCAAAAGCTATAGCTTATCCTAAAAATATAGCGGATTTAAAGATTCTGGTAGCCTTTGCCAATGAGCATAAAATCAGCTTAATTCCTCGTACGGCCGGAACTTCCTTGGCAGGGCAATGTGTTGGGGAAGGTATCATCGTGGACGTTTCCAAACACTTTACAGAAATTATCCATTTGGATAAAGAAAAAAAGCAAATTAAGGTTCAACCAGGGGTAGTGCGTGATGAACTCAACCAATACTTAAAACCTTACGGTCTTTTTTTTGGCCCCAATACATCGACCTCAAATCGGTGTATGATAGGGGGCATGGTCGGCAATAATTCCTCAGGTACTACATCTATTCAATATGGGGTAACCAGGGATAAGGTAGTATCGATGAACTGTATTTTATCCGATGGAAGTGAAGTCTGTTTTTCAGATTTGGACAAGAAAGCATTCGAAGCTAAAACCAATGAAAAATCACTTGAGGGCGAAATCTACTCGTTGCTTCATGCTGAACTATCAAACCCAAAAAACAAAACAAACATTGATGCGGAATTTCCAAAAGCAAGCATTCACCGAAGAAATACGGGTTATGCTGTAGATGAATTATTGAACAACAATGTTTTTGGAACCAACGGAGAAGATTTTAACCTATGCAAGTTGCTTTCTGGCAGTGAGGGAACTTTGGCATTTACTACAGAAATCACATTGCAATTGGATGACCTGCCACCTTCATTATCCGCTATGGTCGCTACGCACTACAGAACATTGGAGGACTGTCTGAGCGATGTGGCACCAGTGATGCAGCACAATTTGCATACCTGTGAAATGATGGATAAAGTAATCCTGGACTGCACAAAGAACAACAGGGCACAATTGGCCAATCGCTTTTTTGTAAGCGGTGACCCTGCAGGAATTTTAATGTTGGAAGTAAAGGCAAATTCTGAGGAAGACCTAAAAAAACAATTGGAAGGATTGTTACATACTATTGAAAAGTCGGGATTGAGCTATGCAAATCCTGTTTTGATCGGAAATCAAATCAATAAAGCAATTGAACTTCGCAAAGCGGGACTGGGATTGCTGGGCAACATGGTAGGTGATAGAAAAGCGGTGGCATGTATTGAAGATACGGCTGTTGCACTTGAAGATTTAAAGGAATTTATTGGTGAATTTACACAAATCATGAAAGACTATGGTCAAGATGCGGTTTATTATGCCCACGCCGGGGCAGGAGAGCTGCACTTGCGTCCTATTCTCAATTTAAAAAAGTCTGAAGATGTTGCACTGTTCCGCTCCATCACAACCGATGTTGCAAAACTTACCAAAAAGTATAAGGGTAGTTTCAGCGGTGAGCATGGTGATGGCATTGTTAGGGCAGAATTCATTCCATTGATGATCGGAAAGCCCAATTATGAATTGTTAAAACGGATAAAGTCCGTTTTTGACCCCCACAATATTTTTAACCCGGGGAAAATCGTGGATGCCTTTCCGATGGATAAATCCCTGCGATACGAAATCGATAGGAAAGAACCAGCCATCAAAACTTTGATGGATTTTTCGGATAGTGAGGGAATTTTAAAAGCTGCCGAAAAGTGTAACGGGAGCGGAGACTGCCGGAAAAGTCATAATATGACAGGAGGAATGTGCCCAAGCTATCATGCCACAAAAAACGAGAAAGATACTACTAGGGGCAGGGCAAATGCATTACGGGAGTTTTTGACAAATTCAGATAAACCGAATCAATTTGATCAAAAGGAGCTTAAGGAGGTATTTGATTTATGTCTCAGCTGCAAGGCATGTGCCAGCGAATGTCCCAGTAATGTAGATGTCGCTACTCTAAAGGCAGAATTTCTTTACCAATATCAAGAGGTGAACGGCTATCCAATGCGCAGCAAACTGTTTGCTTATAATACAAAATTCAATAAAATGGGCAGTAAATTCCCATCGTTTACCAATACTGTCTATAAGTCAAGAATATTTGGAGGTCTGCTGAAGAAAACATCCGGGGTAGCGACAGAACGGAACCTTCCTGAAGTTTATCATTTCAATTTTAAAAAATATCTGAAGAAAAAAAAACAAGAAAACACCCAGATTTTAAAAAGAGTAGCCCTTTATATTGATGAGTTCACTAAATATCTGGATATTGAAGTAGGTAAAGATGCCATTGAACTGTTGTGCAAACTTGGCTATGATGTACAACTATTTTATGTAGAAAGTGGAAGGACTTATTTATCCAAAGGATTTTTAAGGGAAGCCAAGTCCTTGGTAAAGAGAAATATGGTTAAGCTAAAAAAAGTTCTGGACCAGAACATTCCAATAGTTGGTTTGGAACCTTCTGCGGTTTTGTCCTTTAGGGACGAGTACAAAAGGTTGCATAACGACAAGGAACTCTTGGATAATTTGGCATCCCGTACTTTTTTAATTGAAGAGTTTTTGGCCTTGGAAATTAAAAAGGGTGTTGTTGATGCAACCAGTTTCACCGATGAAACAAGAGAGGTGAAAATCCATAACCATTGTCACCAAAAAGCACTATCAGACCAGAAAGTCACTTTTGATGTTCTCAATTTGCCAAAAAACTATAAAGTCACTATAATACCTTCTGGCTGCTGCGGCATGGCAGGTTCTTTTGGCTATGAAAAGGAACATTATGACATCAGTATGCAAGTAGGAGAGCTTAAACTATTTCCAGCTGTAAGAAAAAGTTCCGCAGAAACTATAATAGCGGCTAACGGAACAAGTTGTAGGCATCAAATAAAGGATGGAACGAAAAGGGATGCGCAACATCCAGTATCAATCTTGCGCCATGCTTTGATCATCTAAGAAATTTAGATCATTTTCTTTTTTTAAAATCGGACTTTTCAGTATTTCTTCAGTCTCAGCTCCTTTATCGGTTATGGATGCTATTAGTTCGTTCATATCCATTTCCTTAAGATCTTCGTCCACAAAGAAAGGGGACAATTTATCGTGATTGTAATAATACACCCTCCAACGTTTAAAAGAGTATTCCAAAGCGGTCAGGTTTTCTACCCAATCCCCGGAATTTAAGTAAAGGCAACTACCGCTATTATTTTCATAATACTCTTTTTTTGGCTGATGTATGTGTCCGCAGATCACATAATCATAATCGTTTTCTATAGCTAGATCACCCGCTGTTTTCTCAAAATTATTGACATATTTTATAGCGCCCTTTACACCATTTTTTATCCGTTTGGACAAAGAATAGCGCTCTCTTCCCATTTTAGCCAAACACCAGTTCACAAAACTATTGATGAGAATAAGTATGTTATAACCATACCCACCTAATTTTGCCAACCATTTTGCATTTTGTATGGATACATCAAACACATCACCATGAAAAATCCATGCTTTTTTACCGTCCAGTTCAAGGATAAGCTTGTTGGCAATCTTTATATTCCCCATTGAAGTTTCACTGAACTTACGGAGCATTTCATCATGATTACCAGTAATATAGAAAACTTCGGTGCCCTTTGAGGCCATGCCAATGATATTCTTGAGCACCTTTAAATGTGAAGGGGGAAAATATCGCTTGTTAAATTGCCAGATATCGATAATATCACCGTTTAAGATAAGCTTTTTGGGTTGAATGCTATTTAAGTAAGTGATAAGTTCATCAGCATGGCAGCCGTATGTCCCTAAATGGACATCTGAAATTACGGCCACTTCAATCTTTCTTTTTTTCAATCTTTCTGATTTAATTGCAAAGTAAGCGTGTAGGAATAAACTTAGAATTAAATTTAAATCAATAATTCATGAGTTAATCGTTAAAAAATCAACAAGAACAATAAAAGAATGTTAGGTAAACATTAACTGGCAAGTGTGTTTTTGAAAACGGTTTAGAACGTCTACCTTTGCCGCTTATCGAATTTTCAATGATATGGCAGGTAACACTTTTGGACAGCTCTTTAAACTTACCTCATTCGGAGAATCCCATGGAAAAGCCATAGGCGGTGTCATAGACGGCTGTCCTGCAGGAATTTTATTGGATTTGGAGAAAATACAATCTGAACTGGAAAGAAGAAAACCTGGTCAATCTAAGATTGTTACCCAACGTAAGGAACCGGATGTTGTAGAAATATATTCAGGTATTTTTGAAGGGAAGACCACGGGAACACCAATAGGCTTTGCAATATATAATACCAATCAAAAATCCAAGGATTATTCCCATATAAAGGATTCATACCGCCCTTCACATGCAGACTATGTATACGACAAAAAGTATGGATTTAGAGACTATAGGGGTGGTGGAAGAAGCTCCGCGCGTGAAACTGCAAGTAGAGTAGTGGCGGGAGCTATTGCCAAGCAATTTTTAAAAGATGTAAAAATCAATGCATTTGTATCCCAAGTTGGCAAAATAAAGCTTGAAAAGAATTATACACAACTCGATTTTTCCAATATAGAGTCGAATGCAGTTCGTTGTCCAGATATTGAAATGGCAGGACAGATGGAAGATTATATCAAATCCATTAAAAAAGAAGGTGATACCGTAGGTGGTGTAATCACTTGTGTGATCCAAAATGTACCTATTGGTTTGGGAGAGCCTGTTTTTGATAAACTACATGCAGAATTGGGCAAAGCCATGTTATCCATAAATGCCGTAAAAGGGTTTGAGTATGGTAGCGGTTTTGAGGGGGTTTTGATGAAAGGCAGTGCACACAATGACCAGTTCAATGAAGACGGTACTACAAAAACCAATCGTAGTGGAGGAGTTCAGGGCGGAATCACCAACGGTATGGACATTTACTTTAATGTAGCTTTTAAACCTGTTGCCACCGTACTCCAATCCTATGAAACTATCAACAAAGAAGGTGAAAAAGTAACCACCCAAGGTAAAGGTAGGCATGATCCATGCGTTGTTCCACGGGCGGTGCCCATAGTTGAAGCAATGGCGGCCATCGTATTGGCGGATTACATGCTTTTGGCACGCAGTAATAAAATATAATCCTTAGTTAGCGGATTTTCCATTCAAAATAGTATCTTACTTTCCTAAAATTTATATATGCGTAAACTAGAACTGCATTGGCAGATTCTTATTGGTATGGTGCTAGGCATACTGTTCGGATTTGTAATGACCCAGATCAGTTGGGGAAAAGATTTTGTTTCGGACTGGATACAGCCCATAGGAACCATTTTCGTAAAACTTTTAAAACTTATCGCAATTCCTTTGATTATCGCTTCTTTGATTAAGGGAATTTCTGACTTAAAAGATATTTCCAAATTTAGGAATATTGGTTTGCGCACAATTCTAATCTATATTGGAACCACGGTCGTCGCAATTACAATAGGGCTTGTTTTGGTAAATATCATTCAACCGGGTGATGGCATATCAGAGGATACCATAACCAAGTTGACCGATACTTATGCTAATGACAAAGGGGTTACGGATAAGTTAGCGGAGGCATCAAAGCAAAAGGATAGTGGACCTTTACAGTTTTTGGAGGATATGGTCCCAGAGAATGCCCTTGCTGCATTGAGCGACAATACTCTTATGCTTCAGGTCATCTTTTTTACTATCTTCTTAGGTATTTCAATGTTGCTTATTGGAGAAAAAAGAGCCAAGCCCCTAAAAGATTTTTTCGATGCATTGAACGATGTGGTACTAAAAATGGTGGATTTGATAATGTTAACCGCACCTTATGCCGTCTTTGCACTATTGGCGGGTGTTGTGGTCTCTTCAAGCGACCCAGATCTTTTACTGGCCCTGCTCAAATATGCAGGTGTTGTTGTATTCGGTCTTTTGCTAATGGTTGTTTTTTATTTGATAGTGGTCTCGGTCTTTACCAAAAAGAATCCGTTCTGGTTTTTAAAGCAGATCAGTCCTGCACAATTGTTGGCTTTCTCAACTAGCTCTAGCGCTGCGACCTTACCTGTAACGATGGAACGGGTAGAGGAACATATAGGTGTTGACAAAGAAGTGTCAAGTTTTGTATTGCCGGTAGGCGCAACCATAAATATGGATGGAACAAGTTTGTACCAAGGTGTGGCAGCTGTTTTTATATCACAGGCATTGGGTTTTGATCTTACCTTTGGAGACCAATTAACAATAGTTTTAACAGCTTTATTGGCATCAATCGGTTCTGCTGCCGTTCCTGGAGCGGGAATGGTGATGCTGGTCATAGTGTTGGAATCCATAGGGTTTCCTGCGGATAAACTCGCCATTGGTTTGGCATTGATTTTTGCAGTGGATAGGCCTTTGGATATGTGCAGAACCGTTGTTAACGTTACAGGTGATGCAACTGTTTCCATGATGGTAGCCAAATCAGTTGGTAAATTGGGAAACCCTAAAATACAAGAGTGGGACGACCATTTAGATGAAGTAAGGTAATTGTACCTTTTTGATTGAGAAGAGAATAGTAACCAAAACTGCTAGTTGAAGATGAATATTTGTTTTTTAATGTATCCTTGGGATGAAATAAATCCAGAGAAAGACACAAGCTTGGCACTTATCCATGAGTGTGTAAAACGCAAGCATGGGGTTGCCATCTGCACTCCTGCCAATCTGACCATTCGAAATAGTGTAACCAGTGCCTTTTGTACAGTTATCAATAAAATGGACAAAGTTTCCAGCAGTCTAAAAACTTTCTATAAACAAGCCTCATTACGTGAGGAAATGCTTCCCTTAGCTGGTTTCGATGTTATTTTTATGAGGGCCAATCCACCGTTGGATCCATTGATGCTAAATTTTCTGGATTCTGTAAAGGATGATGTTTTTATCGTGAATTCCCTTCAAGGTCTAAGAGAAGCGAATAATAAGCTCTATACTGCTGCATTTGGTGATAGCCATAGTAACATTATTCCAGCAACACACGTTTCAAAAAACAAGAACTATTTGGTAAAACAAATCAACGAATCCAAATCAGAAAAGATGATTCTGAAACCGTTGAACGGTTTTGGAGGTTCAGGGGTGATTCTCATAGAGAAATCGGCCATGAGCAATATAAAATCACTTTTGGATTTTTATGTTACAAATTCTGATGGCACTTCAAATTACGTTATACTCCAAGAATATATTGAGGGTGCGGACCAAGGTGATGTTCGTATTCTTTTACTGAACGGGGAACCTATAGGCGCCATGAGAAGGATTCCCGGCTCGGATGATCATCGCTCCAACGTTAGTGCAGGTGGATCGGTCGCAAAACATACCTTGTCCAAACAGGAAAAGGCTTTGTGCAAGCAAATCGGCCCCAAATTGGTCAATGATGGGCTTTACTTTGTGGGCATTGATGTCATTGGCGGAAAACTGGTCGAGGTCAATGTGATGTCACCTGGCGGAATTACCTATATGAACAAAGTTTATAAAACGAAGATTCAATCAAAAGTCATAGATTTTGTAGAGAGCAAGGTAATGGACAAATTGCAGGCGTTCGATAGAAGATCAAGACTACGTAGCGAGGTTGAAAATGCATAGATATTCCATAGAAGAAATCTTAAATGCTATAGAAGAAAGAAAATGCTTTGAGGCAGTTTCCGACGACTATTCATTCACTATAAAGGTCGAGAGTTATGTCCCCTTTGTTTGTGGGGCAGTTCATGACGGGCATCAATTCAGAAAACCGCTATGGGACAATTGCTTGCATACTGAGTATGAACGATGGTACGAGGAAGACCCTTGTACGAAAGAAATGATACAGAGCTTTCCCATTATAATTGCTGGATGTGACAGCCGTTTTGAATATGATCTTAATAGAGAACCGGAACGTGCTATTTACGACGATGCTTGGGGGAAACAGTTATGGGAAAAACCTTTGACAGAACACGAAAAAGTGACCAGCCTACAAAAACACGCTAATTTTTATAAGGTGGTACATGAACTTATTTCCAAGTTACAGACTGATTTTAAAAAAGTAATCGTTTTTGACATACACAGTTACAATTGGAAGCGTTGGGATAGGGAAGTACCCGTTTGGAATCTTGGAACTACCAACATTGATACAGAACGATATGGAGGTTTGACGGAAAAGTGGCGTGCAAAATTAGGTGGTATGGTGTTGCCGAACGGTATAAAATCTACTTCCAAAATAAACGATACTTTTCATGGCAATGGGTATTTTTTAAAATATATCACTGAAAATTTTAAGGATACCTTGGTCTTGGCCACAGAAATATCAAAAATATATTGTGATGAACATACAGGAATTATTTATCCAGAAGTGGTCAGATCTGTAGAAGAACAATTAAAGCTACTAATTCCTGAAATGGTAGAAGAATTTGAAAAAGCAAATGTATGATTGGTGCAAAGGAGATAAAAGGACTAGAAAAAGAATACGGCAACCTCTTTGAAATCGATGCCAATCTGGACCGTTTGGTAAGACGTATTGAACTACTGAGCTACATCAACCCATTAAATATAGAAAAAGAAAAACATCGTTTTTTTGCTTCAAAGTTCACGATCGAACCTCGTTTTAAATACCCAAAGCTAAAATTTAACCCCTATAAACTGCACCGTCTCTTCTTTTCACAGCGATTGGAACGTATTACAGATGACAAATTAAGGCAGTTGTACCAAGATATCATATACCATTATGCCAATATGATACAGTGCATCGAAACAATTGGTAAGGGCAAGGCTTTTTATTATAATTCGCTGAGGGTATATGGAACGCCAAGGGAACGGGATGTACAAAATGCCAGATTTATTTTACATTATGCAAATACACCAGATTCTTCAGATATGGAAAAAGTGTTTTCGCCCATGGAAGCCAAAGCATATTTTGAAGATTTCAGTGAACAGTACGGTTTTCCGTTGCACATAAAGTTTTCTACACATATTGCGGCAGATGCAATGGTGAGCAATAGTTCGCGGACGCTTATCATAAAAAAGAATGCCAAATTCAGTAAGAATCAATTGCTGACACTTGCAAATCACGAAATCGGGGTTCATTTGGTCACAACGTTCAATGGATTGGAACAGCCTTTAAAAATCTTTTCCAATGGTTTCCCCAAAAATGTAGAAACGCAGGAAGGTCTGGCGGTTTTTAGTGAATATATGGGGGGTGCCTTAACTTTAAAACGTTTAAAAGAATTGGCATACAGGGTTTTGGCAGCAGATAGTTTGATTAAAGGATATTCTTTTGCCGACACTTTTGATTTGATTCATGGACAATATAAACTGAACAAAGAAGAAGCTTTTGCCATTACGCTAAGAGTGCATAGGGGAGGGGGATTTACCAAAGACCGATTGTATTTAAGTGGTCTTAGAAAAATCTATAAAAAGTATCAGATGGAAGAAAGTCTTGCAACTTTGTTGTCCGGTAAAGTTTCTTTGGAAAGTGAAGAGACCATCCGATATCTTAAAACCCTAGGACTGGCACAACCAATTACACACAAAAGCCAGTCTTTCACACAAAAACTGAACACCAATACAACTTTGGACTTTATTTTGAATAATCTTAAATAAAACCCAACCCGTATGAAGTTCTTTCAAAATCTCCTAATTTTTCTTTTTTGCACAGTTGCTATTTTTTCGTCAAAAGCACAAACCGATACTATTCAACCGCAGAAATGGTATACCTACTTAGGTATGGAAAGGCTTATGAGCATTTCGGAACATGATGATAAGTTTATACTTGACCTAGTATCCAATGATACCCTGTTGACCAATTCGGAAGCAGCAGCAGACACAATTCATATTATTAAAAAATTGGATGAAAACCACTTTATTATCCAAAAATCATCAAGAAGCAATTATGGCTTACTAAAAAGGACCAAGTTCGCTGGCGACGAAATGATAAGCGTGGGTACCTATGCTGAAGGTGAAACCTTGGAAAGTGTAGAGAAAAAATACAATGAAGGCATGTTACCATCTTGGAAGTCGCTGGAAGAACGTTATTTCTACTCAAAATACAAAATAGAGAAACTAAAGAATGCACCAGGTCTTGACCAAATAACCCGCAAAGATTTGTTGACCTCCTTACAATGGCGTAAACCTTTGGGAGAAAAACTTAAGATGTATCTAGAAGACTCAAATGGAGAGAGGACATACAGGGTACATAGATTTGTTAAAGACTTCCGAAATCGAAAATTTATAGAACTCGGGTATAATCCTTATTTAGATATACCATATAATTTTGAGAAGCAGTTTGAAGGTGATGAAGAGGTACAAAGATTATTGACGGAAGAGATTTCGTTCGATTAAACAAGAGCGGTTTATCTTCAAATACGGTAAACCGCTCTTGTTTATGGTTATAAGTTTGCTGAAGTCAATACCTGATCTAAAACATATTGCATAGCGGTTTTCCAATCCTCTTGACCGCTACTGGCCAAACCTGATTGCGAAGTGCGCTCGTCGATAAATTTTGTTGCATATTTCTCGCTCGCCATTCCACCATAGACAATAAGTTCTATTTCATACCTTACGGTAGATTCCGTATTGGCGGGCGTATTTTGACTATCAAAAAAACCTGAGCTCTTTGTTTTTGGCTCGTCCGTGATTTCCTTCACTTCAATCATCACAAGATATTCAGATTTTAATACATTCTGTAATCTATCAACTGGAGTATCCTTTAATTGTTGAAAACCAACATTACCATCGACCAGCATTTTTATGGTGGCTGACATTTCCTGAACATTTATTGGTGATGATAAATTTTTACGGGAAAGATAATCGGTTGCAAACTTTGTTATCTTGCTTGAAGTCTCCTTGTTGTAAACATCATTCTTATAAAAACTTAAAGGTATTACAGACAGTTTGTTATCGTCATAATTAGGTCCAAGATAGATTTCTTCTTGTGGAAGTGGTTTGACTATTTCAGCATCATCAACATTTTTATCCGGCGTGGTTTGCATAGCTGTTCCAGCTGTACCACTACCAAAATTCTGCGTTCTTCCACTGGAAAAAACAATTTTTTCAAGCTGGTCGACACCTATTTCATTAATAAGTGTTTCTCCAGGATAACTGAAACTGATGCTAGATGCTGTCACCTTGGAAACCTTACCTTGAATAATTTCACCTGATTTAGTGAACAGTATGTCATTTACATTGCCCGTCTGGGCAAAAGTCACTATAGAAAGTGATAAAAAGAGTAGTAGAATTAATTTTCTCATTTCTTGAATTTTTTTTTGTTTTGAAAAGGGCTACAGCCACATAGTATCTTCAATGAAGAAGTGTTTTCGCTCTTTTGAATATTATCCGGGAATAATTTCAATACCTTGCAAAATCACTATAAATCAAAGGAATGTTCTTTAAATAACTCACAAAATCAATGCCAGTATTGAAAATAGTTAAGTTAAAAAATTGAATTTTGAGTGTTTTGCTTATTATTTAAGATAAATTTTGAGTTCCTCGCAAAATATCACGTTTCACGATTAAGTTTAGCCACGGTAAAACTTATAAATTATTTGATTTTATGGCCTTAAAAGTAGCTCGTTCAGGAAGAGAAAATTAAACTATCCTAAAAATTTTGCCCGTAGTTCAGGAGTAGGAATCATGCATGCATCTTTTTGGCCGAACCATCTGTATCGATTTCGAGCAACAAAATTATATACGGCATCCCTAAAGCTTTTGGGTATCCAAGTAAAGACATTGACAATTTTCCAAACACCCCCAAAACTTTTGGCAATATTTAGAGCAGCATCTGATTTTGTATAATAAGCTACCCCTGGTTCCACCAAAATGATGGAATCCACTTTAGAAATATCAATTGCACGTTCATCGATAAGTTTTTGCCCAACCTGACTTTGCAATGCTGCGTAGCGGAAAATATCTTTTTTGTCCCGTTTTATGACAAACTGGATTGAACTATTGCAAAGATTGCAAACACCGTCAAAGAGGATGATTTTTTTACCTTTTTCGTCCATGTTGTCATTGCCATGAAGGCATGAAGTTGATTTTTTTATATACTTCAAAGATACATATCGTTGCGTTGAAATTCCATTTTTTTAAAAAGCGTTTACAGTATCAGATAAAATGGAGCATTTTATGCCAATTCTAATTTAACAGGAATAGATAGCAATAAAAATGGTGCGAGTCGATTTTTTCAAATATGAGAATATTTTCAATCTGTCCAAACTTTTGCGTATGGAATATCACTTATACTTACGGTTTTCCAGTTTTTGGTGATATTCTCGTGTTGGGCACGAGAAACATGGTAAATCATAAATATGATAACAAAAAAGAAAACAACTCTTTTCATCTATTGGATTCGATTTAGTTCAACTTACACGTACAGGTGCTTATATAAAATAGTAGATTGGTGAACGCATACTTCCCAACTAAATTAATGGATTTAAAATGTATTTAATCTTAGTCCTTTGTTTCAGGGAATTTTATTTTAATATTCCTTGGTTGATTAAAATATCTGCAACCGCCTTTACTTTGCGATAAGCTTCTCCTGAACCAATATTTGAAAGCACAATTATTGCAATTCCTTCATCTGGAAATCGCAATAATTGAGAACTAATTCCCCAATCTCCTCCATCCCAAGCAACTATTTTTCGTCCTTTAAAATCTCCAATGTAAAGACCAAAAGCTTGATTATCTCTATTGTGGTTAAACTTAGGGGTTTTGTGCATCAGGTCATAAAACTCCTGTCCGCCAAAACGTTTACTTATCATATTGGCGCTCCATTTCAGCAAATCATCAATAGTGGTTACCACTCCACTTCCCCCATAATGAGGTGAATTTCTTGGATGCCGAATATATTTTCCATCTTCTTTGAGGGTTATGCCATAATCAGTATAACCATCCAAATATTCTTTTGTTCTGGGATTGTAGGGAGTGACTCTATTTTTGATTATTTGTGTTATGTCATCATTGATAAGGGTATTTTTCATTCCCAATGGCTCAAATAATTGCTTTTTTGCAAATTCACTAAAAGATTGGCCACTTATTTTTTCAACAATTTTTGTGAGCAACATAAAATTTACGTTGCAATAGTCCCATTTTTCTCCAGGCGTAAATTGTAGGGTCTCTTCATTGAGAGATGTAGAAATACATTCATCAATATCGAAGTAGTTAAATGTAACCCAAGACTTGCCACTTTTTCGTTTTAGGCGCGGGTAGTCCTTGATTCCACTCGTATTATAGATAAGATGTTTAATCCGTATGGTGTCCGCGTACTTTCCTAATTCTGGAATAAAGTCAGCAGCAACGGATTCCAATGATATCTTGTTTTCTAAAATCAGTAGCGCTATACAGGCCGCGGTGAATTGTTTTGAAACCGAGGCGATACTAAATGCTGAATTCGATTCTATGGGTATGTTGTAATCCAAATTAGCTGAACCATAGCCGTTTTTATAAAGTGTTTTTCCATTTTTTGATATTCCGATGGCATAGCCTGGGGAATTCAAAGTATCAAAGTCAGAAAACAATGTGTCAATTTGGATTTTTACGGAACCAGAAAGTTCGCTCTTTTGGCCAATCTGACCATAACTTGTTAACGTTATTAAGCTTAGAAGGAGTATGGTTGTATTTCTCATTTCGCACTGTTCATAGGCTTTGTTATGCTAGGTTATTTCTCGGGCTGTTTTTCCGCAATCAACTCTTTAAAGTAGTTTGACACTTTTGAAGTGCCTGACTTTCCATCATCATCAACATTTGATAAAATCACTACCGTATAATTGTCTTTCATAAAATCCATGAGTTCGCCTCGAACCCCATACCAACCTCCACTATGACCTTGAATGGTTTGGTTATACCTCAAATCAATATCAATTCCATATCCTAGATTAGTATTGTAACCTTTAACTTTAGGTACAAACATCAACGCTGTTGTTTCTTTACCCAGTAATTGATAATTTCTTAATGCTTTCGAAAATTTAAATAAATCCTCAACAGTTGAGTAATGAAATCCAGCGGGAGAGGTTTTGGCAAGATAATATTCATTTTTTCTAGGGGTTTTATCTTCTTGTAAAAATGTAGTATAACCGCTTGCTTTATTCTGTACAACTGCATCAATATCCAATTCCGAGGTATTTGTCATTTCTGCAATTTTAAAAATGTTCTCCCTTACGTAGTCATAGTAGTTGTGTCCGCTTGCTTTCTCGATAATAAGACCAAGAATTACAAAACCTGATGCACTATAGTCGTATTTAGTTCCGGGTTTTGATAATAAAGTGTCGTTTTTAAAACGTTCAGCAAAATCAGATACGTTTTTGTACTTGAGATTATTGGTTTTCCAAAAGTCTAAATTATTATTGTTTCCAGAAGTATGTGTCAGAAGTTGATGGATTGTTACAGAATCCCTAACCAGTTTGTTGGGGTAATCAGGTAAGTATGTGCCAATTGGTTTTTTTAGTTCAACTTTACCATTTTCGTAAAGTTGCAAGGTTGCTACTGCTGTAATCATTTTTGTAATCGATGCAATGTTGAATTTGGTATCCACTTTATTTTGAATTCCATATTCTATGTTCGCAAGTCCAAAAGCTCTTTTTTCGATTACTTTATCATTATGTGCAACCAAAATTGCTCCTGAAAAATCACTTGGTTTTAAATTGTCCAAAAAAGATTTTATTTCAGCGTCCTTGGTTTGTCCAAAAGCAAAAATGGTCAGCATTAAAAATGTCGTAATTGTGTAAATTTTTATTTTGATTATCATTAATGTTTTTAATGCGGTATAACGGTAAATTATAAGAATAGTATCGGATTTTAGACCCTTACATTTCCGTTTGTTACTGTTGTACGATTTATAAATTTTCATTTTGACTCAAGCGATTAAACCGCTATCCTCCTTACACATTGTTAGCAACTGGCTTTTCAATGTCTTCAAAAAAATCATTAAAATCAATCTGAAGTAATTTTTCAATATTTTCAGAACTTTCTTTTAGCGTATAAATTCCAAAAGCAAGTTGTTTTTGGTAATTAAAAACTGTTTTGTTTAAGACTTTAGAGAATTGGCTTTCTAATTTTTGAAAATTTGGTTTTTGCTTGTTTACGTCTATGTGCGTTCCATTATATGCGATTAAAAAAGCAAAGTTTTCTTTAGGATATTTTTGCCATATTTTCTCCCAATTAGGACTTTGTTCTTCTTGGAAATGTTTGTAAGGGTTTATGTTTAGACTATGATATACCATATTGCCTAAGCCCATTCCGCCATAACGCATAGCATTTATCTCGATTGGAATCAAATCTGTGGATAATTTAAATTCTGTATGAAGCGTTATTTTTTTTAATTGTAATTTTTTGTTGATTTCAACAAAAAAATCCATTGCCTTGTCATACACTTTTTCAAAAACATTTTTGTTCGTGTAATAGAGCATATGTAAATATTCAGAATACTTAGGAATGGGGTGGTAGTAGATGTTTACAATATGCGGATTACCTTTAGAATCAAAAAACATATCTACGGCATATTCTTCCCCCTCTATAAAGTCTTCGAGTATAAATTGCGATTGAGACAAAACATTTTCAGAAAGTATTGCTGAATTTTTTTTAATCTCTGTTTTTATTTCTTCAATAACCCTATCTATATCACTGTTCTCATCTATTGTTTTTACTGCTGTTCCAAAACATCCTTTTACGGGTTTTAAAATTTTCTTTGATGTCAATTTTAGTTTTATAATATCTTTAAGCTCTACGGTTTGGTATTTTAGTGAAGGAAACATGTCTGTTAATAAATCACGAAATAGATATTTATCTTTCATTGATTTTATGGCATTCACTTTTAAATCATCGTCAATCTTGCATAGAACATTCTCTAAAGTGGCTTCAGAGGTAATACATATTTTATTAGAGTTTATTATATTTTCAGGTAGCTTTAGAAAATCATCTTCCTGAATTACTATCATTCCTTTTGTGTCTGGTATTGTCTCCAATGCTCCAGATTCTGCATTTTTTGGAAACACTAAATAAAGTAAGTTGTCCATAATTTTAGATGTTAAATTCTGAGAAGTTTTGTGTTTTTACGTTTTTCCAATCTTCCGAAATTATACTGTAGTAAACATCATTTTTACTTTTACCTTCTGAATCAACGTAATTATTTCTAAAGATACCTTCTTGGGTTGCTCCTAATTTTTCAATGGCTCTTTGTGAACGAGTATTTTCTTGGTCAGCACTGAATTGGATTCTTCTAAAACCTATATTTTCAAATCCGAATTTCAACAATTCATATTTACAAGCTTTATTTAAGCCAGTTCCTTGAAAATCTTTTCCGTACCAAGTCCACCCAATTTCACATTTCTGACTAACAATATGGATGTTTCCATATCGTGTACTTCCTGCGACTTTTCCATTTTTTTTATCAATAATTAAAAATGGATAGCAAACACCGTTTTCCTTGTCTTTAAGTGTATTCTTTATATAATTTTCAAAATCAAATTCTGCTCGTATAAACATTCCCATATACTTCCAAATTTCGTTATTGAATATTATTGCTTTCAGTTCTTGGTTTCTGGTATTTTCAAAAGGAATTAGTAAAACTCTATTATTTTCAAGTTTTATATCTGATTTCAAAATTTCTATATTCATTATTTTTTGCTTGTTGCTAAGGGTCTCGTATAGCCGTCAATTACGAGTTTATATGTTTTACTTTTTGGCCTGGAATTGATGTTAACACTCCCGAGTGGATTCAGTCAGCGCTGAGCGGAGCAGAAGAGTAGGCGAGAACTAACCATTAATTATATACGGTGTTGCCAACAGTATTTTTATTTAATAATATATTGTCGTTTCAGATTTTGGAAATTTCAATTCCGTATTTCCAGGATAAAAACCATTCATTGTCGGCAAAGTTTCCAATTTCCTAATCATTTCTTCTTTCTCTATTTTTGAGTTTTCATTCTCACAATCTTCGGTTTCCTTTTCGTATTTTATTTTTCCATTTGAGAGATTGTAGTCAAAAGTGAAGAAATAATCACAAGGTGAGCCAAAATTCACAGCTGCTCCGATTAATTGAAATTCTCCGCTTTGAAATCTAAATCTATGCGTATAAATCCATTTTTGACGACTACCTCCAAAATGATTAATTACAATACAATTTCGTTCAATTGATATTCCCTCGAAAGGGTCTCCCATCATTCCTCCGTGTTGACTTGGTAATATTGCACCAACTGATTTTTTCCACAACTCCCATTTATCACTGTTTATTTTATAAATGAATATTTGTCTTTCTGTTCCTAAATCAGTTTCCTTTTCTGTATCGTAAACTATTACTTTTTCAGAAATTCCATCTTCGTCTATATCTCCTTCTGTTTCGGCAAGAATTTTAAACGATTTTGGTATTTGAATTATTTCAGATTTTTTATTTTCCTGACTTTTACAAGAAGCAAGCGAAAAAATAAATAGAACTAAAATGTATATAGATAATCGTTTTTTCATATTGTTGGCAACGGCTCCATATATGAAAAGTAGCGCTGAAAATAAGCTGTTTCTTTCCAAAAACGCCAAAACCTTAGTTTCAGTAATGACTTGCACTTTTTTTTATATACATTGTAAGTGTTGTTAGGCAACGTTTTTATTCTCGTAATGCTTGATTTCATTGAGTTCCGATTCCTTGGTTGCTTGTTCTTCTTCAATATCATAATCATCTTGTAGTCCGAGCCAGAACTTAGCGGAATTCCCAAAATATTTACTTAATCGTAAAGCTGTGTCGGCTGTTATTCGACGTTTACCTTTTACAATTTCTGAAATTCTCGTTTGTGGTATTTTCAAGTCTTTTGAAAGTCGGTAAGCCGTAATTTCCAAAGGCTCAAGAAACTCATAAAATAAGATTTCGCCAGGATGAACATTTGCTAACTTTTTCATTTTATTTTTCTTTAGTGATAATCAATAACTTCAACTTTGCTCGTATTTCCGTCGTTCCATTGAAATATTATTCGCCATTGTTTATTTATTCGGATGCTATAAAATCCACTTAAATTTCCAGTCAGTTTTTCCAGACGATTTGAAGGCGGAATTTTTAAATCAGCAATATCTTGTGAGTTATTCAGCATTCTTAATTTTCGACGTCCAACTTTTTGAACTTCAATCGGCATTTTTTTGACTCGAATACCATTCCAAATTTGTTCGGTCTGTTTCGAGCCAAAGGAAATAATCATAGTTTCGTTTTACGTTACTAACGACAAAAGTAAGTATAAAGTTTGTTTTTTGAAAATGTTACCTAATGGTTTCGGCTATGAGTAGTTGCGTAGTGCCTCCGACGAGCATAGCGAGAGGAAGGCAGAGCGACTTAACTTTGCAAATACACACCAAACTGAAAATCCGCAAGAATTTTCAGAAGCCTGTCCTGAGCGGAGCCGAAGGGTAGGCGAGAACGGCGCCATTACTTATAGCCATTGTTGCCTGTAGTTATTTATATTTTTTCATATAGTATTCAAAAGTTTCATAGACTTCTTCTAAAGCTGAAAAGTTCACAAATAAATGCCATTCTTTTCCATAATCACTTTCCAGTCCGTGTAATATCATATCTCGGTCTTCTTTAAAACGTCTCCGTAAAAAGTCCAATCGCTGTTTTAGATTAATGTTAAAATTTTTTAAAGGTTCAATGTTGTCACGTCTAAAATCCCAATCTCCAGTCAAAAATTTGTATTTCGTGTCGCTTATTTCATAATCTGGTTTCCAAGGAATTTTACGCAAATAACTGTCTAATGAATTAAATTCTTGATTTAAATCAATTTCAAGGTTTTGTTTGTCAATTAAATATTGTCCTAAAGTTCTAACTATTCCCTCAATAGATGTTAGTATTAGTAAATTACAAGCTCTATATGATTTAATTTCATACGTTTTACAAATTTCAAGAAGTGTTCCTTTGAAATTTTTTAGAAGTTCCAATTTTTTAAAATATGGAAGAATTGTGTTTTTAAATTGAGAATAAGAGTCTGGTAAATAACTTGATAAATCCTCAATTTTAAAATTATTTGTAGCAATATTTAATGCATCATAATATCTTAAGTTGTCAATCCAAAACAGGTCGTATTTAATACTTCCATAATATGAATTTGCAATTATAAATGACGTGTCTATATCAAGATTACTAATTGGAATTATCCCTTGATTTTTAAAATGGTCGACGATTTTTTCTTTATCCAATTGATGAGCCAAATAACCTACGTAATCCGAAAGTCGTTTTAAACTTCTTTTAATTCTTTGTTCTTTGTAAAAGGAAATTTTTTCTGACTCTTTGTGTGGCATTTCAACTAATTGGATTGAATGATTGAAACATACATTGATGAATTTTTTCAATGTTTCTTCTCTTTCTAAATATTGTTTTGGGTCATTCTCTGTAAAAATGTCCGAAGTCAATTTTTTATCTAATTCTCCAATTGTAATATCCATTTCGTATAATTACAGGCAACGGAAGCGCTATACGCAGTGCGGCCGTGGATTTTGTTCTGTTGGGTATCCAAGATAGCCATAAAGGGCAAAATACGGGTAAGGCCGTGCCAAATTGCTTATGGCCACATGTTCATGTCAGTTCAACCGTGCTTGCTGGGCTCTCTGGCCAGGCGCCGGACCTGAAGAGGGGGGAAAGCAATTTGGTACAGCGCTTCCGTTCAGGTCGATTTCCCGTGGGGCGGGGTTTTGCGAAGCAAAATATAGCAACGCGGGTCGGCACCGGCCGAATTGACCTGAACGGTTAAGGATATGAGTAGTTGCGTGGTTTATCGATTAACTTTGCAAGTACACACCAAACTGAAAATCCGCAAGGATTTTCAGAAGTAAGCGAGAACAAGCAATTACTTATAGCATCTATGTAAAAGCAGCGTGTCCTTTATCTTTAAAGTTCTCTAAAACAAAAAGATATGAAAACAGGACACACTGCAAGACCCAAGTTATTCATTGGTATCGACATACACAAGCGCAGTTGGAAGGTCCACTGTGCCACGGACCTGTCCTCCGGTAGGACCTTTTCCATGTCCCCGGACCCGGAAGGGCTAAGGGAATATGTGGAGCGGCACTATCCGGGTCATGAGGTTTCGACGGCCTACGAGGCGGGATGTTGCGGTTATCGGGCCCATCGTTCTTTCGAGGGTTATGGCTGGTGCTCACTGGTGGTGAACCCTGCCGATATATTCAGGAAGGGCAAGGAGCGCCATACCAAGACGGACCGTATAGATGCGCAGCTCATAGCCCGTGAACTGAAGGACGGCCGTTTGGAGGGCATCGTGGTCCCCGATCCGGAACGGGAACAGTTGCGCAGCCTGTTCCGCAGAAGGAACGACCTTGTCAAGGACATGCGCCAGATCAAGAGCTATATCAAGATGCAGCTGCTGTATTACGGCATCAAGGTTCCCGAGCGGTACGACAACGATAACTGGAGCCACGCTTTCAGGGACTGGTTGGACAATTTGGAATTCGCACACCCAACGGGGAAAGAGGTACTAGAAAGCCGCATGCGCAGTTTCCGTTTTATAGACCGGGAGTTCAGGGACGTATCGACCCAATTGCGCAAATGGACCAAGAAACATTACAAGGGGGACTATATGCTTTTGCGCAGCATTCCCGGTATCGGCCCCATCGTGGCCAGTGGCATATTGAGCGAACTGGGAGATCTGCGCAGGTTCAACAACATCAAGCAACTGGCGGGCTATGTTGGACTCTCACCTGGTATTTATCAAAGTGGCGACACCATAAGGCACACGGGAGTAAGTATGCGTGCCCACCGATTGATACGCAGTTATTTTATAGAGGCCTCATGGCAGGCCATACGCACGGACCCGGTGATGCAGGGATACTACCGGAAGCACCAGGGCAAGAACGTGAAATCCGTGATCGTCAAAGTGGCCCGTAAGCTTTTGAGCCGTACGTTGGCGGTCATAAAAACGGGAATCCCCTATGAAATAGGGGTTATAGCATAATAAAACCATAACAAAGCTCACAATGGAAGTAGAGAAGTTTGGATCACAGAACAATGTAGGTGACCTTGCCCATGGCAGGGATCACATCGGTTAGCAAGTGACCAAACTTATTATAGCTTATGATCGTACAGATGCTGGTGAACACAAAAAAAAGTGTATCACATATAGGATGCCGAGCAAGTTATATTAAAAGAAAAAAAGTGGTTTAAGGCAAAAAGAAAATATTACTTAACTTTAGAGAACTGGACTAGGGCTTTTCATAGGAGCCATTGTTGTACACCGTTTTTATTTATTTTTTAATATCTGTTCAACATATTTTCTGTGATTGTCAAATCCGTTCTTTTCGGGATTTTCCAAGTCAACCATTCCATCAATTCCAGAGTCATAAATCTGCCAATTATGCTTTTTCGATAATTCAATCAAGGCGTAGATTGCATTTTCTCCGTATAATGAAAGCATAAAGTTACTTGAATGCTCATTATCGGCAAAAAAGTCAATCGTGAAATCAGTTCCGCTTATTTCTCTGTGATTATCGTCTTTTTTTATTCGGTCAAATGAGCTTTCTAAAATTCCGCAAAAATCAGTCGGTTCGAGTTGGTTTTCGTCAAGTTCCGCAACTGATTCTATTTTCTGTCTTGAATTAAAAAGTACAATGTCCCAACTCATAGTTTAAAGTTTTTCCATTTCTCCAAACCCATAAGTTCGGTCAGATAAGTTTGAATAATAGACATAATTTCCATTTTCAAGAACGTCAATAATTTTGACATCTATTTTTTGTCCTATCAAATATTCATATTCAGGTTTAGAAACTTTTAAATAAGTCAAAACATAATTATAAGGTGATATCCATTCGATTTTATAGATGGATTTTGAGTCTTTTGTTTTCTCAATCTGTTTTCTTTTCCGTCTTTTAATTTTAACGTCTCTATATTCAGGGTTTATATATCTATATTTTCCTTTTCCAAAATCCGCAACACAATTTGAGTCCAGTTCTTTTATAGATTCATATTTTGAATTCACTATCGTAAATGGATAGTCAAAGCATTGATTGCTAAATTTACTTCCTGGTAAAAAGTCAATTCCTTTCCTGTATTCTATAATCTGTTGAATAACATCTTTGTTTTTGTAAGTAGTTCTTTCTGGAATTTCAGTCACAGAAACCGTTTCCCCATTCTCTCCGATGCAAATTTTTACATATAGATATTCAACAACTTCAACATCATCGACGAAAAAATACTGCTGAATTTGAGAAAAAGTCAGAGAGGATTGTAAAATAAAAGTCAGAAATATAATTTTTCGCATAAGTTTGGTCAAATGGTGTACAACGGAAGCGCTATACGCAGTGCGGCCGTGGATTTTGTTCTGTTGGGTATCTAAGATAGCCATAAAGGGCAAAATACGGGTAAGGCCGTGCCAAATTGCCTATAGCCAGGTGTTCATGTCAGTTCGACCCTGCGCGCTGTCTTGTCTGGCCGGGCGCCGGACCTGAAGAGGGGAAAAGCAATTTGGTACAGCGCTTCCGTTCAGGTCGATTTCCCGTGGGGCGGGGTTTTGCGAAGCAAAATATAGCAACGCGGGTCGGCACCGGCCGAATTGACCTGAACGGTTCGGCTAAGCGTAATGCGGAGGCAAGGAAACTTTTCGTTTCCGTCTGCGCACGAAGCTAAAGCTTTTGGTTTCGCTTTTTCTTTTTTTTGTCCAAAGCTAAATCCCAAAGATTTAGCGACCTTATAAATATACACAGACCTTTCGTTTTAGCCTAAAGTCCGCATTACGTTTAGGTTTTGTTGTAGTGCGTTTTTTACTATTTTATTTTGAAAGTGGGTACAAGGGAAGAGTAAATAGTAACATTCAATAATATTATTTTACTTCGTGTTTATTAGAAAATAAAGTTGGAGGTGAAATATTTAGGTTTATTTTTAGTTTTCAATATTTATAAAGTCTTTTAGTTTTATGATGAAGTTCAAAGGATACAGATATCTTATCATTTTATTACTTACTATTCTTGCTTGTGAAAGTGGGGAAGAAGAGGAGACCTTTACCCCTGATGATGATACCAATGTAAATACGAATGTAAAAATTGAGGATATTCTAGGAACATGGTTCATTTATTCAGGAGAATTTATGGACACTAGTGTTCAGATAGCGCCACGTTTCCCAGTATGTGGATATGAATACTTAGTCTTTTCCGAAAATAGCAGATATGAAGAAGTTTTATATAACAACGATGACTGTGTTCCTGTTAAAAAAACGGGCAATTGGAAAATTGAAAACGGAATAATATCAATCTCGTTTTCATCAGGAGAAGTGGAGGAGCTTTCAATTATCGATTTCAAATCCTCTGAATTAGTGATCAGGTTTCTATTTGATTTTGATGATGATGGAAATAAAGATGTTTTCAAAGCTAATTTAAAACGTTATGACCCCATTACTAATAACCACATAGCCACCTCTTTTGAAAGAGATTCCGATGAAACATCACTTTTGAAATTTAATTGGAAGCAAGAAACAGATGTTAATTCGTTTACTGGTTATGAGGTATATCGTTCCATAGACGGGTCTTGTACAAAAGAAAATGCGGTACTCCTCACAGAAATTGGGGATATTAACAACACTACTTTTATCGATTACGATCCACCAGCTACCACAAATACCTTATGCTATTTTTTGAGAGTATATTCTGATGATGTTTTGGTTGGCGAAAGTAGATTACTTACTGAAAACCCAAAAGATTTAATTATTCCAAATACACCTAATCTGAATAGTGTTAGTGTAGATGGTGAAACTATTCTTTTAGAATGGAGTGAATATGACATCCCATACTTTTCCCATTACGAAATAGTTTATGCAAGTACCGACGGAACAAATTTGCTTTTCCATGAAGAGGACAGTGTCAAAACGATTAATGCTATCGAAGAAACCAGTTTTCTTGATACCGACCCACCATATATTGAAAATCCGTTTTACGCAGTTTATGCTTATAATATTTTTGGTACGAATGTGGTATCCAATTACGAACAGGTAACTTTTAGACAAAAAGATTTATTCGGGCCAATTTATTTAAGCCATCTAGAAGTTGATGATGATGAACCCGCCGTATACTTACACGGAAGCAGTCAAATTCCGAGTTGGGCCAGTTATGATGCCTATGCGATACTGAGACTTAATTATGATCAAGGTGTGCTTGAATCAACTACAAGTGAAGAAGTCTATGTTGCGGGTGAATTTCCGTTTAGAAAACCATTTAATTTTTCCGAGGGAAAAGAGTTGGTAGTAAATGGGCGAAATAATTTACATTTTTTAAATCCGACATCGCTTTCAGAGATTTTCTCCTTTGGTTCCTTTTACCTATTTGAGGAATTTAATGTATCTAGTATTGTAGATTTCACATATACAAAAAATGGCTTTTTGGTTGTTATCGATACCGACTCCATATTCATTTTTCAAAGAAATGGGGAAGAATTAATGCTTCTTGACAAACAAATTCATTTCGAAACACATCACGGAGACAACCTATATAGAATAATCCATGTGAACGACGATGAAATAATAGTCGGGCATAAAAATGATCAGGAAAGCATCCTGTATGCCGTTGATGATAATGGTATTTTACAGAATAGGAGAGTGATTACGCTACCACTTAGTTCCGATTATATTGCCAAATATAAAAATACCTCTTTTTACAGTGACTCGGGTAACTTACTGATTAATTACGGTCAAAGAAAACTATATTCTACAATTTCTTTTCAGGTTGAAGCTCAATTACCTGAAGATTTGTTTGCACTAGGTTTATCCAATGATGCGAAATTTATTTTTGCATCTACCATTGACCCTGATTGGTTTGGAAGTGATGTGCAAACAGAATTTTTAAAACGTGAAGTATTACTTTACGATACAGAAACAAGTGAAATACAAACCATTAAAACGAAGGGCTACCCTATTAGAATATTTGAAAATAACGTTGGTGAGATATTTTCAATATCAATTCCGGAAAACCAAATAATTACTGGTTTTGATGTATTTGTTGAGAAAATAAATTTCTTATAAAACCTGACGTATGAATTTTTTTCTACTGAAAAGGTCATGGCGGTTTTTTAGTTGGAATTAACCATCCTATCCTTCAATGATTAATATTTTGAAGACCTTTTTTACATACTACAAAAATTTAAAAAGTAATAGATTTGACAAAATGCACTACAACGGAAGCGCTATACGCAGTGCGGCCTTGGATTTTGTTCTGTTGGGTATCTAAGATAGCCATAAAGGGCAAAATACGGGTAAGGCCGTGCCAAATTGCTTATGGCCAGGTGTTCATGTCAGTTCGACCCTGCGCGCTGTCTTATCTGGCCGGGCACCGGACCTGAAGAAGGGAAAAGCAATTTGGTACAGCGCTTCCGTTCAGGTCGATTTCCCGTGGGGCGGGGTTTTGCGAAGCAAAATATAGCAACGCGGGTCGGCACCGGCCGAATTGACCTGAACGGTTCGGCTATGAGTAGTTGCGTGGATTAGCACTAAACTTAGCAAGTACGCACCAAACTGAAAATCCGCAAGGATTTTCAGAAGAAGGCGAGAATAAGCAATTACTTATAGCTATTGTTGGCAGTAGTTTTTTCTTTTTTAAATTCAATAATATCGTTCATAAATTCCGCCAATTTGATTTCAAATTTTCTTTTTGTCATACTGATTGAAGCAATAGTGTGTTCATTATCATTCCAATTTTTCGGGAACTCGGTAGAGGCTTTTACTTCATGTATTCCTTGACCTTTTTTTCTTGGTTTTTCAAACATTGGGTCAACAATAAAACACAAGAAAAATGACAGTTTAGAGTCGTACTTGTATTCCATTTTCCAATGCTCATCATCCCACCATTCAAAATTAGAGTCCATCGTTTTTATCTCCCAATCTTCATTAAGAAGCTTCTGTTCAATTTGATATTTATATCCGCTTCTTTTCAATTCGTTTCTTCTTGTTTTATTATTTCTCTGAGGTCTCTTAAAAACATTAAAAATTTTAATCCTCTGTTACATTCAGGACAATATTTAGTCTTCTGAATCATAGGATTATCAACAGAAGAGACAAGTTTGAAGTTTTCATAACCAATTCGCTTATTTCCTAAAAATCTCCAATATTCAGATTTGTATGAGCCAAAGTCGACATCGCAAAAATTGCACAATTGTAGTTTAAATCCATTGTAAATCTCATAAACATTGTATTTGTGAATTCCATTTTTGAAGTGATTAATTTCTTCATCTAATCCACCACAATCATCACAAGGTGCAAATTCCTTTACTTCAAGGTTTGTATAGCATATTGGACATTGTTCTGTTTTCATTTGCTCAAATTACTGCCAACGGAAGCGCTATACGCAGTGCGGCCTTGGATTTTGTTCTGTTGGGTATCTAAGATAGCCATAAAGGGCAAAATACGGGTAAGGCCGTGCCAAATTGCTTATGACCAGGTGTTCATGTCAGTTCGACCCTGCGCGCTGTCTTATCTGGCCGGGCGCCGGACCAGGAGAGGGGAAAAAAGCAATTTGGTACAGCGCTTCCGTTCAGGTCGATTTCCCGTGGGGCGGGATTTTGCGAAGCAAAATATAGCAACGCGGGTCGGCACAGGCCGAATTGACCTGAACGTTGTTGTATATGGAAAGTTGCGTGTTTGCGTGCGAGGATTTTCCGAAGGAAAATCAGAAGCTAGCAAACAAAGCAACTCACATTGGTTTATGGTAAAACTAGCAATTTTTATATACAGTGTTGTGGTGCGTATTTTTTATTCATCTAATTCAATTTCATTCATTGGCGGTGGTGGTGGCGGAACAAAATAAATTTTTTCATTCAACCATAATTTAATATCAGTCTTATTTGTAATTCGGTTGTAGGTTTCGGTCAGTTGGTTTAGAGTATTGGGTAGGTTTTTAAATCCATTTTTGTTGTCGTAAGAAATGTAAATCAACAGTTTTTCTGGATTATCACTTAACTTTGGGTTTTTGCCATTATTTTCTAAATCCTTTTTTAAAACATTCTCCAAACTATCTAAAGGGAAGAAATTTTCATCATTTTTATTAATCGTATCGTTATGAATTTCAATGACATTTTTTTGTTTGATTAAAATACAAGCAAAATCTTCCCAACAAGGATTACGGAAATAAATGGTTTTTAATTTATTCTCTGTAGTCAAAGTTATTTTAGGCAAACTATCATTGCACGCAATTCTTTCAGTCCGTTCAAGTAAGTCATTCCATTTTTTGAATTGGTCAATATTTAATTCAACTCCGAGACTGTCATTTTCTCCTTGCCATTTTCCAAATACCTGTCGAGCTAACTGTTTTTCATTTTGGACAGAGTTTTGACACCCGATTATTGTCAAAATCAGCAAAATCAGAAACGATAATTTGATGTTAGCTCTCATTTTTTATATGCACCACAACGGTCTCGGCTATGAGTAGTTGCGTGGGTGAGTACTTAACTTTGCAAGTACACACCAAGTTGGAAATTCCTGCGGAATTTCCAAAGTAAGCGAGAACAAGCAATTATTTATAGCCATTGTTACCTGCAGTTATTTTCTTTTATGCAGTGTAAATTCTCCACTGTAACCAGCAAGACTCATAGCGTTCAAGTTAGTTACAATGGTAAAAGATTCCTCCATCTGTTTTTTGTTAATATCTGAGTAATTTATTTTGGTCGTTATTTCTGGAACTGAATAATCTAAATCTTCTTTATTTTCAATTGACATAAAGTAAAATACATAAACATTGAGTAGTTCAAGATAGTGAGAAGGCAATCTCAAATTAACAGGCTCATTTTTGATGTTTACAGGTAAAACGTAGGTTACGTAATGTTTTAGATTATTTTCAATAGTCAGTCCAAATTTTCTTGGTGGCATTTCTTCATTTTCGGTCGAAAAAGAAATAAGCACATTATTTTTCTCAATTTTTATTCGGTCGCTTTCTTTTACTTCTTTTTCTAACTCACTAATCTTAGAAATGAACAAATCAATATCATAGTAAAATTCAACACTTACATTAGTCGCAGTTCCAAATCCAATATTGTAGCATTTAAGAAAGAATTTCGCAATATTGATTTCATTCGTAAATTCGAGAATTACAGATGTCATTTTTTCTGTTGTCCATTTAATTGGAATTAGATAATCTCCTTTCCGTACTCCTTGAACATTGAAATATGTTTTATCTATAAAAAGATGTGGTCTCGCAGTATTTTCTCTCTGCTTTTTTAATTCCTCAAGTGTTAAATAATAAATGATTGCTGCAACTACAGTGGCTAAAGCACTTATTATTGCTATAATTATATTTATTGTACTTGGTTTCATCTAATTGCAGGTAACGGAAGCGCTATACGCAGTGCGGCCTTGGATTTTGTTCTGTTGGGTATCTAAGATAGCCATAAAGGGCAAAATACAGGTAAGGCCGTGCCAAATTGCTTATGGCCAGGTGTTCATGTCAGTTCGATCCTGCGCACTGGGTTATCTGGCCGGGCGCCGGACCTGAAGAGGGGAAAAAGCAATTTGGTACAGCGCTTCCGTTCAGGTCGATTTCCCGTGGGGCGGGTTTTTGCGAAGCAAAATATAGCAACGCGGGTCGGCACCGGCCGAATTGACCTGAACGGTCTCGTGTATGATTAGTGGCGTGTTTAAGCACCTAATTTAGCAAATAAAAACCAGATAGAAAATCCGCGAGGATTTTCGTAAGTAGGCTTGAACTAGCCATTAATTATACACGTTGTTGTGCTCAGTTTTTATTCTTCTAAATATCCAAATCCCGATAGCAATTCGAACTATTGGTTGTAGATAGGAATAAATCCATTCATAAAACCAATTTACGGGCTTGTTCAATGAAGAAATTCCAAGATAGTATCTTGTAAATGAACAAAGGCTCAATATTCCGATGAATAAAAGCGAAACACCAATCCATTTTCCAAGTCCATTTTCCTGAATGAGTGCAGTACCATATAGGAATGAACCAAGTCCAAAACCGTAAATAACAAGGAAATACTTGCTATCTGAAATTCCGTTTGCAGCATTAATCAATGACTTGAACATACTTTTGGTAATCTCACTTTCAGCATTTACATAGTTAGGTCTCCATATTTGATTTAAGGTGTCTATTAATAAAGATTGTTGAGACATTTCGGTATATGCCCAAACCAACAAGAATAAACTCCCAACAATCATTTGTGTGGGATATTTTTTGAAAAGAATACAAGCGATACCTAAACTTGCAATTATGTTTACCTGAGGGTGGATAAATAATATCCAAAGTTTGGTCAAATATAGTTTATTCTCAAAAAGTAAAGTTTGAGATTCAAAATCTGCAGCTACTGGATTTGGCAGGAATATTAACAAACTGGTTGTTATAGCTCCAAGAATAGAAAAAATTCCAGCAAGTTTTAGAAAGAATTTGTAATTGGCATTGTTCATTGTTTTAATCCAAATTGAGCACAACGGAAGCGCTATACGCAGTGCGGCCTTGGATTTTGTTCTGTTGGTTATCTAAGATAGCCATAAAGGGCAAAATACGGGTAAGGCCGTGCCAAATTGCTTATGGCCAGGTGTTCATGTCAGTTCGACCCTGCGCACTGGGTTATCTGGCCGGGCGCCGGACCAGGAGAGGGGAAAAAGCAATTTGGTACAGCGCTTCCGTTCAGGTCGATTTCCCGTGGGGCGGGATTTTGCGAAGCAAAATATAGCAACGCGGGTCGGCACCGGCCGAATTGACCTGAACGGTTGGTATATGGAAAGTAGGCGATTTCGAAGCTCTAAATTTTCGGTTAAGCATAAAGTTTAAAACGAGCTAAAAGCCTTGATTTTATTACTATTTCGCCTATTATTTATAGCATCTATGTAAAAGCAGCGTGTCCTTTATCTTTAAAGTTCTCTAAAACAAAAAGATATGAAAACAGGACACACTGCAAGACCCAAGTTATTCATTGGTATCGACATACACAAGCGCAGTTGGAAGGTCCACTGTGCCACGGACCTGTCCTCCGGTAGGACCTTTTCCATGTCCCCGGACCCGGAAGGGCTAAGGGAATATGTGGAGCGGCACTATCCGGGTCATGAGGTTTCGACGGCCTACGAGGCGGGATGTTGCGGTTATCGGGCCCATCGTTCTTTCGAGGGTTATGGCTGGTGCTCACTGGTGGTGAACCCTGCCGATATATTCAGGAAGGGCAAGGAGCGCCATACCAAGACGGACCGTATAGATGCGCAGCTCATAGCCCGTGAACTGAAGGACGGCCGTTTGGAGGGCATCGTGGTCCCCGATCCGGAACGGGAACAGTTGCGCAGCCTGTTCCGCAGAAGGAACGACCTTGTCAAGGACATGCGCCAGATCAAGAGCTATATCAAGATGCAGCTGCTGTATTACGGCATCAAGGTTCCCGAGCGGTACGACAACGATAACTGGAGCCACGCTTTCAGGGACTGGTTGGACAATTTGGAATTCGCACACCCAACGGGGAAAGAGGTACTAGAAAGCCGCATGCGCAGTTTCCGTTTTATAGACCGGGAGTTCAGGGACGTATCGACCCAATTGCGCAAATGGACCAAGAAACATTACAAGGGGGACTATATGCTTTTGCGCAGCATTCCCGGTATCGGCCCCATCGTGGCCAGTGGCATATTGAGCGAACTGGGAGATCTGCGCAGGTTCAACAACATCAAGCAACTGGCGGGCTATGTTGGACTCTCACCTGGTATTTATCAAAGTGGCGACACCATAAGGCACACGGGAGTAAGTATGCGTGCCCACCGATTGATACGCAGTTATTTTATAGAGGCCTCATGGCAGGCCATACGCACGGACCCGGTGATGCAGGGATACTACCGGAAGCACCAGGGCAAGAACGTGAAATCCGTGATCGTCAAAGTGGCCCGTAAGCTTTTGAGCCGTACGTTGGCGGTCATAAAAACGGGAATCCCCTATGAAATAGGGGTTATAGCATAATAAAACCATAACAAAGCTCACAATGGAAGTAGAGAAGTTTGGATCACAGAACAATGTAGGTGACCTTGCCCATGGCAGGGATCACATCGGTTAGCAAGTGACCAAACTTATTATAGCTTATGATCGTACAGATGCTGGTGAACACAAAAAAAAGTGTATCACATATAGGATGCCGAGCAAGTTATATTAAAAGAAAAAAAGTGGTTTAAGGCAAAAAGAAAATATTACTTAACTTTAGAGAACTGGACTAGGGCTTTTCATAGGATACATTGTTAGGCAAAGTTTTTATTCCACAATCTTACCATCAATCTGCATTTTGAAATCTCCATTTGCTATAAGTTGTTGTATTCCACTTGAACTTATTTTGTTAGAAACATTCAGTTTTGTGGCGATTAATTTATGGATTCCTTTCTCCCAAGGTTGTTCAGGAAGCTCACTTTTAATTTTTAAAATCAGCTCTTCGTCCAACAATTTTTGTGAAAAACCACCATTATTGTTGTCGTTTGAAAGTCCTTTTTCTTTAAACTCAAAACCATTCTTTTTACATCTTCTTCTTATAAGTCTTAAAAATGACTTTAGAACTTGAACTTCTCCAACTACTTCTAATTTGGTTGTCTCCAAATCTACTTTCTCTATTTTTTTTATAATACTGTTGGACTTACAATATTCATCTCCAGCCCAAAATTCATAGTCTTTTGATAAAAATTCGAATTCATAATTTTCTGGATGATGTAATTCTATAACTCTCATTTTTTTAGATAATGACTGTTTTTTAGTTGGTTTATTGAAGTCATTATTCAACCGATAATCTAATTGATTTTTTAGAAGAGAGGAAAAAGACCTTAAATCCGATATAGTTTCAAGAAGATACTCTTCGTTTATAAATACAGAAGTACTTGTTGTGTTATACTTTTTTCTATAAGCTTTGTCAGTTTTTCCTAGTTTATGGACAAGTAAATGACGTCTGTCGTGTATTTCTTCCATTCTTTTATTTCCTGGATGAAAACTACCTATTTCGATATTAAAATGTCTCTTATAGTACTTTACAATGTCGTTGTAGCCTCCACTACTTAATTTTCTACATTCTTTATTAATTATCATATTTAAAATAGAAGTAGTTGAATCAAGTGATAAAAGTTCTCCTTGAGAGAATTGATGTTTTATGTCTTGTCTTTTAAAAGGTTCTTTAGTTAGAATAAATACGTCTCGTATTAAGTCAACTAACAGAACTTCTAAAGCAGAAACAATTCTAACATATATAATTTCCAATATTATATTTCTCCGAGTTGTTCTTGCTCTTTTTTTTACGCTGAACGGATTAGGTTTTCCTACAGTTAGTCCAAAGTCAGTTTCTTTGGCAAATTTTAGCTTATTATTCCGAATAAAGTTTATTACATTTTCGGTTTCTTCATATGCGTATTTTGTAGCGAAATAGAATCTTTCAAGAACTAATAGTTCATTTAGAAAGTTGGTATATGACTTTAAATTTCGTTTCAAACGGATTGTTTTTCAAATTTTGCCTAACGGAAGCGCTATACGCAGTGCGGCCGTGGATTTTGTTCTGTTGGGTATCTAAGATAGCCATAAAGGGCAAAATACGGGTAAGGCCGTGCCAAATTGCTTATGGCCAGGTGTTCATGTCAGTTCGACCCTGCGCACTGGGTTATCTGGCCGGGCGCCGGACCTGGAGAGGGGGAAAAGCAATTTGGTACAGCGCTTCCGTTCAGGTCGATTTCCCGTGGGGCGGGATTTTGCGAAGCAAAATATAGCAACGCGGGTCGGCGCCGGCCGAATTGACCTGAACGGTTTGGCTATGCGCAGTATCCCGAAGGGTATTGCGTATAGGTTTTGTTGGCAGCTGGCATTTTTTATCGATTTCCTTTAGCTCGATTGTGCGACTTGCACAGCATTTCACAATTCTTAACGTCAGTTGCTCCACCTTTGCTCCATGCAGTCACATGGTCTGCATCCATGTCTTTAAATGCCCAAATTTTGGTTTTGTTAGCATCGTGCCCAATAGCGCAATACGAACAATTGGAGATTCCTTTTTTTTCAGCTTCCTTGGATTGCTTAGCGTATACCGACTTTTTGGTGGCCTCACTGAAAATACGCACGTTCAATAGTTTAGTGTCCGTTGAGCCTCCGAGAGTGTATTCAAAGATTCCCTTATTATCCGTGACAAATGAATCTTCTATCAACGCTTGTACCTGCTCTGATACTTTCTTGGGATCGTAGGGCTTTTTATGGTGTTGTTCATATAGGCGGCCCCATTCCAGCCCGCACATTTCCTTTTCTACATCTAAGAAGGTGGTGCTTACCCAATCGATAACGCTGTTGAAGTAGATCTTCAGTTCATTGATGTTGGAGTCCTTGCGGTGGAGGCTCATGTAGTTGTCTATATTGCCTTTACTAACCCAATCGAGCGCGCATTGCAGAAACTCCTGCCTGTTAGCGCTACCCTTTACATAGGCGGCCCATTTCTGAATGTTGGCATTTTGTGTATTGCTGAACTCCTCCTTTGCCAAGGTGACGAAAGGCCCCGAATAGATGGCGTTGAGTAATTCCTGCGCATTGAGAGGAACACCTGCAATATTGATGGTCTTGAACCATTCCTTTATCTCGCTCTCCTCGCCTTCGCACTCATAAATGGTTAATTTGGTGTTAAGTATTCGCTCTTGCTTGTCTTTAGAGATGCCGCTGAAATACTGCTCCATTCCGTTCTCGTCTTTTACGGCAAAGCGGTTGGTAACATACCGCCCGAAACTGGTAATGCGTTGTTGTCCGTCCAGTACTTCATACTTACCCTTGTCCACCTTTACAAAGTAGATGAGCCCCAAGGGGTATTCCTTCAATAGCGAGTCGATGACAGCCACATCCCTTTTGCCATCGGCATAGATGTAGTTACGCTGGTATTCGGGCTGTATGGTCAGTTGGCCTGCTAACCCGAAAAGTCCCTTGCCCTCCAGTTCGTTGTACACAAAGCCATCGCAGATAGCTGCTATGGTGATATCAGTTTTCAGAGTAGTTTTCATTTGATTGGGTTCTTGTGTTGAATCAAAATTCGAGCATAGACGATAGCCATTGGGCCATCAGCATTCTCGGCTGTGTAGTAAATAGCATTGGGAATATTTTCTAATCTTAAAGTAGACCGTGTATTTGCTTTACTTCCGTTGGATGTACTTCCATTGGGATTATGCTGAATTGGGTTGATATACCTTTTGGTTGGTCTACATTCAAACTCATCTCTTCCAGCTGTCAAACCAACTATCTCAAATTGATCGGGATTGTATTTGTCTAAAAAGCTAATTGGCACTCCCATTGCTCCATTGAAATCACTTGGTATAGCATCGGTAAATGGCACTTCTATTGCATTATAATTATCATATTGCTGAAATGAACCACTTTTACTTTTAAGCTTCTTATTGAAACGTTGATTATCCGCCATGGACATCAGTTGCATTGGTTGATGACGTCTTCCATGATCTATGGTAGTAAACCAACAGGAATTTCCTAAGCGCGTATAGTCTCCGACATATCCTAAGCGTGCAGCTTTCTGTTTGTCTTTTTCATCAACTTCAGTGCCTGGAGGTACTGCAAACACCATATCATTACCATTACCTGTTGCACCTAACCACATCTTGTTCTCCTTAATTAAAGGAAACACCTCTTTATAGGTAATTGCATTCATGTTACCAATAATGACAAACTGTTTATCAGCCTCAAGTATCCATGCTAAAAAATCACGGAACAGCGAAAAAGGTGGGTTAGTAATGATGATGTCGGCCTCATTGCGTAGCGCTTTTACCTCATCACTTTTAAAATCGCCATCACCTTCTAGGTAATTCCATTCTAGGTCGTCAACATCTATCTTTCCATCGCCAGATATGTCGCGGGCCAGGGTAAATATCTTGCCCTTTGTTCGGGTCTTGCTGCTATCGTACTGTGGGGCGCTTTCTTCGAACATGGTCACTTGGTAACCGCCCTTGTAAAGTTTGCTATCTACAGCATAGCTGGTGCTAATGAGTTTCTTAAGACCAAACCGCTCAAAGTTCTGTGCAAAGAACTTTGTGAAGTTACTCCACTCAGGATCATCGCACGGCAGTAAAATGGTCTTGCCTTTGAACACATCAGGGCTGTAATCGAGGTAGGCGTTTATCTCTTTCTCTATATCGTGGTACTGCGTGTAGAACTCATCGTTCTTAGCACGTTTGGCTGCTGTTAGATTACTATTCGCCATTTATTATATTATTTTTTCGATTTCTATTTCGTTAGCTTGCTGCCAACGTTTGTATATATAAACCTATCCAAAAAAGTACTTATATCCAAAAAGGAATATCAGTTATATAACACTTTTTAAGTACTTTTTAGATAACCTATTATAAAAGGGTTATCATACACCTTTTGTATGATTTGCTTATTTCTCTAGCTGTGATTGCATGTAAAAATCCTTTTCAAGACCCTTCTATGTTAGGCTTGGAATTCCATTGACAAGAAAAAGTTATTTTTTGGCTTCGACCAATTCCAATTGCTCTACGCTTACATTGGTGGTAAAGATACCGTAGTTGACAATGGCCTTGTTCTTTTCGAGCGCGTCAATACTGCCCACCGCTTTTCCATCGAACATACGCACGCGATCACCAATTTTAAACACGGGTCTAGGCTTGTCCTTCTTTGTTTGGATGGCTTTCTTTTGCGCGACCTTTTTTTCTTGCCTTACCGTAACGATTTTCTTTTCCAGTTCTTGGGCAATCTGTTTTTTTTGTACCTGTTTGGCCTTTGCTTGTTTTGCAGAGGTTTTTTTACGCTTGCTGTTTTCCGTTTCTACAATGCGCAACAACTCGGAAATTAAGGGCCGTTTCTTTTGGTCCAAAAAGTATTTTTCGGCAACGGTGTTCACCTTATCGCCCAAATGAATCATCCGTTGGTTATGGTCGTACAGTTCTTGGTAGTTTTCCAACTTGGTCTTTACCTTGGTGTTCAATTTTTCCAGTTTTGCTGCTTCTTCCCTTGCTTTTGTTTCTTCATCCTGTAATCTTGAACCCGTCTGCGCCATTTTGGAACGCTCTTTTTGCAACTTTGCAATGGTCTCATCAAAACGTACTTTCCCCTTTTCAATCTTTTTCTTTGACCTGTTAATGAGCGAGTAGGGGATACCGTTCTTCTGGGCCACCTCAAACGTAAATGAACTTCCCGCTTCGCCCAAAATCAATTGAAACGTTGGTTCCAAGGTTTTGGAATTAAAGAGCATGTTGGCATTGGTGGCATGTGGCAACTCATTGGCCAGCGCTTTTAGGTTGGCATAATGCGTAGTGATGACCCCGTAGGCCCCGCGCTCATAGAAAACTTCCAAAAATGTCTCTGCCAGTGCCCCGCCCAGTTCAGGGTCGCTACCGGTGCCAAACTCATCGATCAAAAACAGCGTCTTGTCATTACACTTTTTTAGAAACTGGTTCATATTTTTCAACCGGTAACTGTAGGTGCTCAAATGGTTTTCTATGGACTGATTATCGCCAATATCAGTCAAAATCTTATCGAACAGGCAAACAGTGCTTCTTTCATGAACGGGAATGAGCATTCCGCTCTGCAGCATTACCTGAAGCAGACCAATGGTTTTCAAGGTGATACTTTTTCCGCCAGCGTTTGGCCCTGAAATGACTATGATCCTATTTTCGCTATGTAGCTGGATGGTCTGCGGCCACGTTTTCTCATTTTTAAGTTTGTTGGAAAGATAGAGCAACGGGTGATAGGCGTCTCGGATGAATAATTTTCTTTCCGTATTGATTTCCGGTAGCAGCGCATTTATGTCCAACGCGTATTTTGCCTTTGCCGCCGTTATATCAATATGGACCAGATAATTTTGATAGACACTTAATAACGCATGGAAAGGTCTTATGTAATTGGTAAGTTGATTAAGGATGTGTTGGATTTCCTCTTTTTCCTCAAATTCCAGGTTATTGAGCTCCCGTGTATAGGCAAGAGTGGTCTCCGGTACAATGTAAACGATACTCCCTGTTTTGGAAGTGCCCATCACAGTACCTTTCACCTTTCTGCGATACATGGCCTTTACTGCCAGAACCCTTCTGTTTTCCACTACGGACTCTTTTATTTCATCTAAAAAGTCTGAAGATTGATATCGGGAAAGCGCGACACCAAAACTTTGGTTTATTTTACCGCGTACCTCATTGATCTGCATACGAATAAGGCGCAACCCCTCTGATGCACTATCCCTTATTTCACCAAACTTGTCGATAACATCATCAACGGAAGCTGATATTTCAGTATTGTTTTCCAACGCTTCAGTTCTCTTGTAAAGCAATGGATAGTACTCCTTGAATTTCTTAAAGAACTTTTGGTGCAGAACCACCGTTTTGCAAATAGTCCCGATTCTTCGAAATCCTGGAATTTCCAATGTGGTATTTTCAATCTTCAATAATTTCAGCTCTCCGTTTATACTATCAAAACCATGGTTTGGAATACGGTTATCATTGGAAAATGAAGCCAAATATTCTGAGGTCTGCCCTAGCACTTCCAATAGGTGCTCCCTATCTATAATCGGTTTACTATCAAGTGCTGTATTTTTACCCAACTCTGTATTGCAACGGGCTGAAACCTGTTCCAATACAGTGGGAAATTCTAAATCTTGAAGTGTTTTGTCGTTAATATGCTGCATTTTCTTCTTATAGCGGGGCAAAGATAACGGAAAGGTGATTTTACAAGGTCTATTTAGGTATAAACCCTTATTATTTCGCCATTTCTTTTTCCCATAACGCTTCTTACATAAGCATTGATAGCTTTTTCCATCGAAATTGGATTGTGGCCCTGAAAATAATCCTTGTATTTTTCGTAGGCATCCACGACCAATTCCAGAGAGACCACATTGAGTCGATGTCCATGTTCCAATTCCAACGCAGCAGCCTGGGCAAAACTGTGTATGCCGCCGTTGACCATTGCTGCACTCGCTGTTCTTACCACGGGATCATCTGCAAGCACACCTGTGGAAAGTGTAATGGAACCGCCAGGTTTGAGAAAGCCCTGTCCAATACGGACCAGGTTTACCTGTCCCATGAGCTTACTTCGAATACCTATATAATAATCTTCTTCGCTTAGTTCGTTAAAAGAAGCCCATTTAGCTTCGCCCGCTATACATATTATCGCATCAACCTTTCCTACCTCTCTGAACATTTTTTCGATAGCCTTACTATCTTCAATATTTACGGTTACATCACCAGAGTTTCTTGCCGCAACAATAACTTCGTTCTCTTTTATAAAATGGTCGGTTACTTTTTTTCCTATGGTTCCTTTTCCGCCGATAATCAATATTTTCATAACAATGCATTTTAGGTTATTTTCATCCAAGAAAGATACCATATTTAGAAAATAGATAAACACAATGAACGTTTCCATAGACCCTAGCTGGAAAAACCACCTACAACCAGAATTCCAAAAGCCGTATTTTAATCAATTGGCAGCATTTGTAAAGCAGGAGTATCAGCAATATACCTGTTATCCCAAAGGCTCGGATATATTCGCCGCCTTTGATCATTGTCCCTTTTCCGAAACCAAAGTCGTTATTATAGGACAAGACCCTTATCATGGACCAAATCAGGCAAATGGTTTGTGCTTTTCCGTAAAGGATGGTATTCCGCATCCGCCATCGCTTGTCAATATCTTCAAAGAAGTAAAGGTCGATGTGGAAAAACCATATCCAAAAAGCGGTAATTTGGAACGTTGGGCAGCGCAAGGTGTCCTTTTATTGAACGCTACGTTGACGGTGAGGGCACACCAAGCAGGAAGTCATCAAAACAAAGGTTGGGAACAGTTTACAGATGCTGTTATTAAAATAATTTCTACACGGCAGCAAGGTATTGTTTTTTTATTGTGGGGCGGGTTTGCCAAGAAGAAATCGGCGTTGATAGACAAGACAAAGCACCATATCCTTACTTCCGGCCACCCTTCACCACTGAGTGCAAATAGGGGTTTTTGGTTTGGAAATCAGCATTTTAGTAAAACAAATGCACTACTGGCACGCATGGATAAACCATTAATAGACTGGTAATTTATTATTATTTTTTTTCTTTAAAGTATTGAAAGAATTTCGTACGTTTATCGTATAACAACATGAAAATTACTTTAGTTTGCGCAAGCTGAAATCAGTTCTACTTGTTGACGACGACGAGACCACCAATTTCTTGAATAGATTTTTTGTAAAACAGTTAGATAAAAATTTACAGGTAAATACATCTCGTAATGGTCAAGAAGCCATCGAATTTTTAGAAACTTGTTCCTACAAGGAAAACTTTCCCTGTATATTAATTTTGGATGTAAGTATGCCCGTCATGAATGGATGGGAATTCTTGGAGAATTACGAAAAAAAGTTTAATGACGATTTCAAGAAAAATATAACTATCATAGTGCTGGCAGCAGTGGATGATCATGACGCAGCTAGGCTTGTGATTAAAAATCCCATTATTACCGATATGGTTCAGAAACCGCTTTCAGATGTGAAGCTTAAAGCATTGGTAAAAAAGCATTTTTCTTAAAAATCGTGATTCAGAAACTCAGTGGGATTTTGGATTTCATCAATTAAATTTAAATTAAAAAGCCTTTCTTGAACTTCGGTCACTGTAGCGCTACTGATTTGGGATTGTCCCCACGTTGTTCTTGAAAGCCAGTCTTTGATGTCTTCCAACTTTTGCCCGTATCTATTGGCCAATGTTCGGTCTATACTGGGTATTTGTTTGAACTCAACAGTATACATATTTATTACCTCTAAAATATGTCTCAACAATCCGGCATTGGAATTTAGGAAGGAATCGCTTGCAGCGACAACAAAGCATGGCCAAGGGGTTGGGCAATCCCCAAGTCTTTTAAATATGCCTTTGTCTACCAGCGGCTTGGTTGTATAATGCTCCCACATAAAATAGGCATCGGAACCCCCTACCAAACTTTTAACTGCACCTTTGAGATTATCAATGATTTCAAATTGAAGCGTACCAGTATCCCAACCTTGATTTTGAGCATGGATATATGCCATAAGATGGCTACCACTACCAATACGGCTGATGGCTATTTTATCGTTTTCCAATTCTGCTATGTGTTCCCGTGGACTATTGGCGCTGACATGAATTCCCCAAAGTAGGGGCGAGGAAATATATTCTTGCACTATTTTTGAGGGATTTCCGTGGGAAATGCTTCTAATCAAGCCTTCAGTTAGAATAATGGCCAGGTCTGTTTCTTCGTTTTTTAAGAGTTGGCACATTTTTCCCGTTCCTTCGGGAATATCTGTCCAATCCAATTGAATTCCCCTGTCCTTAAAAGCACCTTCTTCAATGGCGAGGTGCCAAGGCAGATTAAAATGTTCAGGTACGCCAACGATTTTAACTTTTTTCACTCAATTTTTTCTTTAAATAGTCATAGATGGCGTACTGTGATCTAACAAGAGGTTCCCCATCTTTAGTGTCCACCCTTTTATTGCTGTCATCATCATCCAGAATTCTTGCTTTTACATTATCGTTGAGTTGGATCTGTAAAATATCTTTAAGCTCCTTAAAAATGTCCGAATCCAAAATGGGAACAAGAACCTCTATCCGCTTATCGAGGTTTCGTGTCATCCAATCTGCCGATCCAATATACATCTTTTCATCACCTCCATTTTCAAAAAGATAAATTCGCCCATGTTCCAAAAAACGGTCCACAATACTGGTCACATATATGGGCTTATTATTATCGGCCTCACCTTCCAAAGATTTTGAAGCAAGACAGCAAAACCCCCTTACCAATAAACGTACTTCTACACCCGCTTCGCTCGCTCTATAAAGTTCCCCGATCATTTTGGAATCTTCCAGGCTGTTCATCTTTAGCGTAATTTTGGCTTTTTTGCCAGCACTCGCATTGTTGATTTCCTTGGCTATCATATCTAAAAAAGTACTTCTAGTGGTAAAAGGAGAAACCAATAGATGCTTTAATTTTGGAATGATCAGTTCTTTTTCAAGAACCTGAAAGACTTGGTCTAGGTCATTGGTGATTTTTTTATGTGCGGTGAATAGGCCATGGTCACAATAAATTCTTGAAGTTTTTGCATTGAAATTTCCTGTTCCTATGTAAGCATAGTTTTTTACTCTCCCAGATTCCACCCTTTTGACTAAGGCTATTTTTGAATGCACTTTAATGTTTGGAACACTAAAAAATACTTTAGCTCCCTTCTCTTCAAAAATGCGGCCCCATTTTATATTGTTCTCCTCGTCAAACCGAGCTTTTGCCTCAACAAAAAGAACAACTTCTTTTCCGTTATCAAGGGCTTTTAACAGGGCATCGGTTAATACAGAAGTTTTGGCAATTCTGTATAAGGACATTTTTATACAGCTTACATGCTCATCCACTGCTGCTGAACCGATGAGATCCTCAACTACATCAAATTTTTGATAAGGAAAATGAACCAATTGGTCTTTTTTTGAGATAGTCTCAAAAATATCATCTGAATTGGACAGTTGTGGGTGATTCAAGGGAGGCTTGGGAGCGTAAGAGAGTCTGTTATCCTTAAAAGGATTGGGAAACTGAAAAAAATCAGAGAGATTGTGGTATTCTCCTCCCAAAACCATATCAACATCTCCTAAACCCAGTTCCGTTTGTAGGGCAGATACCAATGATTTGGGCATATTCATATCGTACAGCAGTCTTGTCGGTTGGCCGGATTTTCTTTTTCCAAGGGATTCATAGATGATTTCTACCAACTCCGTATTTTCGTAATCATCTTCTAAATAAAGTTCGGCATCCCTGGACAATTTTATTGAATAAGCGCCCAAAACCTTTTTGTTCGGAAATAAATACTTTAGGTTTAATTTTACTACGTCATCCAAATAACAATATTGATGACCATTGCCGGGAATCTCAATAAAACGTTGATGTTTATTGGAGGGAACGGATACAAATTCAAAATCGGATTCTGAAAATTGAACAATTAAATATAGTTGTCCATCTTTAAGGTTTTCAGGCTGTTTAGAACTTAAAATATGGCAATCACGAATAATCTTTTCATTAAAAAAGTTGTTTAGATATTGTTGTTGTTCCGCGTTTATCTCATTTATCCTTTTTAAATGGATACCATGATTCTCGAGAGCGTCCAAAGTATCACGAATGATGTTTCCAAACTGTTCTTGCTGTTCAGCAACCGTTTTTAAAATAAATTTTAGTTTTTTATTTGGTTTTAATATTAGTTTTTTTCTCAATTTCTTATCCACACTTTTAAGTTGGCGTAGTTGGGAAATACGAACCTTAAAATACTCATCGAGATTTGATGAAAAAATAGCTAAAAACTTTAAGCGCTCAAGTAGGGGAGTGCTGGGGTCGGCAGCTTCCAACAATACCCTTTCATTAAAATAAAGCCAATTGACATCCCTGTTTTTTAAGGGCAAGTCTTCCATAATCTATAATTTGTTTAAAAATAGGTAAAGAAACCTTTTTGAACTTAAAGCTAATGTTAAGGCAAAACTAAGAAGTAAGCTTTTCCAATGTGTATTCTATTAGGTTATTGATTGTTTCATCTGCAATTTTAGAAAATTTCCCAGTTGTCCTGTTGGCAAGAATCGCATTCAATGAAACTGCACGGTGTCCAAGAAGTTTTGCAAGTCCATAAATACCGGCTGTTTCCATTTCCAAATTGGTTATTTTTTGATTGTCATAAGAAAATGAAAATAACTTGGTATTAAAATCCTCAATTTTTGGTCTTAACCTAAGATTCCTTCCTTGTGGTCCGTAAAATCCTGAATTTGTAACAGTTATGCCAAATCGTATACGATTTGATGTTAATTTAGCGCTCAAATCCTCATCTGAATCTATAGCATAGGCGACAATATTTTCTTTGTCCCAGCCTAAAAATTTGTTTAGCGCTCGTTCAAATCCTTTATTTCGGACGTGTCCACTATCATAGAAGTGGAGGAGGCCTTCCAAACCAATGGCGGTTTTGCTCAAAAGAAATGAGTCAATCGCAATATCTGGCTGTAGGGCACCGGATGTACCGATGCGTATAAAATCTAACCGTGTCTTCTGTTTTTTTTCCTTTCGTTCCGCAAAATCTATATTGAAGAGGGCATCAAGTTCATTGAGAACAATATCAACGTTATCTGTTCCAATGCCTGTGGAAACTACGGAGATCCTTTTTTTTCTATAATAGCCCGTATGGGTGAGAAATTCTCTCTTGCCTTTTTTTAGTTCAATGCTGTCAAAATATTTAGTGACCGCACTAACACGTTCGGGGTCACCTACAGTTATAATTGTAGGGGCTACATCTTCTGGTAATAGATTGAGATGGTAAATGCTTCCATCAGGATTCAGAATTAATTCTGAGTCGCCCAATGTCATATTAAAGTTTTAGGATACGGTCCGAAGCTGAATTGTATAAGAAGTTATACTTTAAAGAACCTCCTAAATACATTTGATTATCACGTATTTGAGAATAAAAACTTGTTTTCTCCAATAGAACTTCCTTGCCTTTTTTGGTTAACCTAACTGGATTGAAAGAAGTAAACAGCGGTTTTATTGATGTTATCATGCGATCATACTGCGTATCGCCAAAACCATAAAGCCCTTGATTGTTCAGTACGCTGCTCAATAATTCTTTTCTTGATGCTGGCTTCTCATTTTCTGCAATGCTTAAAACACGGTTTTCCAACTCGTTGAGGCCATTTTTAATTGTGGGATAACGTTTAAGGTGTGTTTTTAAGGCATCGGACAAATAATTGAACTGGAAATCATTGTGCACAACCAAATTTTCCAAACGAATAGGATTATCACTGCAATACAGTTGCCAAACATAATCCGCAAATTCTATATCGTCCTGGGATAATATGGTCTTGTTCTCGTAAAGGGTTATTAACTTTTCATCGCTCAATTCATTTAGACCATATAGCTTTCCACTATCATCTTCTTTTCCACTACAAATAAGTGAAATTTCTGCGTGTCTCCTATGGGTTTTTAGCCAACTGAGAACGGCTAACATATTTATTTGGCAGAAAAGGTCATATTCAAACCATAAAACAATCTGATCTTGCTGCTTATGATTACAGAGCGATCGGTACTCCTTCAATGTTTTCTCAACAAACCAAGATTTAGAAACTTTGTAATTTCTGTTCAAAAACTCAAATCTTGTTTTCCAAAAGGATTCGCTACCAACGGTAGAAAGAGTTTTGCCTTCGCATAGCATTTCTCTCCATGTGATAATATCTCCCTTAAGTTTTAGCGATTGAAGTCTTGAAGTGAAATTGTCCCCGTTGGTGATGTGCAACAGTGATTTCATTTTCAGTCTTATTTTGTTAGTTAGAAGTTTAAAAGTAAGATTTATACTAGGAACATAAAAACTTTTTCATAAAACATTGGTTGTCAGGTTGTAATTTTAACAACGTACGGGAATGTTTAAAGTGGGTTTTATGGCAATGGCGTTAGCCTCCCACTCTTTTTACGGTAAATCCATTTTCTTTTAAAAAAGCCATGATTTTGTCCCTGTAATCACCCTGAATAATAATTATATCATTTTTATAACTGCCACCTACGCTCAAAAGTGACTTTAAATCTTTTGTCAATTTTTTAAAATCTGCATCAGCACCGGTATACCCATCCAAAATAGTGACCGGTTTACCTTTCCGTTTTTCGTATTTACAAAGAATGGGCGAGTCTTGGAGCCAATAATTTGGTTGATTCACCTCCTCTATATTTTCTTTTGATGGTGTATGGTCTGGAAACAAATTCTTGAGCTGATCTTGTAAATCCATAAGTTATCCTTTTATCAACCCCAATTCAATGAGGCGCTCATTAAGATATTCTCCTGCCGTAATATCAGAAAATCCTTTTGGGTGTTTTTCATCAATACAATTGTCCAAACAATTTAAGGGCATTTCACTTATGGGATGCATAAAAAAAGGTATGGAATATCTAGAAGTGCCCCATAGTTCTTTTGGTGGATTCACAACTTGATGGATAGTGGATTTTAAGGTATTGTTGGTCAAGCGTGAAAGCATATCGCCAACATTTATCATAAGCTGGTCCGGTCTTGCTATAGCATCCACCCAATCACCATTGTGGTTTTTTACCTGAAGTCCTTTTCCATGTGCCCCCATAAGTAAGGTAATTAAATTGATGTCTCCGTGTGCCGCAGCCCTTACAGCATTTTTGGGTTCTTGTGTTATTGGTGGATAGTGGATCGGTCTTAAAATGGAATTTCCATTTTTTATCCATTTATCAAAATAGAATTCATCAAGATTTAGATGCAGTGCAAGTGCCCTTAGCACATACTTTGCTGTTTTCTCGAGCATTTTAAAAGTTTCTTTTCCCACTATATTGAAATTGAGCAGTTCATTGACGGATACGTTTTGGGGATATTCCGCTTCAAGCTTTGGGTCATCTTCAACATATTGGCCAAAATGCCAAAATTCCTTGAGGTCACCTTCTTTTTTGCCCTTGGCATGCTCTTTTCCAAAAGAAGTATACCCTCTCTGCCCACCAATACCGTCTATTTCATAAGTGTCTTTTATTTCTTGTGGTAGATTGAAGAATTTTTTTATCTCGCTATAAAGCTCTTCTACGAGCTTATCAGAAAGAAAATGTCCGCTTAGCGCTACAAAACCAATATCCTCAAAAGCAGTACCTATCTCGTTGATAAACTTTTCTTTTCTCTGTGAATCTCCAGAAACGAAATCCTTTAGGTCAACACTTGGAATGGCATTCATAATATCAAATTTAATTAAAGACCAAAAGTAATGAAATAAGCCAAACCTTTAAGGTTTTCAACTACTCTTGAAAAGCTTTTCATTACTTTTATCCTTTTGAATTTTGATTGCCATGAGATACCATATTGGAAGCTTGGACCAACAAAGATTGAAGGATTTATACATTGCCATGCTAAAGCCCAGAATGATAGAGGAAAAGATGCTCATTCTATTGCGACAGGGTAAAATTTCGAAATGGTTTAGTGGCATAGGGCAAGAGGCAATATCGGTAGGCGTTACCAAAGCGCTCAAAGATGAAGAATATATATTGCCCATGCATCGTAACCTTGGCGTTTTTACTTCTAGAAATATCCCTTTGAATAGACTTTTTGGCCAATGGCAAGGTAAGCAGAGCGGATTCACGCAAGGAAGGGACCGTAGTTTCCATTTTGGGACACAAGAGTATCGAATAATCGGTATGATTTCCCACTTGGGCCCCCAATTAGGGGTTGCAGATGGAATAGCATTGGCAGATATGTTGCGAAGAAAAAAACGGGTAACCGCTGTTTTTACTGGAGAGGGCGCAACCAGTGAAGGAGACTTTCATGAAGCACTTAATGTTGCCTCCGTGTGGAATCTACCCGTCCTGTTCTGTATTGAGAATAATGGTTACGGACTTTCTACACCGACCAAAGAACAATATAATTGCAAAAATTTAGTAGATAGAGCCAAAGGTTACGGAATGGAATCCCGAATCATCGATGGGAACAATATTCTGGAAGTTTATACCAAGGTCGATGAACTTTGCAAAGCAATACGAAAAAGACCTAGACCGGTGCTTTTGGAATTTCAAACGTTTAGGATGAGAGGTCATGAGGAGGCCAGTGGAACTAAATATGTTCCTGATAAATTGATGAAAAAGTGGGCAGACAAAGACCCTATTTCCAATTACGAAACATTTTTACTTGCGGAAAACATTATATCCAAAGAAGAAATTGAACAACTTAAAGATGCGATAACTACGGAAATTAATTCAAACTTACAGCTTGCATTTGACGAATCTGAGGTTGAAGTTGTTGAAACCAAAGAATTAAAAGAAGTATACAAAGATTTTGAATATCAACATATTGAATCAAAATCAGCGGTAAAAAATATTCGATTTGTCGATGCTGTTTCCCAAGGTTTGGAACAATCTATGGAGCGTTATAACGAGTTGATTATAATGGGACAGGATATTGCTGACTACGGAGGTGTTTTTAAAATAACAGAAGGGTTTACGGCCAAATTTGGAAAAAGTAGGGTGAGGAATACACCAATCTGTGAGTCTGCGATTGTTTCCACTGCTATGGGATTGTCCATCAATGGCATGAAAGCCGTAGTAGAGATGCAGTTTGCCGATTTTGTAAGTTCAGGATTCAATCCAATAGTCAATTACCTGGCTAAAGTACATTACCGTTGGGGAGAGCATGCGGATGTAGTCATTCGCATGCCTTGTGGCGGTGGCGTGGGAGCTGGTCCGTTTCATTCACAGACCAATGAGGCATGGTTTACCAAAACCCCAGGCTTAAAAGTGGTTTACCCTTCGTCACCATATGATGCCAAAGGCCTTTTGAATACGGCCATTAACGATCCAAATCCAGTATTGTTCTTTGAACATAAAGGTTTATATAGAAGTGTTTATGGTGACGTGCCTGAAGACTATTACACATTGCCTTTTGGAAAGGCAAATCTAATGCGGGAAGGAGACGAATTGACGATTGTTTCATATGGTGCAGCTTTGATATGGGTTACAGAAATTTTGGATAGGAACAATAATGTAAGTGCCGATGTCATAGATTTGCGCACACTTCAACCTCTGGATATCGAATCCGTTTACACATCAGTGAAGAAAACGGGAAAATTGATAATTATGCATGAAGATACTTTATTTGGAGGTATTGCGAACGATATAGCAGCAATGGTCACGGAAAATTGTTTTGAGTTTTTGGATGCCCCCATCAAAAGGGTGGGCAGTCTGGAAACACCTGTACCATTTGCAAAGAATCTTGAAGGTAATTATTTGCCAAAGGAGCGATTTGAGAAAGCCCTTATAGTATTACATAACTATTAATCTAAAATTTAAAATTAAATAAGCAAAAATCGAATTAACCATAATATTCGTATATAATTAAATTTAAAACTCCAATTTCTTATGATTAAACAGACATTCTTATTTGCGGCTTTAGCAGTATTTCTGTTATCGTCATGTTCGGTTTCCAAGACCGCAAGATCACAACGAAACTTATTTAGTGGGTCTTGGACCTTGAACAACATTTCCTATGAAAACAATACTGGAAATTTTAAATCGGTTATCTTCAATGATGCCGATGACATTTGTTTTGAAGGCAGTGATTGGTTCTTTAGGGATAATAACAGTACGGGACGATACACGATATCTTCAAGTACCTTATGTCAAGGTGGTGACCGTTTCTTTCGGTGGTCTGTAGTAGAGCCTTCCCAGAATTATAGCAGCCAGTTACAATTTAAATTTATTGATGAAAAAAGAAAGGATATTTCAGGAGGTGTGGGATATCGATTGAACATTGCTAGCATCAATGAACAGAATATGACGCTCAAATCCAATGTTTCTGTTGATGGCGAGCCCGTAACAATCGTATATGAATTCACAAAAAAATAATCAGATGAAAAAAATATTAGTAAAAAGTACAACCATTGTTTTGACTTTAAGTTTAATACTGAGCTGTAATGCGGTAAAAAATGCAAATAATACACAGAAAGGTGCTGGTATAGGAGCGGCTGGCGGTGCAGTGATCGGTGGTGTAATCGGCAATAATGTCGGAAAAGGCAATACAGCATTAGGTGCGATTATAGGCGCTGTAGTTGGTGGAGCTGCCGGTGGATATATCGGTAATAGAATGGACAGACAGGCTGAGAGAATTGAAGAAGAAATTCCAGGTGCAGAAGTAAATAGAGTTGGAGAGGGGATTAACGTTACTTTTAACGAAGATGCCGGGGTTTATTTTGACACCAACAAATCCGATGTTAGAGGAACGTCTGCTTCAACACTCGATAAGCTTGCAGGTATTTTCAAAGAATATCCAAACTCCAATATTTTAGTTGAGGGTCATACGGATAGTGCCGGTAGCGAAGAATACAATAACACGCTATCCAAACAAAGAGCACAATCAGTAACCAACTATTTGGTTGCCAAAGGAATTTCTAGCGGTAGATTTACTACTAAATGGTACGGGGAAAGTCAACCGCGCGAAAGCAACGAAACATCTGAAGGAAAAGCTAAAAATAGACGTGTTGAGTTGGCCATTGTTGCAAGTGAGGAACTTAAGGAAGAAGCTTACGAAAAAACAAAAGGCTAATAGCGAAGAGTAAATTCGATTTTTTTTAAATCCCGACCAGTCATGGTCGGGATTTTTGTTTTAAAGAATTATCTTCATACAGTGAATGATCCCGAAATATTAATAGTGGGGGGCGGGTTGGCAGGATTGACGGCAGCACTTGATTTAGCAACTAAAGGAAAACAAGTCTGTGTCGTGGAAAAAAACGAATATCCAAATCATAAGGTCTGTGGAGAATATGTTTCCAATGAGGTCAAACCTTATCTAGAAGACTTGGGCATGGAATTCTCCAATTTAAGCTTACCTGAAATAGATACGCTTCAATTGAGCACGCAAACTGGTAAATCCTCAGAGATACGCTTACCATTGGGTGGTTTTGGAATAAGTCGTTATATGTTTGATAACCATCTTTACAAATTGGCCATTAAAAAAGGGGTTACGTTTGTTTTTGATACTGTAACAAACATCCACTACTTTAATGATGGATTTTCAGTAACATTGTCTTCCAAAAAAAATATAAAAAGCCCTATAGTATTGGGCACGTTCGGTAAACGGTCTAACTTGGATATGACGCTAAAAAGAAAGTTTATCCAACAAAAATCTCCCTGGCTAGGTATAAAGTGCCATTACAAGAACACGGGACATCCATCAAACGTAGTGGGACTGCACAATTTCCCAGGTGGATATAGCGGACTATCACAAATAGAAAGACAAAGCATAAACTTTTGTTGCCTGGTCAGGTACGAAAGTTTTAAGAAGGAAAAGGATATTGATTCTTATTTTAAAAATGTGGTTTCCCAAAATCCGTTTTTGAAGGATTTTCTAATAAATGCAGTTCCTGAATTTGATAAGCCTTTGACAATCGCCCAAATCTCCTTTGAACCAAAAAAAAATATCGAGAACCATGTAATGATGTGTGGGGACACGGCAGGACTCATCCATCCGTTATGCGGAAATGGAATGGCGATGGCAATACATAGTGGAAAATTAGCAGTAGAACAGGTGGTAAACTTTTTAGAAAACCCTAACTTCACAAGAAAAGATATGGAAAAGGAATACCAATTAAGCTGGAAAAAGAATTTTAGGCAGAGATTATGGATGGGGAGACAGTTACAAACACTCATGATGCATACCAAGTGGTTTAATTTTGGTATGGCCACAGTTGCAAGTTCAAAACCATTGCTTGGCAGCATAATTCGTAAAACCCATGGAGCCCCAATTGTAAACTGATGGATTTTACCGTAAGAAATAGGCAACTGGAGTTGATGGATAATCAAAATATGGAGTTTGATGCGCTTAGCGATGCCTATGCCGACATCAATAGATGTAATAGTTTGTTGGGTGGAGAGTCGATAACGATTAACGCCGTTTGGGACTTGATCAAAAATGATCAAAATAAATCATATACGATTTTGGACATGGGTTGTGGTGATGGAACCATGCTCCGTAAACTCTCTACATTTCTCAAAGGTCGTAATGTTTCGCATACGATGCTGGGAATAGATTTAAGAGATGATGTTTTAAAAATAGCACGTGAAAATTCAACCGATTTTCCTGACATAAAGTTCAAAAAAGCAGATATTCTAAAAGCTGATACCAATCTATCATGTGACATTTTGATCAATACATTGACCATGCATCATTTTGAAGAAGAGCGCATTGAAACCTTTTTGGATAAATTTGTTTGTATTGCTAAAATGGGGGTGGTTATAAACGATTTACAGCGCAGTAAGATAGCCTACTATCTTTTTCAAATATTCAGTATTTTCTTTATTAAGACCAAAGTTGCAAAATATGATGGACTGGTCTCCATAAGCAAGGGCTTTAAAAAGGAAGAATTAGTGAAATTGTCAAAAAAAATACCAAGTGTTATACACAATATAGAATGGAAATGGGCTTTTAGGTATGTATGGGTTATGCATTGCAAAAAAGAATTGAATTGATGGGTCCTGTTCGTATTGTAGGTGTATCAAAGCAGACACCTAAGTATAGTAGAAAAACTACTGATATTATTCCGTTCATTGATATCTGGCTCTCTCAAAAAGAAGATCGCTTCAAGAGAAAAGTCATCAAAATTTTTGAAGGCGCAGGAGTGGACAAAAGATACGGTATAATGGATATTGAAGAAGTTTTTACCGCTACCTCTTTTGAAGAAAAAAATGACATTTACGTCCGTGAAGTAAAGATATTGGGTGAACAGTCCCTTAAAAAAGCATTGCAAAACTCCAATTGGGAAGCTGAATCCCTGGACTATATCATTACAGTTAGTTGCACGGGAATCATGATACCTTCATTGGATGCCTATCTAATAAATTCCTTGGGTCTGAGACAAGATGTTGTAAGACTTCCCGTAACCGAGATGGGATGCGCTGCAGGGGTTTCTGGATTGATTTATGCCACGAATTTTTTAAGGTCCAATCCAAATAAACGTGCCGCGATTATTGCCGTGGAGAGTCCAACTGCAACCTTTCAGTTGAACGATTTTTCAATGGCGAACATGGTAAGTGCCGCTATATTTGGTGATGGGGCGGCTTGTGTACTTTTATCCTCGGAACCTGAAGCAAAAGGACCAAAAATAATTGGTGAAGAAATGTACCATTTTAAACATGCAACACATTTAATGGGATTTGACCTAACGAATACAGGGTTGAAAATGATTTTAGACCCTGCAGTTCCACAGGTCATAGCAGAATACTTCCCCGATTTAGTCCATCCTTTCTTGAAAAAACAGGGTTCCAATATCGACAAGGTCAACTATTTAATTTTCCATCCTGGAGGAAAGAAAATTGTACAAACTGTAGAGGAATTATTTGGTAAACTGGGCAAGAATATTGACGATACCAGGGAAGTTCTAAGTGAATATGGCAATATGAGCAGTGTTACGGTGCTTTACGTATTGGAAAGATTCTTAAAAAAAGAAACCAAAGAAGGCGAACAGGGCATGGTATTAAGTTTTGGCCCCGGATTTTCCGCACAGCGTATTTTGCTGGAGTGGTAACATATTATAGCGCTATGAAAAAAACATCCAAATGGGTTTTGATATTGGGAGGCAGTAGTGGCCTGGGCTTGGCGACTGCCAGAAAACTATCAAAACACGGTTTTAATATTTTGATTGTTCATCGTGACAGAAGATCTGAATTAGATGCCATTACCGGGAATTTTCAAGAAATAATCTCAAGTGGAGCAATGCTACATAATTTTAATATTGATGCCACCAATCCTATAAAAAGAGATGAAGCGATCAAGAAAATAAAGAAGCTGCTGGGACCTGAAAAAATCAATGTATTTGTCCACAGCATCGCAAAAGGAAACTTAAAGCCGATGGTCGATGAAAATGAAAAAGTTCTAGTGAATCAAGATTTTCACTTGACCATTGATGCAATGGCTGTGAGCTTATACGATTGGGTCAAATCATTGATTGATGAAAGTCTTTTCGCAAAAGACAGTCGAATTATTGCGTTCACAAGCGAAGGAAATACAAAAGCCTGGAAGAACTATGGTGCTGTTTCGGCTGCTAAGGCAGCGTTAGAGGCGATAATGCGCAATATTGCACTGGAATTTGCTTATAAAGGGGTCAAGGCCAATTGTATCCAAGCTGGAGTTACTGATACAAAATCCTTAAATATGATACCAAATAGCGATAATTTAAAAAGTGAATCCTTAAAAAGAAACCCGAACAAAAGACTTACAAAGCCTGAGGACATAGCAAATGCAACCTACCTATTGACAATGGATGAGGCTAAGTGGATAACGGGAACAATTATTAAGGTGGATGGTGGAGAGAGCCTACAATAAACTATGGACAAAAATAAAATTAAACTATTGTTGCCATATAATCAACCGTTTTTATTTGTAGATGACTTAATAACGGTTAATGATAATGGGATAGAGGGTGTTTATACCTTCGATAAAAATTCATCATTTTATCAGGGACATTTTAAAGACTTCCCGGTTACGCCTGGAGTGGTTTTAACAGAATGCTGTGCCCAGATTGGACTTGTATGCCTTGGAATTTACCTCTTGGGGGATGCAATTTCAAAAAAAAATACTATCGATTTACAAATTGCCATGAGTAGTTCTGAGATGGAATTTTATCTTCCTGTACTTCCAGGAGAAACGGTAACAGTTAATTCAGAAAAGATATATTTTCGCTTCAATAAATTGAAATGCAAAGTGAAACTTTTCAATTCTGATAAAAAATTGGTCTGTAAAGGAACACTCGCGGGAATGCTAAAACTTAATCTTGATGGAAAATAGGGTAGTGGTCACCGGTTTGGGGGTATGTGCACCCAATGGAATCAATCTTAAGGAATTTGCAAATTCCTTAAAAAAAGGTATCAGTGGCATTCGATTTCATTCCGAGTTAGAACAACTAAATTTTGGATGCCAAATAGCTGGTAAGCCATTAATTAAAGAATCTCATTTAAACAATTACTTTACTAAATTACAATTAAGGGGTCTTAATGCAAGTGGTATAGTTTATGGTGTGCTTGCAGGTATAGATGCTTGGAGCGATGCAAATCTTCCAATTCCAGAAAGTGATGAAAATCCTGATTGGAACAGCGGAATCATTTTTGGTACGGGAATCCTTGGGGTAGATAAGTTTAGGGAAGCAATCTATAAGGTAGATGAAGGCAACGTGCGACGATTGGGCAGTACTTCAGTAATCCAGACCATGGCAAGTGGAATCAGTGCGTATCTGGGCGGTATGCTAGGTTGCGGAAACCAAGTAACTACAAATTCCTCTGCATGTACTACTGGGACTGAAGCTATTTTAATGGGATATGAGCGTATTAAATACCAAAAAGCACAAAGAATGCTGGTCGGGAGCTGTAGTGATAGTGGTCCTTATGTGTGGGGAGGTTTTGACGCTATGCGAATACTCCCAAGAGATTATAATACCAATCCGGAAGCTGCGAGCAGGCCCATGAGCGCTTCTGCCGCTGGTTTTGTTCCCGGTAGTGGGGCAGGAGCTTTGATATTGGAATCTTTGGAAAGTGCAGTACGGCGAGGAGCAAAAATATATGGGGAAATTCTTGGTGGTTGCATTAATAGCGGAGGGCAAAGAGGCGGAGGTACCATGACAGCTCCAAATAACGATGCCGTGGTACGTTGCATACAATCAGCAATACAAAATGCCGGCATTGGTCCACAAGAGATTGATGCTATCAACGGACATTTAACAGCTACCATAAAAGATACAGTTGAAATACATAACTGGAGAAAAGCTTTGAAATTTTCCAATGGTGAATTTCCTTTGATTAATTCATCTAAAAGTCTGTTCGGGCACTGCCTTGCCGCAGCGGGAAGCATTGAGTGTGTGGCAACCTTGTTGCAATTTCGAGAAAAACAGATTTTTGGAAATATTAATTGTGAAGATGTGCATCCTGAGATATCCAAAATGATAAGTATTTCTAAGATTCCCCAAACTACAATTGATTTTATTCCAAAAATTATCGCAAAAGCAAGTTTTGGCTTTGGTGATGTAAATGCCTGTATTATTTTTAAATCTTTTAGTCAGGATTAAAACATTAATATTGAAAATGCAAGAAAAAGAAAGATATCAAAAGTTAAAGGAAATTGTAAAAATCTATCTGCCAGATGATGTTTCTGCAGATTCCATAACAATGGAAAGCAATTTTACGCAAGATTTGAATATCAATTCGGCAAATTTAGTGGATATCGTACTGGACGTCGAAGATAAATTTGATATTATGTTGGAAAATGATGATATGGATGGAATGCAGACCGTTAGAGATGCTTTGGGCATTATAGATAAAAAAATTGCTGAAAAGTGAAAGACTTTAAGAGTTTTGCTTTGCAAAAACTTAATGTGGATAAGCAATTGTTGCTGCTTTATTGCGTCATCTACTTTCTATGGGGATTGGGGATGAACTGGTTCGGTGCCCAGGTAGAGATTGCAAAATTTACTTTTTGGTGGCAAGTGATTACTTGCTATATATTGTATATGGTACCCATATCATTGCTATTGCGAGGGTTACCTTTTCATGCACAGTATGCTTATGGTTTGGTGGCCATGGGCATTTTGGAATTCAGCGGTTATGCTTTGCAAACTTCCTATGCTTTTCCCAATAATATTTTAGATGAGCTTTTCAATATCCGTAATTTTAGTTTGGGCATGGCCCTTTTCTTTGCACTGTATTTTCCGTTGGGAAATTGGGGAGTGAATAAAATTTATAGTTTCATCTTTGATAAAAAATAGAAATGTTTAAAAGATAACCTATTGGTCTGTATCAAATACCATTTTAACCTTCACTAGATTATCTTCTCTATTCTTCTTTATTTTAATTCCGTAATCAATTGAATAAAGGCTTGTTGTTCCAATAAGTTGATTTTTATTTTGGGTAAAATTTATTGTGATTGGCTTTGTAATGTTCTTTATGGTCAAATCGCCTGTTACCACCAGTTTCTTTTTGTGTAGTTTTACTTGTTTGCTCTGAAACGAGATTATTGGATAATCATCCACATCAAAATATTTCCCGCTTTTTAATGACCAATTACGCAATCCGTTGTTGGTGTCGAGGGTCTCTGACGCAACCGAGCCCTTAAAGACCGAGTTCTCGAGATTTTTCCAATCAATTGAAGAATTTGATTTAAAACCGGATATAGTCCCCTTGGTTTCCTTGGAAACAAACTCAAAGGATATAACAGCACTTTTAATCTTTATCGTTTGCCCTTTAACAGTACAGTGAATTAAACTAATAACAATAATTATTGAAAAGAAAAATTTTCGCATAGGGAAGATTTTTTGTTTAAAAGTAGGAATTAGGAATTTAAGAAGAATGAGAAAAATAAAAATCGATTTTGTTTAACCTTGACTAATTAATTGATTTTTGTTGCTTGAGGAAAACATATCACTAACAAAAATTTTGAGACACCCATATTGAAAAATATCAAATAATTGTACATCAATATTTTACATTTAATATTTTATGTTGCCGTGAGTGTTAAATATTTAAAAACCACGTTAATTTTTGAAAAATATATAGGATAATTACTAACTTAATGAAAAGTTTAAACCCTTTGATCGATAAACAAACTGCAATGACTGATATAGATGCAAAAGACACAGTCAAAATCCAAGAACTATTGGTTCGCATGGAGCGGAACAACAATATCATTCAAAGACTTTCCAAAAAATTAAATTCATACACGTGTGAGCCACATGATTCCCATTGTTTTGAAAAGCTTTACGACCTTAGGCATAATTTTAAAAATTTTTCAGGGCAACAAAACCAAATCATGAGACTGCTCAAACAAAAAAACGTAGTAGCAGAAGGTTTACGAAAAGAAATACAATTGCATCTTGAACGTTTTAAAAAATTGGAAAGGGATATTGCTTCCTATCTACTCGATATCAATCAGTATTCTTGATTCTTCAGGCTTTTTATCAATAGTATGCAAAACATCGATTATCTTCTCTTGAACATCCGTAATATTGTAGATTATTCTTCAATATCGAAATGGGAAAATCTTCAAACAAAATACTTATAATAGTTGCTTTTTTTGCCATTTATGTAATATGGGGGTCAACATATCTTTTGAACAAGATTGCGGTTTTGGAACTTCCTGCCTTCATGTTGGCTTCGTTTAGATTTACTATTGCAGGAATTTTAATATTGGTCTTGGCAAAACTCATGGGAATTAAAATCAGAGTTGCCAAGAAACAACTTCTGAATTCGATTATAGCTGGTTTTCTTTTTTTAAGCTTTGGCAACGGGATAGTTGTTTGGGCACTTCGTTATGTTGATACAGGTTTTGCCGCACTTGAAATATCTGCTCAACCTCTCATTGTTTTGTTGCTTATGCGTATCCTTCATGGTAAAAAGATTCAACCCATGTCAGTAATTGGCGTTGTATTCGGTATCATTGGAATCTATCTTTTGGTAAGTCAAAAAGAGATTATAGCAAAAGAAAATTCCGTTACCGGGATGGTCATGATTTTTTTATGTATGCTAAGTTGGGGGTATGGCAGTCTTTTTGTTGCTAAAGCAGATATGCCTTCCAATTATTTTGTAAATACAGGATATCAGATGTTTACGGGGGGATAATACTTGCGTTTATGAGTTTGGGATTTGGCGAGGAATGGATTTCTCCAATAAATTGGAGCGAAAAAGTTCAATGGGTCATGGTGCTTTTAATTGTCTTTGGGAGTATTCTGGCTTTTACATCATTCAATTATCTACTAAAATCCGTTTCTCCTGAAAAAGTGGCAACTTCTACTTATGTAAATCCCATAGTAGCTCTAATATTGGGATGGTATTTTTTAAATGAACAGATAACGACACAATCCATTATCGCCGCAATAGTTTTACTTACAGGGGTTTATTTCATCAATACAACAAAAACTTTGGCGATTTTTGAAAGATTCAAAAAGTAAGTGCCATATCCCTAATTTTAACTACATAAGTTTCAATTATTGGTAGTACGGTACAATAATTATGAATCACTAATAATTATTGAAAAAATGGTGCTTTAACATGGTGTCATTTATTATCTTTAAACAATTCAACAATATTAACTTTATAAAAACAATTCGCAGGTAAAATTTATGGCTAAATCGCAACAGACATACAACAAATCGGAAAGGGAAAAAAAACGCTTAAAGAAAAAAGAGGAAAAGCAGAAGAAGAAAAATGCCCGAAAAGCGGAAGCAAAAGAAAGTGGTAAAACAGGGATTCAATTTGCATATGTTGATTACAATGGAAATCTGACGGACACACCACCTGATCCATCCCAAAAAATAGCTGTTGAAGCAGAGAACATAACTCTTGGCATACCCAAAAAAGAAGATGTGGAAGAAGAGGAGTTCGATCCAATAAGAAATGGAAAAGTTTCTTTCTTTGATACTTCAAAAGGATTTGGCTTTATCATTGATTCTGAAACACAGGAAAAATACTTTTGCCATGTTAGCGGTTTAATTGATGAAATTGCTGAAAATGATAAAGTATCCTTTGAATTGGAAAAGGGGATGAAAGGGATGAATGCTGTAAGGGTGAAAAAGATTTAGTAGTCTTATCCAGTTCTTTTTTTAAAATCGATAATCTAAAACTCTCCCCTATAAAATAAATTCAAATGGGAAAAGATTAAAATTTCATATTTTGAAGTGTATCTATAATATATCAAGTATGAATTCACCAAAAAGAACAATATTCATTTTACTTTCTATAGCCATTATTGGTTGTGCATCAAACCCTAAGCCTGAATATTCTAAAGAACAGGTCGAGAGGTTAGATCAAATTGTTTCCAATAATTCTTTTGCCATAACAGCCCGTTGGGCTTGGCCGTTAGCTACAGGCAGTCTTGGTAATTTGGCAAATGCCGGTTTGCTTCCATGGGGTAGTACTGCAAGTATGATTGATATATCTGGAAGCAATAATTACTTACATATCTTAAAAGATAGTGTTGTAGCAAAGTTACCTTATTATGGCGAGAGGCAAATGGGCGGTACTTATGGCAATACGAACAATGGCATTCAATTTGACGGAGCTCCCAAAAACTTTAGAATGACAAAAAACGATGATGGCAAAGGATACAAACTTGATTTCCTTATAAACAATAACATGGAAACCTATGATGTAAACGTGAATCTATATCCTAATCTACAAAGCCGTATTAATATAACCAGTTCGCACAGAACCACAATATCTTATAAAGGGGAGATTAGTGACTTTTCTTCCAATTAATTTATTTTAAAATAATTTTCTGAAAACTAACTCAAAAATTCAAGATATATCTTTCTTCAAAATAAATCTCATCCATAAAAAAATTGAATCTTACTAATAAGAATTTATTATGAAAACTAAAGTGTTAATATCCTACAATACAGTCAGAGATATAAAATCTTGTTTTATTTTTAAAGCATGAGAAAGTATTTCTTCATTACTTCCAAGTTAATTTTTACAATTCTATTTATAAATAATATTGAGGCTCAGTCAGATATTAAAAAAGACGATTTGTATGAAACCTTCGATAAAATTGTTGGGGTGGAAGTCTCAGGCCTTTATAATGGTATTCAGTACAATAATGAATATATTGTTTTAGATGAAAAACATCAGTTTCTTGAAACTGATGAGTTCTTAGAAGGTTTCATAGGATATGATGGTCAAGATTATTATGGGACTTATATGAAGTATGATTTGTTTTATGATGAAATTATCGTGAGACCGCAAAATTCATCAAGTGGTTTGGCATTTAAAATTATTAAGTCTCTTGTAGACGAATTTTCACTGAATAGTAAGAGGTTTATCAATATCAAAGCACTAAACAGCAAAACCAATGAGCCTTTTGGGTATTGTGAGCTACTTTCAGAAACCGAATTCTTCAATCTCTATAAAAAGTATAAAAAGAAACCGGCAAAAAAAGCTAGGAGCGGTAAAATATTCTACGAGTTCAATCAAAGTAGTACCTATTATCTAAAATACGGGAACGAATATAATCCTGTAACAACAAGAAATGATTTAATTTCAATTTTCCCCGATTATAAATCTGTGATAAAGGATTATTATAAGGGATATAGACAACTTTTAAAATCAGACCAAGACACCTTTATCAAATTGCTTATAGCTCGATTAAATGAGTTAGAGCAGTTAAAAACAGCGTAGAACCAACCACATGAGATTAATCTTTTTACTAATATGTTTGATAACGGTAAATTTTGCCCTAGGGCAAAATGATACAACAAAAATATCCTTATCCTTTGATGATATTACTATTTCTGAAGCATTGTCAAAGATTGAAGAAGTTTCGGATTATGAGTTTTACTATCTAAAAGAATGGCTTGGAACAAATTTAATATCAGGGGATTACAATTCTACTATAGATGTTATTTTAGAAGATATTTTAGGGAAAATAGAAGTTAATTTCTATATACTAGAAGCGAATAAAATAGTCTTGACGAAAAATAGTATTATTTATGACTCGCTACCGAAGGTTTTTCAAAGAAATAGCACAGCAGATACCATAACCAACCAAGATTTACAGCTCTTGGAAGAAGACGATATACCAATACTCGCTACAAAGTCAGATTCCAATAGTCCTTCTACCATTAAAACCTATAGAGTGGGAAAAAGAAATAGGGGACAACGCTCTAAATCTGCCATCCTCAAAGGAGTCATCCTTAACAATACAACAGGTGAACCCATACCGGATTTACAAATCATTGTAAGAAATGAGAACAAAGCTGCCATTACTGATATAAATGGAGCTTACGAAATACAATTACCACTAGGAACCCATATTTTAGAAATGATTGCTTTAGGTATTGAGAACACAAAGCAACGGGTAGTTTTATATAATGATGGCAGTCTTGATTTCACTTTAAATGAGAGTTTAGAGCTTTTGGATGAAGTTATAGTTGAGGCAGATGCAGATAAAAATGTGGCAACAACTACGAGTGGTTCTGAAAGAATTGATGCAGAAGAGTCAAAGAATATTCCATTGGTTTTAGGAGAGAGAGACGTTTTAAGAGTGGCAACCTCACTACCTGGAATATCAACGGCGGGTGAGGGTTCTGCAGGATTTAATGTAAGAGGGGGTAAATCAGACCAGAATCTAATTTTATTGGATGATGCGGTTGTTTATAATCCCCAACATTTTTTTGGGATTTTTTCAGCATTGAACCCTTTTGCCATTAGTAGCTTAAATGTCTATAAAGGGAGTTTCCCTTCAGAATATGGCGGAAGGTTATCTTCTGTATTTGATATCAAAACCAAAAACGCAGACACTCAAAAAATTAAAGGAGAGGCATCGATAGGTCCGGTTACTAGTAATGCTGTGATTGAGCTTCCTGTTTTTAAAGATAAATCTTCATTATTATTAGGAGGTCGAGGAGCGTACGCAAACTGGATTTTACGCTCATTGGACGAACCTGATCTGGAAAATAGCGAGGCCTCATTTTATGATTTTTTAGCGAATTACAATCATAAAATTAATAGTAATAACAGCATAAAGGCTACAGGTTACTATAGCAGGGATGATTTTAGTATAACATCTGATTCTCTTTTTATATATAAAAATCAGCTTGTCTCACTCAAATGGGATCATGCTTTTAACGAAAAAACCACTAGTAGCTTAATAGCGTCAAATAGTCAATATAATTTTGACATAGAATTTGATGGGGATTCTAACGATGATTTTCTGTTTGGATACAAAGTGAATGAAAGTGAGGTAAAACTAAAAATCAATCACATTAAAGACTCCAAGTTTTCATATAATTATGGAATTGCAAGTAAATTGTATAATATAGATCCCGGTAATCTAGAGCCATTGGATGAGAACAATTCTATAGTCGAGCCCAAGTTCATTGATCAAGAACGAGGATTGGAATCAGCATTCTTTCTTTCTGCAAATCTTGATATAACGGATAAATTATCAGTTGAGGCAGGAGTCAGACTTTCAAATTTTTTAGCCCTGGGACAAGGCTCCCAACTAGTCTTTGAGGAAGGTCAGCCTAGAAATCAAGGTTCAATTACCGATACGTTAAATTTTGAGAAAAATGAGGTAATAGAATCCTTTTTTAATCCAGAACCCCGCATTTCTGCTAGGTATTTATTAAATCCGAGTTTATCCATAAAAGGTGGATATGGTAGAACATACCAATATATTCATAGGCTATCCAATAACACAACTGTCTCACCGATTGATACTTGGAAAATTTCGGATTCTAACATTGAACCTCAAAGTGCGGACCAATTTACATTGGGTCTTTTCAAAAATATCGATGGAAACACATTTGAACTTAGCCTCGAAGGATTTTATAAACGTTCTGATAATATTCTTGATTTTAAAACTGGAGCCCAAATATTACTCAACGAAAACATTGTTTTGGAAACATTGCAAGGTGAAGGAGAATCATATGGGATAGAGTTCTTGATACGAAAAAATAAAGGTAAGCTCAATGGCTGGCTGGGATACACATACTCTCGCTCTTTTATTAAATTTGAAAGCGAATTTCCTGAAGAACAGATTAATAATGGTGATTTTTTTCCTTCTAATTTTGACAAGCCCCATGATTTAAGTCTAGTTACCAATTACAAATTCTCAAAAAGATTCAGTCTTTCCACTAATTTCACCTACCAGACTGGCAGACCAGTCACGGTTCCTGTTGGCAGTTTTTCTTTTAACAATTCTGAATTTGTGGTTTTTAGTGATAGAAATAGTTTTCGTATTCCAGATTTTTATAGATTGGACATCGGTCTTAATATAGAGGGTAATCATAAAATCAAAAAGTTTGCCCATAGTTTCTGGACAATATCCATATATAATGTCTTGGGAAGAAACAACCCCTTCTCGGTTTTTTTCGTTACAGAAAATGGCGAAGTGAAAGGTCAGCAAGCATCGATTTTCAATATTCCAGTACCTTCAATTACGTATAATTTTAAGTTCTAGAAAGGATGGTTTTAAATTCGAGAGTTGAATATAACATATTAACACTAGCCGTGTTGCTATTGTGTATTCTTGGCTGTACCGAACCTTTTACAGCACCAACGGAAAACTTTGAAGATATTTTGGTCATTGATGCACTTATCACAACTGAGGAAAGATCCCAAGAGGTAAATCTTTCGAGAACCTTTCTTTTTGATGCTGAACTTGAAGCGGAAAGTGGAGCTGTGGTTCGCATTATTGGAAATGATAACAGCACGTATTCTTTTACAGAACAAGAGCCCGGCAAATACATTTCCGATACTTCGTTTGGGGCGGCATCCGGGGTGCTATATTCCCTTTCCGTTGTTACACAACAGGGTGATTCCTTTACTGGAGGCCCTGTGTCAATAGAACAAAAAGCGGAATTGGAAGAAATACGGGCAGTTAGAAGTACTACAGAAGACGGCGAGGAAGGTATTGCGATTGTAGCGGATGGCTTTGACCCTACGGGAGAAGCAGTTTTTTATCGGTATGACTATGTTGAGACGTTCAAAATAGTTTCTGTTGCTAACCCTCAATTTGATTTAATCGTGGTATCTGAGAATCCACCGCTCTTGGAAAAGGTACCTAAGACCAGACAAGAAAATATATGTTATAGAACACAGTTTTCCAATTCAATTCTCCTTGCGACTTCAGAAAATCTTACTGAGAGTAGAATTGAGAATTTTCAAGTAAGGTTCATCCCTAAAACAGCCTTTGAACTTCGTACACGCTACAGCATATTGGTAAATCAATATATACAATCTCGAACGGCACAAAGCTTTTATGAAGATTTAAGGGATTTTTCCAATGTGTTAACTGTATTTGCCCAAACCCAACCTGGTTTTATAGTAGGTAATATCGTTTCTGACAATGGAAGTAGCACACGTGTTTTAGGGCTTTTCGAAGTTTCACAAGTAAGTTCAAAACGTATATTTTTTGAGTATGATGATTTTTTCTTCGATAATAGACCACCAGGATTTATAAGAGATTGCCCCGTTTTGGCAGGGGGAAGTCGAGATCCGATTTTGTTAGACCTTATTAAAAGAAAGACCCATAAATATAGAGGAGACGGGGACCCAACGGGATTTGTTGTTAGCCCATTTGGCTGTATAGATTGTACTGTTTATGGAAGTAATATCGAACCTGATTTTTGGGAAGAATAATATTGATAACAATATGAAAATTTTAATCAGTTTTTTTATAATGATTTTATCAGTCCAAAATTATGGACAAAATAAATCAATTGCAAAAGATAAAATAAAGGTATTAGAGAATACTGCCCAAGAAAGTATTTTTGTGCATTATAATTCATCTTTATTTATGGTTGGTGAATATATGTATTACAAAATTTATTGTTTGAATTCAGAAACCAACAAATTAAGTCATATAAGTAAGATAGCTTATTTAGAATTGGTAGATAAAGAAGGAGAGCGTGTATTTAAACAAAAGATAAGATTGGATAATGGTTTTGGTCAAGGGGATTTCTTTTTACCAGTTGATACGCGATCTGGAAATTATAAACTAGTTGCGTACACAAAGTGGATGAGTAACTGGGGCCAAGAAATTTTTTTTAGTGACGATGTGATTATTTTAAATCCATACAGTAATAATCAAAGGGATTTTCTTGAATCAGAAGTCTCTAAGGAAGATTTACAGAGCAAGAGTGATTTAAGACCTTCCAATTCTGCGCTATCTGAGTTAAATAAAAGTCCTCTACAATTATTTATTTCAAAAAAAAATTATGGAAAAAGAGATGAGGTTATTATGGAATTTGAAGGAATTAATTCCAAAAAAATTCCAGATGGAGAATATTCGATTTCAGTAAGAAAGTATAGCCCAGTTTTCCCAAATCAAAAAAAAACGACTGTTGATCATTTAGAGTCAAAAGAGATTTCACCACCTACATTTGATAATAATATTACACTTCCTGAGCTAAGAGGAGAACTTGTTACTGGTAGAGTCGTTGCCAAAAGTACAGATATACCGCTAGAAAATCTCAAAATAGCTTTTTCTGTTCCGGGTGAGGACTATCAATTAAAAATTGCCAGAACAGATGTCCTTGGTCAGTTCCATGCCAACATTACAAAACCCTACAGAAGTGAAGAAATTTTGATTCAACTTATCGACGATAATGTCGATGGACTTACTATTGAGTTAGATGATTTTGCTAGTCCCTTCAATTCAGATAAGGTTAAGTTTGAATCTTTCAGATTAAATCCCGAAATGAATGATTTAATATTAAAGAGAAGTATTCAGAATCAGATAGAAAATGCTTATTTTAAAGTAAAACCTGATACAATAACAAGTAATGTTAATGAACTCAATTTCTATGGTACTAAGGGTATAACTTATCTTTTAGACGACTATACTAGATTCCCTACTATCAAAGAAACGGTTCTTGAAATTTTAGATAATGTATGGCTTACAGAAAACAAAAATGATAAATATGTCTTTAATTTAAGAACACTCAATGGAGAATTTAACAATTCAGAGTTTACGTCCCTACTTATAGTAGATGGGCTTTTTGTCAAAGATCAAGATTATTTCATAAATAACTTCAGTTCAAATTCAATTGAACAAATCAATATCGTAAAAGAATATTATAGGATGGGATCCCAGATTTTTGATGGAATAATTGATATAAAAACATTCGACCAAAATTACGCTGCACTAGCAAGCAAAAATGATATGACAGCTCTGAAACTGAATAGACAGACTGAAATTAAAAACTATTTCCGCCAAAGTTATGGGAACGAATCCTCAAAAGATTTAGAACGTATTCCTGATTTGAGGCAACAACTTCTATGGCTTCCAAATTTTGAAATTGATGATACTCAACGTATAACTTTTTTTACTTCGGATTTAAAAGGTGATTTCGAAATATCTATAGAAGGATTCACTCACACTGGAAAACCGGTCTCTATTCTAGATACTATTACCGTTGAATGATTTTTGACAATGATTTATATGATATTGGAGAATTCAAAATTTAGGCGCAGCATATGTGTATTTGCAGTATTGCTGTCTTTCTTTATAGGATGTACTGAGCCTTTTGAGGCTCCTGAAGAGGACTTTGAGGATATCTTGGTTATAGATGCTCTTATTACCAGTCAAGAAAAACATCAGGAAATATATATCTCCAATACTTTTTTGTTCGGTAGTACAGTACAAACGGAGAATGGAGCAAGCGTTTCAATATCCGACGATATGGGTAACAACTTCGTATTCAGTGAGGCCGAACCTGGTACTTATATCTCTGATGCTACTTTTGGTGTTCAATCTGGAGTTTCCTATACACTTTCCATAAATACCTCAAATGGAAATTCTTTTAGAGCAGGGCCATTATTAATTTCGCAAGATGCGGAACTAGAGGGTATAATACCCGTAAGAAGTACTGATGATAATGGACAAGAGGGTATTTCAATATTGGCAAACAGCTTCGATCCAGAGGGTGAAGCAGTTTTTTACAGATATGATTATGAGGAGACCTTTAAAGTAGTTTCCGTGGCTGATCCTATTTACGATTTAGTAGTTGTTTCCGAAACACCTCCAACGCTAGAGAGAGTTGCTAAAACTAGGGAGGAAAATATTTGTTATCGAACACAGCTCTCAAACGAAATATTGATAGCGACTGCTGAAAATTTATCAGAAAGCAGGATACGGGATTTCCCAGTTAGATTCCTTCCCAAAACAGCTTTTGAACTTCGTAGTAGGTACAGTATATTAGTGAACCAGTATGTTCAATCACGGACCGCCCAGACATTTTATGAAGATTTGCGCGATTTTTCAAATGTACGTACGGTTTTTGCCCAAACGCAACCGGGTTTTATAAAAGGCAATATTGTTGCTGAAAACACTAACGGAACAAGGGTATTGGGACTTTTCGAGGTTTCACAGGTAAACTCGCAGAGAATATTCTTGGAGTACGAAGATTTTTTTTCGGACAATGACCCACCTAATTTTATAAGAGATTGTCCTACTGATCAATATCCTTTAAGTAGTCCAATACTTTTTGATCTTATCAAATCCGGTACACATAAATACAGAGGTGAGGAGCCCACTCCTCTTCAAAATCTATATATAGTAAGTCCAAGGGGATGTATAGACTGTACGGTTTATGGAACTACAGAAGTACCTGATTTTTGGGAAGAATAATTAAGAAAATATAATACAACATATTAATCAAAATATGACCTTTATATATTGAACTCTTGATTAAAGAAGTATTCACAAAAACCAGATACAATTTTATCATAGTTTTATATTTAAAAAAAAGTTTTTACGTTAAATGGAATGTAACCAACAAAATCATGAAATTAAAACCCTTGGCCCTAAAATTGATTCTTTCTTCCTTATTGATCTCATACATCACATCTTGCAACGAAAAAAAAGAAGGACCTAAAGAACCTATTGGGGAAAACGAAGAAAATCAGGTTGATACCACCAATCTCCCGATAGAAAATTTAAACCTGCCTGATGGATTTAAAATTTCGGTATTCGCAGAAGGAATCGACGGTGCTCGATCTATGGCAATGGGCGATGACGATACGCTTTTCGTGGGAACCAGAAATGAAAATACAGTTTACGCACTCAAAGACACTGATGGCGATTTTAAGGCTGAAAAAATAATGGTTTTGGATTCAACACTGGAAGTTCCAAACGGAATAGCTTTTAGGGACGGAGCTTTATATGTTGCGGAAGTTGGGCGGTTGCTCAAATATCCAAATATAGAACAGAATTTGTCCAACCCGCCACAACCCGAAGTAATTTACGATGATTATCCAAAGGAATTTCATCACGGATGGAAGTACATTGCTTTTGGTCCAGATGGAAAATTATATGTCCCCGTTGGCGCACCTTGCAATATCTGTGAAAGTGAAGATGAACGTTTTGCATCTATTACACGTATGGACCCGGACGGGAGCGATAGGGAAATATATGCCAAAGGGGTTAGAAATACAGTGGGCTTTACATGGCACCCAGAAACTGGAGAACTTTGGTTTACGGATAACGGGCGCGACATGATGGGAGACGACATACCTCCCTGTGAACTTAATAAAGTTACTGTCCCAGGTGATCATTTTGGTTATCCCTACTGCCACGGAGGAACGGTAAAGGACCCAGAGTTTGGAGATAAATTTCCATGCGCTGATTTCATACCTCCCGTACAGAATTTAGGAGCACATGTAGCCCCTTTGGCAGTTAAATTTTATACCGGCAATATGTTCCCTAGCGAGTATAAAGGCCATGCTTTTATAGCAGAACATGGCTCTTGGAACCGTTCTTCAAAAGTTGGTTATAAAATTTCACTGGTTAAATTAGAAGGTAATAAAGCTGTAAGCTATGAAACTTTTTTGGATGGTTGGCTCAATGAGGACAGCCAAGAACAATTTGGCAGGCCTGTAGATATTTTGTTCTTGGAAGACGGGTCCATGTTGATTTCCGATGACTACGGAGATGCTATTTATAGGGTTTCCTATTCTGATACTCAAGTGGCGAGCATAAACTAAGGACTGAAAAAATCCAGTTATTGAAGAGGCTAAAAAAAAATTTAAAAAGAATGCTTTTCTTCATTTTGGGCCTCATTGGGATTCTTGTCATCATATATTTCATCTTTGTAAATTTTTACCCAAGCTTTGGAGGAAATGTTACTAATGAGCTTCAAAAAAGTTATTCCGGTTCAGCTAATTTTTCAAATGGTAAATTTAAAAATGTAAAGAATGTACCTGAAGATTTGGGTTTCTGGCAGACGTTGGGAATTGCAAGAAAATTTTTCTTTACAAAAGTTCCCAAAGGAGTACCTGAAGAACCAATTCAAGTTCAAAAGTTGGATTCAGCAGCTATAGCTGATTACAATAGTGATACAAGAATGATTTGGTTTGGGCATTCTGCTTTTCTCTTACAAATAAGCAATAAAAATATATTGATAGATCCCATGCTAAGCAATGTACCGGCACCACATCCATTGTTGGGAAGTGGACGTTTTAGTAAAGAACTACCATTGCAAATAGAAAAACTGCCACAAATTGATGCTGTTTTGATCTCTCATGATCACTACGACCATCTAGATTATGAATCCATTCGCAATTTAAAACATAAGGTCGGACATTTTTACACACCGCTGGGTGTTGGTATCCATTTACGGGCGTGGGGTGTGCCACAAAATAAAATAACAGAATTGGATTGGTGGGAAGAACAAAATTTTGATGGTTTGAAATTTGTCTGTACTCCAGCGCAACATTTCTCTGGGCGAAAGATCAATGACCGTCAAAGTACATTATGGAGTTCATGGATAATCCAGTCGGAGACCGAAAACATTTTCTTTAGCGGCGATAGCGGCTATGCCAATCATTTTAAGGAAATAGGGCAAAAGTACGGCCCATTTGATTTTGCCTTGATGGAATGTGGGCAGTATAATGAATCTTGGCCTGATATTCATATGTTTCCCGAGGAGACAGTGCAAGCAGGGTTGGATGTGAAAGCCAAATACATTATGCCCATACATTGGGGAGCATTCAAGCTCTCACTTCATTCTTGGACAGACCCTATTGAGCGTATCTCCAAAACGGCAAAAGAACTCAAGGTTCCATTGATAACACCCAAAATCGGTGAACCAATAATCCTTGATAAATTTCCTGAACCAAAAGATACATGGTGGCGTTAAGAATATATCCGGAAATGCTTTAATCTATTTAGTTTCTACAATTTTGTCCAAAATTGGATTTAAAGATGTGGGTAGCTCAAAAATTTCAAGTTTAAAATAGCGGAGTGCCGCCAATAAATGGTCAAATATATCAGCCATAATATATTCATAGCTTTCCCATCGCTTGTCACTGCTAAAAGCATATATTTCCAAAGGAATTCCCTGAGGGGTTGGACTCAATTGACGTGTCATCAAAGTCATATCCTTATTGATGGCAGAATGATTTTCAAGATAATTCTCAATGTATTTACGGAAAACCCCAATGTTGGTTAGATTCCTTCCATTGATTGCCAAGTCCTTATTAATTCCGTTTTCTTTATTGTACGACCTGATTTTCTCATTTCTATTTTCCAAATATGATTGAATTAGCTCAATATTTTTAAGGGATTCAATATCTTCTGAAGTTAAAAACCGAATGCTTTTCTGCCTAATGATCAATGCTCTTCTGATTCGTCTTCCACCGGATTTCTGCATGCCCCTCCAATTTTTAAAAGAATCCGATATCAGCGCATAAGTAGGAATGGTTGTTATGGTCTTGTCAAAATTTTGCACCTTGACCGTTGCCAAACTGATTTCAATAACATCCCCGTCCGCGCCATATTTCTCAAAAGTTATCCAGTCTCCAATACGCACCATATCGTTGATGCTTACCTGTATACTTGCCACCAGACCCAATATGGAATCCTTAAAAATGAGGAGTATTACCGCGGAGGCAGCCCCTAGTGCAGTAAAGAATTTCCATATTGTAGTATCTGTAATAATTGCAAAAATTGTCAGAACACCACCAATCCAAGCAAAAATCATAAAAACCTGAATATAACTGTCAAGAGGCTTATCCCTTAAATGTGGTAAGGTTCTTAAATAATCCCTAACAGTTGCGAGCAGTTTCCTTACCAATGTCAGAACCAATAAAACGGAAAATATCAAAAGTATTTTCAAGATTATAGAACCCGCATAGTCAAAACCAATAAAAGCCAACGGCATGAGTTCAAAAAGCAATAACAACGGTATTATGTGCGCCACATATCTAGGAACACTGTTGGCCACAAGAAAATCGTCAAAATTGGTTTTTGTTCTTCTGGCTAAACGTATTGAAAATTGGCGTAAAATCTTCCATAGAACAAAATCCAATAGCCAAGCTATAACTAAGATTACCAAGAATAGAACAATCAAATTGATGTAGGAAGCCATAAATTGCTCCATTCCCGTTTTCAGTAAATATTCGTAGAGTAATCGGCTATATTTGGTGTCCATATTTACAAATAGAATAAAATCATTTTGCAAAAATATGGCTTAATCGGTAGGAAGGCTGTACTAAAGCAATACTTTTTAAATATATGAACAACCCTTAATCAATAATAAAACCTTTCAATTTAGCATGTTCCAAAATAGCTTCGGTGTTATCTACCTGTAACATTTCTACATGCTTGGTATCTTTTATATATTGGGTCAAATTTTTTGTTTTGGACCGGTTTCGAACGTTTCTAATATAAATAGATAATATTCTATTCGGGAACAGCTTCGCAATTTCAGAATAAATTTGTGGGTCAAGGTCCTCTGCATCACCGATTAGGATGAAATTCATCTTTGGATAACTTTCAAGAATATGTTTTATTTTAATAAACTTATTGCCCTCTAAAAATGAGGTTCGCTTCTTATTTTCCAAACCTATATCACGCAAGAGCAATGTGCCGCGCGGAAAATTGTTCTTTTCAAGAAAGGCAATTAGATAATCATATAGATTCCATGGGCTATTGGACAAATAGAAAAATGGATTTTCTCTGTATCCAGTGCTTCCTCCGTGTAAAAGGGTGTAGAGTTCTTGTGCACCTTCAAGCGGCAGTCTTTTATCACTGTGCTTTCCTAAAGTATTTACCAAAACTTTCCATTTTAATATGGAGTCCAAACCCGTATGTAGCACTGTTTCGTCCATATCACTGATGACTCCAAACTCACAAGTTTGGGAGGGCTTCATGACGGGGTGTGTTATGGAAAAAAGCTCCATACCGTTTTTATTTAATTTATAGGTAATGGGTATCCACAGTGTACGTTCATGGTTCAGTGACATGCCATGAGCTTTATTTAGGTATATATAGCCTTCATTATCAGAAACCAAAGTTTCTTGACCGCCTTCCCACGTTACATAGACCTTGACATTTTCCTTTTCATCAGTTTCAAATCTTTTAAATGACCTGAACAGATTGCCGGATATTGAATCGCTGGAATGTTCATCCAATCCTTCATCTTCAAGAACCCTTGCCTGTGCATGAATTTTATCGTTGGTGGCATAACCGCCATATGGCATAATGATTACTGGGTCCGGGTCATCGATTAATCGGGAAATGTATCTGAACATATTATTTTATTGATTATTGATAGAAGATTTTCTGCTCCTAAATTAGGACTCCAAATATTGATACCTTAACTCCATAAAAATAAATTTTAATCGTCTTGAAATGAAGAATATGGTCTTGGAAGGTTCAATCAATTTCTGATAAGGTTTTGTGGCAGAACCAGTATATGGGTTAAAATATAATCTTTCAGAGCCTATTTATTTTTTGCGGGAGGGTATATTGCTATTGCAATATATTTAATTCTGAAAGAATACATTTTAAGCACTATAAATAAAGATTACAATCATAAAAATTTATATATGGACAAAAAAATGAAGTATACAGTTTTTATAGTTTTCGCTACGTTGGTTTCCTGTAATCAGATTAAACAACAATTTTCAGATGGGGAATCAGAAGAAAACAATTCTGTTGAAAAAATTTCAGAAACACCAATGGAACCATTGGAAACTGCTTTTGAGCAAGAACATAAAGTAAAGGAGTATTTGATCGCTGATTTCAATACCGATGGAAAAAAAGACACTTTATTTCTATCGGCAAACGCAGAAATTGATGACCAGAGAAGAATTGTTTGGAACGATGCACAATCTTGGAAAGTATATATCAATATTAATGGAGAGGCAAAGAACATCTATGCTGAGGATATCCAACTTGGTAAACTGGAACTTTACTATGACCGTGAAAATAATTTAATCTATCTAGTGGAGAACGCTCCTTATCAAAAAAAGAAATTCAAGGTTGCTCCAAAAAGTAATTTTGAAGTGACAGAAATTGATAAAGCGCCAGAGATGATAAAATTTGAAGCTTTGACACTTGATTAATTTTTCAAAACTAAATGAATCGGATCATAACCATTCCAAGAAATCCAACTGCCTGTTACTAAAAGCTTTCCATGCTGTTGTCCCTCATTAAACGCATTTTTAAAAGTATATCTTTTATAACTTTTCTTATTTCGGCGGCGTTTGGAATGCTAGCCGTTTTATTGGTTCTCTTTCCAGACAATCTTTTTGAAAGCTACCCCAAGCTCTTGATCAAAAATCCAGATAATATAAAGTTTATCCTAGCTTTTACAATTGGTGGCCTGTTTACCCTAACTATTTTCACCTATACTATGTTGATGAACGTATTAAACAGAAGTATCAGTAATTATTCCCCTCGGCTCATACCCTTGATACTGCACGAACGTCACCACCAGATTATATTGGGCACTACCAGTGGGACCATTATTTATTGCCTTGTCCTTTCTTTGTTCGTCTCCAGTGAATCAAACGATAAATTTCCTACGCTTGGAGCACCACTGACCATTTTTTTTGGGATTGTCTGTGTTTTTATGTTCATCTATTTTATTCACGCGGTATCGCAAAGTATACATGTAAATTATGTGGTCAGGAGATCCTATGAGCATACAAAAAGAATTATTTTGGATATGTTGCAAATAAACGATAGACTTTCTTGTGTTGAGGATGATAAAGCCAGATGGAACCATTCCATCTCATTTGAACATTGCGGCTATTTGAATGCGATACGAAGGGAGAAACTTCTTCGAATCTCCGCTAAATATAATGTTCATTTCAAACTACTAAAACCAATGGGCAGCTTTGTATATGAGGGAGAGGCAGTACTAAGTATTTCCAAGGAACTTGATAAAGCATTGGAGAAGAAAATAAAAAGATGCATAGCAATAGATCGAAACGAAGCTGTGGATGTGATTGAAATCGGTTTTAAGCACCTTGTGGAAGTTGCCGTAAAAGCGAGTTCTCCTGCAATCAATGACCCGGGCACTTCCATTATAGTAATAGATTATCTTACACAGTTATTTTTATTGAGAAAAAAAATACCCTCTTTTAATAGGGTTGATTCACATAACGATGGAGTTTTATATTTTAACCTCATTCCCTTGGAACAATTAAAAAAATACGTGTTCAGGGAAATGGAAATATATATGAAAAATGACGATATACTGTTGCAAAAACTTAATGAATCCAAAAAAATTCTTTCAGAACTTAATCCTGAAGTACCGAATTAGAATTCCGTCAGTTGGTTTCGATTTCTATTACCATACCCATTTTCCATCAAATAAAAGAACAACAGGCCAGAAAAATACATGAGGACATCAAATACATCTGCTGTGTAGCGATCGTTCACACTGGGCAGGTAATATTCAAAATATATGGTGAAAATGACCGTAATGAGTACTAATAGCGAAAATGGTATGCGCAACGTAATATCAGATTTAATATAGCGGACCGCGGTTTGGCAAATAAAAAGAACAATGGGCATGCACAAAAAATCATTTAGATGGTTATTCACAAATAATGGAAGGCCAATAGCAAAGTATTGTGCCATATAAATTATTATTGCCAGTATGGTGAAGACAGGGAAATAGATTTTTGATATATAATACATTACTTTTTTTAGAAGTTTTGGCATACCAATTACTTTTAATTTATGCAGCAATATACCCAAGCACAAAGGCCAAAAAAGACCCGATCGCGATAACGATTACCCAAATGGAATAGAAAAATTTGGCCGTATATCTTATTAAGGGGTTTGAGTGTTCTTTCGTGCTTTCAAAAAACAGTGAAATTTTATTGGGTTTCTTTTCTTTATTTTCTTGCTGTTTTTTTTGTGTACGCCGTTCCCTGTCCAGCTCACGTTTTAAGTTTACGTTTATCAATTGCCCGCACTGTTTGCAATGGTCTCGGTTCAAGTTGACCGTTCCACAGTTTGTACATCTTCTATATACTTCTTTATCCATAAAATTTTAATCAAAAATCACTATATTTTTCAGAAACACTAATTTCAGTATAAAATAGAATTAAAAAATTATTTTTCCAATATAGATTTCAACCATTATTACATTTTAGGAAGGCACTATTTATCTGGACAAATCAAAAATTAATCTAACCTTAAAGTATAACGATTATGGACAATACACATTTTACACAAATCTTTGAAGCTGATTCCAAGGCCCTACAAATGGGACTGGTTTTAAGGAAGCTGGTATTTTCATCTTTTTCAAATATTGATGAATCCATTGCAGGGGGAGCGAAGGTAAAATTGGCTTTGTACAGTAGGGGAGGAAAAAATAATGTACTATGCGGAATCCAAAAAGGGGCAGGGGATTCCTGTATGCTGTACGTACATCATATAGATAAGATAGACCATGATAGATTAAAGTTCAGTGGAAGTGGTAAGCATGCAAAAAGAATCAAGTTCTTTGACGAAAAAGAAATTGTCGAAGATGATATCGTTTGGTTGTTCAATTTGGTAAAACAAAATGCACCTTATTAAATTTTGTTCTTATGGTTTCTTTAGAATAAATACTGCATATTTTCAATTTGACGTGCATTATGTTCAGAAAAAAGCTAAATATTTACTATCTTACTGGTATTCAAAGTTTTGTTCCCCTTTAACTAAAAGCATATTCAATATGAAAATAAGTAAAGAGGATATTCCCGTAACCATGCAATCTCCTGATACTATTATGAGGGCCCTCCCAAATTATGGCGGTATGACCGTATGTTTTAATGAACTTCCAAAAGGAACGGATTTTACACCTTTGCTAAAAGGTTTGGAAAACAATAGCTGTCATTGTCCACATTGGGGTTATGTTCTGGAAGGCTCCATACGCTGTATTTACGATGACGGTTCTGAAGAAACGGTAGAGGCCGGCGATGTTTTTTATTGGCCATCAGGTCATACTGCTATTGTAAAAGATGATGTAAAAATGATCGACTTTAGCCCAACGAAGGAATTCAACGAGGTTATCGCACATGTAGGTAAAATGATGGCTGAATCTAGCTGATATTGTTTGTCGTATAATTAATTGTTGCCAAGCTGAAGCTTGTGATATTTTTATCTGCTTGAATTTTTGATTGCTTAGGAAATAGGCCTTTTTTTATCTTAAATTTCTGGGAATGGTAAATACGTTCTTTAAAATCCTAAGCAATTCTTCTAATTGATTATAGCGTATTTTAATTTGCTCAATTGCCATAAAATTTACTCCAAAAGGTAACAGCTTTGTCATCTTGCCTTAATAAATTTATTTTTACGTGAATTTATCAATCAAGATTTCCCCAAATTATCCTTTACATGTTCAATCCCCGTGTTTCATGTTTTATTATTAGACCGCTACTTATTGTATTGTTATTTTTTTCGAATAATCGGCTATTAGGGCAGGATTTTAAGGATTTTAAAGAGATTTTTACGTTTTATCCCAATAAAAAGGCCGCTTTAGAGGACAGTACATTGTACATGGCCAAATTGGTGGCAGCACCCGTTATTAGCTTTTCGCCAGAAACAAGTTTAGGTATGGGCATTGGTGCCAAATACCTTTTTAAATTTAGGGGAAGTGGGGACGAGACGAGAACCTCCAATATGCCCGTAACATTGCAGTACACGTTGAACAATCAGTTTATCGTATACTCGGGGTTCGAAATATTCACCAATCAAGAAAGTTGGGTCATTGAGGGCAACCTTCGTTTTCAAAATTATCCCAGATTATTCTATGGTATCGGTCGTGATACGCCAAAGGATGTTGAGGAAGAATACAATTATTATCAAGCTCTTGTCGAACCCATTTTTTTAAAGCAAACATTTCGTTATCTCTTTGTTGGTGCCGGGATTCGGTACAATCATGTTTTTAACGTTGATACTATAGAAGAGGGTATATTGGAAACCGACCAGCCGACAGGTTATAACGGGTCTACTTCTGCTGGTGCGGAGCTTGCCGTTCTATATGATAATAGAAATAATATTTTGAATGCAGAAAGGGGTTGGTATATGGAGTTTACCCATGGTTTTTATGGCAAAATTCTGGGTGGCACCCACAAATTTGAACTCACCAGATTCGATTTAAGGCATTATTTAAAACCTTTTAGAAAGAAAAACGATGTTTTGGCATTTCAGTTGATAGGGCATTTCTCCCATGGTGATGTCCCGTTTTCCGAGCTCGCCCTTTTCGGTAGTGACGAAATTCTAAGGGGTTACCGAGAAGGAAGGTATGTTGAACGAAACCTCCTTGCGGGACAATTGGAATATCGAAAGACGTTTGGTGACTCAAGATACGGTATGGTAGCCTTTGTTGGTGGCGGTGACGTTTATAGAAATCTTGGGGACTTCAATTTCAAGAATATAAGACCCAATTTTGGATTGGGCCTACGCTTTTTGTTGGATAAAAAAGAAAATCTCAATATCCGATTGGATTGGGGGTTCGGGGATGACTCCAATAATATTTACCTGAACATTGCAGAGGCTTTTTAAGTGATGTTCCTGTCATAACCTCTACTGGTCATTCTTTGTAGTTTTATCATTTCCTCAGGGTTTCTTGATCTACAGTTCATCTAGTCAGCTGTGCAATAGCAAGAGGAAAATAATTGCGCATAAAGTATTAATCTATTTACGGATTTTAATTTTCTTGCATATTTAAGTAATAAATTACTTGTTAATTAATTATCTTCAATCAAAAAGCCTCTTACCGATGGATTTAATACTCTACAATACATTGCTCAGCTATTTTAAGGCTGTTGACATTTATGTTTCACCCAATGAGTTAAAACTTCAACTCTTTAGTCATCCAGACACACCTTCATTATACGCAGTATCAGAAACGCTGAATTTTCTTAAAATTGATAACGTAGCTGCCAAAGTGGAACCGGGGCAATTGGAGATTTTACCTGATAATTTTATTGCTTTCTTAAAAAATAATGAAGGAATTAAACATTTCGCCCATATAAAAAAACTGAAGAGTGGAAGTTTACTTTCCAATACCAACGATAAATTTTCTAAAAAAGAATTTTTAAAGCGATGGGACGGTATTGTCCTAATAGCAGATGAGGAAAATAAAAGGCAAGTTTCTACTGACGTTTGGAGCAAAATTCCATATATACTTTCAATTTTTTTGATACTGCTATTTTTTTGGTCTGATCCTTTCCTTCTTTCCTTCTGCATTATTTCAATAATTGGATTTTATCTTTCTGAAGAAATATTCAAGACCAGCCATAAAATGGTGTCATCTTTAGGGGAGAAGATTTGTGGAGAAGACAAAGAGAGGAGCTGTAGTACTGTATTGGATTCTGAAAAATATAGCATATTCGTATTTTCCTTTAATGATTTCCTTTTCGCCTTTTTCGCTTCAAACTTGATTTTTACAGTGTTTTCTGGAAGTTTTAATTTCATGCATATTGTGGTCTATACCATTGCACTTTTAACGGTCCTGACAACTGTCTTTATTCAAAAATTTATTGCAAGGGCCTGGTGTCCTTTATGTTTATTATCCAGTACATGTATTGTATTCCAAGCCATTTTCGTCTTTCTACATACAGATTTTCGGCAAATGTGGAATTTCTCCGACTCTCTAAGAAGCATACTCGAAGAAATATCTTTTTTTATTTTACTTTTCTCAATGGCACTCTTGATTATATACAACTTTCGGAAATTACGAATAGAGAACTACGGACTTAACGCCAATATAATTGATTTGCTCAGGTTCAAGCGTTCTCAAAGAATAATTGAAATGGTTCTTTCGGACTGTAAGCGTATTGACAATCTGAAGGTCAACAATGCATTAAAGTCTAGTAATAATGCAGCCCATGAGATTCGCTTGGTGTTATCCACAACATGCAGTTACTGTAAAAGCGCTTTTAATTCGTTCTATGCATTTTATCAACAAGAAGAAAATCGATATCAATTCCAGATTATCTTTAATCATCATGAAGTCAGTAGTTCAAAACGCAACCATGTAGCGGCAAATTTGATTCAGGAATATCAAAATAAAGGTTTTGATGCGTTGCTCCATCAGCTGCACAATTGGTTTAACAATTCTTTTTCCAATATCGATTTAGAGTCCTATTCGGGAAACATTAAAGATGAAAACTATGCTATATTATTTGAACAAAGGGATTGGTCCAAAGAAAACAGTCTATTTCATACACCTATTTTGATAATTGATGATATAATAGTCCCTGAATATTATGACAGTTCATTCCTTGGTGATATGCTAAATGCAATAGAGGAAAATAAATAACAACTATTGATTATAAAGTAGTTAAAATGTTAAAATATAAGTATTTAACACTTATTGGGTAGGATTTATCTTATAATATTTATATATTTAATTCATATTAATGGCAAATCTCCAAAGCCCCAATAGTGAAAAAGAGGAGGAATCATTAACATTATATGATATGGAAAAGTTGAATTTAAAGAATTTAAAAAAGCAACAGTTGGATGCTTCTAAAATGAAGAACATTTCAGGTGGATACGGCTACCGATGTCCAACGTACTATTGTACTTATGTTAACCCCAATGCAATTTGCTGTTGGTAGTTATCTAAATATTCTGTAAAAGAATAAATTTAAGTTCAGAGTTTGCCAATTTTGCGGACTTTGAACTTTTTTATGCACTTGTTTATTTCGTTTATAGCTTATAAATTTCCATACTTCAACAACACATGCTTTAAACTTTCTTTAATTCACAGGCAAAATGGTCCCGTAATAAAGAATTTGAATTTGCATAAATTTAAAAAGTACTTCATCAAGTTCCTCATGATTTATATCTAACGTATTTTTCATCAGTTCAAAAAGTTCCTGATAGGTAAATCTTTCTTCATACTTAATAATATCCAATAAAACAGAATCAAAACCTGTTAAGCTTATTTCTTTGGGGGCTATTGGAAGAAAACTGGGTATAAAAAAATAATGTGTATTACGTTGTTCCATATGATCAGGGTAATCAAAATTCCATAAATATGAACTTTTTGCAAGATAATTTGATATGGAAAGATTCATTTTAAATAAGCTTTGACGTTTTTTATCATCTGATTTAGAACAAAATAAGATAGCCAAATTTATTTGCTCCATAGCCAACTTTTCATTTATTCGAGCTGTTTCAAAAACATGATACCTTTGGATTTCGAGCTGATAATAATCTGCAATTATAGATTTTAGATTATCATTTGAATCCAATAATTGTTCAAGAATATTAAAGACATAATCCTTTTTATAGATGCTTAGGAAATTGGAATGATCGATTGAAGAAATCAATGGATTTTCGAATGTGTTTATCCAGTTCAGAAAGTTTTTTCGCGTATTCATAGGCTATGTTCATTACTGAACTTGAGTAATCGTTCATAATGTTCAGGATATTCCAATCGCAGTCTTACTACTATTTGTTCCATATAGGCCGTAGACAGCTTTAGGTGACTTAGTAAGTGAACATATTGGGTCTGGTGGGGTATACCATGAAAAGCCGCTAAATCAAGTTCACCATCAGGTTTATTGAACAGTGTGGCAACTTCTATCCCTTTATGCGCAATGATGTTGCTCAATAAAAACTGTTCATAATAAAGATTGAAGATACTCCCATGCATATCACTGATTTTATCGGTATTGTTATCTATCAACTCAAAAGCTTTACTTGTGTATAATTGAATTGTTTTTAGATCGTTGCCACCAATAATACCCGCATTGATCAATTTAAAGTTCTTTTCATTTTGAATGGTAAACTCCTTGGGCACATTTTTGAAATGCTCAAGTATATAAGGATGTATTTCGGCATATTGCCCAAAATCATAATTAAAACTCTGACAAAACACAGGAGCTTGGAGTATGGGATCAAGAACGGAACCGAAAAGAAAAACATCACCGTCAATATGGCAAAAGGGTTCCTTCTGTAGTTGATATGTATATAGTTTTCCTAATGCCCATGCACCCTCATTGTAATCCTTTATATCGTTCAAAGCATTGGAGAACGAAAGATATGGTAATTGCAGCACGTCCTTAAAAAGATATATGCCATAATCATCCGTGACCAAATGTAGGTTGGGATAATATTTTCTAATGGATAAACAACTATAGGTCCAAGCACAGTAAAACAAAAAAGAATTGGGAAAACCTCCATCATACCTAAACTTCCAATTGTTTTGGTGCTCAACATCAAAAATTGGTTTTGACCAAAAAGATTGAACAAAGCGCATAGAAGTCTATATTTAACTTATCTTAAATGTACGAAAAAAGTTACATATTTTTGTTTGATGCCAAGAATCGAAAAATCCTTTCTTGTAAAGCCGATAAGCAAATATATTCTATGTGAGACGCTGGGTTCTCCCGTAAATAATGAAGGTTAGGAGGGAAGTGCAACCGCATAGTCCCTATTAAATTGCAACATTGGCAATACACCCCGTCTATCAAATATTACCTTCTGTCCGCTACCGCTTTCCACCTAAAGATTATTTTTTTGATTGGTCCGCATTTAAGATTACTTCAATAAAAAGTAAATCTTAAGATGAAAAAATACTGTGTGCTTTTTGTATTGGTGTTTTGCATTTCCTGCAACTCCCAAAAAATCAATCATTCAAAATACGCGAAGACAAATTTTAATGCCAAGACCATGAAACTTATCGATGGTAATTGGTTCGATGGAAAAAAATTTAAAGAGCGGCCGGTTTGGTTAAAAAATGGACTTATGTATTACAAAAGTATTGAAGAAGAAGTTGATACGGTCATAGATTTATCGGGTAAATATGTGATTCCCCCGTTTGCAGAGGCCCATAACCACAATCTTGAAAGTGATTATAAATTGGATGAACGCATTGCCCATTATTTGAACCATGGAATTTTTTACGTGAAGCTTCTTTCATCTATTAAAAAGCGAATCGATCCTTTGATGCACAATTACAACAAACCGGACGGTTTGGACATCAGTATGGCACATGCACCACTAACGGCCACTGACGGACACCCAATCGCTCTGCGAAAAAAATTTCTAGAATACGGCCATTTTGATGGATTGTTCAATTCTATTGAAGAAATCGAATATCATGGCTATGTAATTATAGATGATTCATTGGATTTAGAGAATAAATGGGAAAAGATACTGTCCTTTTCGCCCAACTTTATAAAAATCAATCTGCTGCACTCAGAAGAATATGCAAAACGAAAAAAAGATACTTCCTTTTTTGGAAAAAAGGGGTTGAATCCAAAATTGGTCCCTGATTTAGTAAAGAGGGCACATGCGTCCAATTTAAGGGTCAGTGCACATGTAGCAACTGCTCATGATTTCCATGTTGGCGTCAATTCAAATGTTGACGAAATTGCGCATCTTCCGGAAATACACAATGGAAATCCAATTGCAATGGAAGATGCGGTCATGGCCAAAACAAAAGATATTACAGTGGTTACTACCATTTCGTTGGTCAAAAAAGATAAAGGGAAAGAAAACTATCAGGAATTGGTGGAAAATGTAGCCGCAAACTTAAAAATCCTTAAAGAAGCTGGTGTTACACTCGCAATAGGGTCGGATATGTACAATGACAATTCAACTGAAGAATTCAATTTTTTACATGAACTGGATATATTTACCAACCTAGAACTTCTTACAATGTGGACAGAGCATGCTACGAGTACTATTTTTCCAAATCGGAAAATAGGAAAATTAAAAGACGGTTATGAAGGCAGTTTTTTGGTACTGGACAAAAATCCGCTAAGCGATATTTCAAACATTTATCAAAGAATAGTACTCAGAATAAAAGAGGGTGTCATCTTAAAATAATACCCGTCACCCTGAACAGGTTGTAGGGTCGCACGAACAGAAAGAGGACAACGGGGATGGGATTCCGAAACAAGTTCGGAATGACGAAGGAACACACCACTTGTTTCAGGGTCGCATACTTAAAATCGGATGAAAACAGGATGAAAGCTGTTGGACCCCTCCTGCGGTTGGGCATGAATTCCAAGATTCCTGTTTTAAATTGCTCAAAAGTTTAAAACCTTGGTTTTTACACACAATTATTTATACAAGATATTTCATTATCATCCATTTTGATTTATCTTGAACGAATGAATTTTAATCTGGGCAAGGTTTCTAAGCATATCATATTCTGGTCGTTCTATCTTCTATTGTGGAGCGTACACGACCTTAATTACAATGTTGATATTCTGGAAAATATAAAGACGAACGCGGTTCCCTTTGTTTTTTATGCCTTATTGATATATGCCAACCTGTATATCCTAATTCCAAGGTTATTATTGCGAAAAAGAATCGCAAGCTATCTATTGCTGCTGGTTTTAAGTATTGTAGGGACAACTTTGATTACATCAAATTATTTTGCCTTTTATTTTGAAAACGTCACTGTGTCGACATCGGAATTTTTTGAATCCATACAGGGGAAAATTGCAGTTCTTACGGAAGTCATTATATCCTTATGCCTATCCATGACCTTGTTCCTGATAGATGAATGGTACAAAAAAGACCGGCTGATCAAAAATTTGGAACAAAGGCAGCTAAAATCGGAAACAGGCTTACAGAGCAACCAAATCAATCCGCACGTTCTGTTCAATTCTTTGAACAACATTTACACCCTATTGAACAAAAAAGGGAATCCCACTAATGTACAGGACTATATTTTTATAAAGGCGGACGGAATGGTGGTAAAGGTCTTTGTGGACGACATAACTTTTGTGGAAACGGCAAGCGATTATATTCACATTAATACCGCCCAGAAGGAGAAATATTTGACCTTGGTCTCTCTAAAACATATCATGGGCGAGTTGCCAAAGGAAAAATTCATTAGGGTACACCGTTATTATTTAGTGGGCATAGACCATGTCACAAAACTGGAAGGGAATTTAATTTATATCGGGAATATCAAAATCAAGATCAGTAGGGTGCTTCGCAATCAAGTGTACAAATCCATTATCGGTAATAGACTCATAGAACGCTAAACAGGAATTCAATTACAACAATCACAATATCAGAAAAATTAAGAGCCAAGAATCAAGACTTTTTTATCTTGGCCCTTGGCTCTTAAAGCAAAACGATTCTAAAACTGATATTGGTTATTACTCAAAACAGTTCGTTTATAGGATGCTTCTATGCATTTACAGATAAGCCAGCAAAACTTCATTGCGGGATTTTTTCCTGAGAATACGGATGGCTTTTTCCCTGATCTGTCTTACGCGCTCCCTGGTTATGTCAAAAAGTTCGCCTATTTCGCTCAAGCTCTTTGGGTTTCGTTCCCCAAGACCGTAGTAAAGCCGTATAATTTCACTTTCCCTGCTTGGGAGTGTGTTCAGTACTTGATTAATATCGGTTTTAAGCGAATCGTTCATCACTTTGGCATCTGGGCTGGTTGTTCCCTTTGATTTTATCACGTTGTACAAATTGGAGGATTCCCCTTCCTCAAAAGGAGCGTCCATGGACAGGTGCCTTCCAGAATTTTTCATCGCCAGTTTTACCTGGGCGGTACTCATGTCCAATTCCCTGGCAATCTCAACCGCACTGGGGGGACGTTGGTACATCTGTTCCAAAGAAGAGTACACTTTCTTTATCTTGCTGATTTCGCTGATTTTGTTCAAGGGCAACCGCACCATACGCGATTGTTCGGAAATCGCCTGTAATATTCCTTGGCGAATCCACCATACGGCGTATGAGATAAATTTGAAGCCCCGTGTTTCGTCAAAGCGCTGGGCCGCTTTCACCAATCCCAGGTTTCCTTCATTGATCAGGTCGGAAAGCCGTAGACCGTTCCCTTGGTATTGTTTGGCTGCGGAAACCACAAAACGCAAGTTGGCGTTTACTAATTTGTTAAGGGCAATTTGGTCACCATCACGAATTTTTCTGGCCAGTTCCACTTCTTCTTCTGCGGTAATCAAATCAATTTTTGATATTTCTTGAAAGTACTTTTCCAATGATTTGGTATCCCTGTTCGTGATTTGTTTGGTAATCTTTAATTGCCTCATATATTTCTTTATGTTTAAAGTTATGTTCTTATAAACTAATATTTTTTTGCAGAAATCCTAGTAAAAAGGGATTTTCTTTGAATTTCTTTTAAATATTTTGTGCTGAAAGGTGATAAAACAGTAGAATATTTTGTTACGAGGCTTTGCATACCTGAGAAAGAACGGATGCTGTTAAACTTAATAAGGACTTATAAGTGATCTGTATAAAAAGGCTTTCTGGCCTTCCTTGGTAAGAACATGCGTCCAATCTTTGGTTAGGCCCATTACCGTCACGGAATCCCTTCTGACCAATTCACCGACTTTTTTTGCTTTGGACGAGTTGGATACCCTCAAATTGGCCTTTCCGGATGAGATGATACCATTTTCCAGTGGAATTGAGGCAACTAGGTCAAAATCACTGATCGGCTCTTGTTTTTTTACAAACGGCAGAGGGTCTACTGCTCCACCGAACCTTTTATAGATTCCAAAATGTAAATGTGGGGAAGTGGTTTTGGCATTTCCAGTATTTCCAACAAATCCCAAAGTATCCCCTATCTGTACCCTCTGGCCCGAACGGACAGCAATACTGTCCAAATGTGCATAATACAATGAATTGCCAAAAAGTCCATCAGAAAGCCAGACCTGTTTACCGCCCAGGCCACGCTCGCCTACAGAAGAAACACTGCCCTTGACAACGGCAATTATGGGTGTACCCCGTTTGGCAAAAATATCGATACCCTTATGGGAGCGAGTGCCTCCACCCTTGGGAGCGCCCCAGAAACTTTGGATTGAACGGTTTCCTTTCCCAAGAACAGGGAAAGCATAGCTTGGATTTCGCTTTGCGAGTATTTTAAAATTTGAATATAGCGAGATTTCAGGTTGAACCAAGATTTTATATACTCCGGATTTCTTAACATAAAATGAGATGGATTTTTCGCCAGGTCGATTTTCAATGATTTTCTTGGATTGATTCGGTTCAGCGGGGGTCCAATCAAAAACATCCAAGAACACCTTCTCATCGATTGAATCGGTTTCAACGCTCAGCATAAAGTTCTCTCCCTCTTTCAATATAACAGTATAGCTGTGAACGGTCATGTTCGCCGGTCGGAACAATCCTTTTTCCAGATAAGGCAAGGCAATTTGAAGGCTATCCCGCAAGCCTTTTTTAAAGGCCCGTTCCCATTTCGGAAAAATAACGGTGTCCCCTTCAAAATTTCTTGCATAAACCTCCCGTGCCGAGGGCCTGGTGATAAGATCCGTGGCTTCCGTCAATTTTTTGCAGGAGACCACGGCTATAATCAAGATGATAATGATACAAAATTTACGCATCGAGAGCCAGTGAGACCTTATACGGATAAAGTTGGGAACGATAATTTTACACCATCCGTCCAAATGGGGTTCAGCTTTTTAAAAAATCTATTAAAATCGTGTTAAGCTCCTCCGCATGGGTGATGTTCAGGCCGTGCGGACCGCCCTTAATAATTTCAAACCTGTTATCTGAAATGCCCTTCGCCGCTTGTTCGGCCGAAGTTGCGATGGGTACAGTTTCGTCGGCATCGCCGTGAACGATAAGCGTGGGGACGGTAACGTTCTTGAGTTCTGGCCTAAAATCGGTATGCATCCAAGCGAGTGCGGCTTGGATGGTGGCACGGGGCGAGGCATGCGAAGCTATAATAAAGTCATATTCCAATTGTGCCTCCGATATTCTATCCGTATTGCCGTCATAATTATAAAATCCCTTATGGAAGTTTTTCAAAAACCCGACACGGTCGTTTTGTAGCGCTTCCTTAATGTCATTGAGCGCTTCCTCGGGCACACCGTTGGGGTTATCATCTTTTTGCTTGACCAAAGGAACTATGGAGCTAATCAATGCGGCCTTGTCAATACGTTCGGTACCATAATCTGTCAAGTAACGAACGACCTCCCCGCCGCCCATAGAAAAACCGACGATTACACACTCCTTTAAATCAAGCTTTTCTATAATGGTGTTCAGATCACTGGCAAGTGAAGAGTAATCATAAGCTTCCCACGGTGCGGAAGAAATCCCAAATCCCCTACGGTCGTACGAAATGCAGCGATATCCTTCCTCCACAATTTTCCAGACCTGTTGTTCCCAAGACTTTTGGCTAAGAGGCCACCCATGAATTAGGATTACGGGTTGCCCTTCCCCATAGTCCTCATAAAAAATATCAACGGGTTCCTTGGCTGTTTTATTTGTTATAAATGGCATATCTGTTTGTTTTTATACAAGATACAGCCATTGGACAATATGTGGTTAACGCATTTGATCATAAAACGTGTGCAATTGATGAATTTAATTGTAGGGAGGTAGAAGGTGGTAATGTCCGTGCCTACTAATTGGATTTCTGATTGTGATATTATTTTCCGTGGTATGGCGAGCCGAAGGGATAGGAGGGGAGTGACACCGAGAAACGAAGTGCATGAATTCCTATAAGAAAATAATTGGCCATGAATAAATGTGTGTGGAATAGGATTATGTTATTAATTTAAAAATAACTCATGAAATTAATCTTATATGGATATTGATAATTTCATAAATTCGTTTATATGGAATTTATTGACTTGTACGCTGGTATTGGAGGTATAAGATTTGCCTTTGAAGCTCACGGTAACGATTGCGTGTTTTCGTCTGAGTGGGATAAGTATTCTCAAATTACCTATAATGCTTTTCATGGAGAGATACCCTTTGGTGATATTCATGAGATTGAAGATATTCAAAATCAAATACCTAATCACGATTTATTAACTGCTGGATTCCCATGCCAGCCTTTTTCATTAGCTGGAGTTTCAAAAAAAAATAGTCTTGGAAGATTGCACGGTTTTGAAGATGCAACTCAAGGGACAGAGTTTTTTAAAGTGAAAGAAATATTACGAATAAAGCAACCAGCAACTTTCCTTCTTGAAAATGTGAAAAACCTAAAAAGCCATGACAAGGGTAAGACCTTTATTACCATTTGCGAATCGTTAACAGAAGTAGGATATACTTTTAAAACTAGAATCATCGATGCATCACATTGGGTACCACAACACAGAGAACGAATTTACATTATTGGTTTTAGAAACGATTTAAATATTGCGGCCGAACAGATTGATGATTTATTTCCAGATCCGCCAGTAAACAGAATCTATGAATTGGAGGATATTATTATTCCTGAAGTAGAAATAAGAGAAACACACGGAGATAAATATACTTTAGGACTTGGGACTTGGAATGCTCTCCAAAGACATAGAAACAGACATCAAAGATTGGGAAATGGTTTCGGTTTTAATATGATTCAAATGCCGTTTACAAATAACATTACGAGGACAATGTCAGCAAGATATTATAAAGATGGAGCCGAAATATTAATAGAACAAAACGGTCAAATCCCAAGACGTATTACTCCACTTG
>NZ_CP030104.1:900000-985000 GCF_003269425.1 Flagellimonas maritima | reverse complement strand
GACGTTCACCGGGCTTCTTTTCCCAATATACTTCTGAAGTAATAAGTCCTGTTAAGTTACCATCTTGATCACCTATAAATTTTTTGGTCAAAATACTGAAAACTCGTTCAGCTCCTTCTTTATGTGATGAACTTGTCCTTAATCGCATGGGCCAAAATGGCCATGGTTGTCCTTCGGGTCTATGTATAGTTGATTTGGGCATGATTTCAAAATTAATAACTGAAACTGCTCCTTGGCGAATAGAAGTTCCAATACAATCAGAACCTGTGTCTCCTCCACCAATGACAATTACCTTTTTTTCTTTGGCGGAAATCTCTTCACCTTTATATGGAATATCATCAACTTTTCTATTGTTTTGAGGAAGAAAATCCATGGCTTGTACTATGCCTTTTAACTCTGAACCGGGTATTGGAAGATTTCGTCTAATTGAGGCACCGCCACAAAGTACAATTGCATCGAACTTCTTTTGGAGTTCTTTAGCTTCAATATCAAAACCAATATGTACACCTGTTCTAAAGATAATTCCTTCTTTGGTCATAATATCAAGACGTCTATCAATTATGCTTTTTTCCAATTTAAAATCAGGAATACCATAACGTAATAAACCACCAATTTTTTCGTCACGTTCAAAAACAGTAACGGAATGCCCTGCTCTATTTAATTGCTGGGCCGTAGCAAGTCCAGCAGGACCTGACCCTACAACAGCAACTTTTTTGCTAGTTCGATTAATCGGGGGCTCTGGTTTGATCCAACCATTTTCAAAAGCTGTTTCAACGATGTTCTTTTCGATGTTTTCTATAGAAACAGGGTCTTCATTTATGCCCAGCACACAAGATTCTTCACATGGAGCGGGACATAATCTACCTGTAAATTCCGGAAAGTTATTGGTTGAATGTAGAATTTTAGTAGCTTTTTCCCATTTTCCCTGGTATACCGCATGGTTAAAGTCTGGGATTAGGTTTCCTAAAGGACAGCCGCTATGACAAAAAGGAATACCACAATCCATGCAACGGGCACCTTGATTTTTTAATTCTTTTTCCTTTAATGGAACAGTAAACTCATTATAATTCTTAATTCTTTTTTTGACAGGTACATAGGCTTCTACTTTTCTGTCAAATTCCATAAAGCCAGTAATCTTTCCCATATCTCAAATTATAAAGTTTGTAATTTTTCTTTTTCTAGTCTAATTAGAGCTTGTCGGTATTCTTCTGGAAAAACTTTTACAAATTTTGATAGGTGTTTTTCCCAATTTTCTAAAATATTCTGTGCCAAAGGGCTTAACGTGGCATTGTAATGATTCTCTATAAGTTCTTTTAACTGTCTAATATCAATATCCTCTTCAACGGGCAGAAAATTCAATGTTTCCGCATTGCATCTTTTTTCAAAAGATCTATCCGTATCAAAAACGTAGGCTATACCACCACTCATGCCAGCTCCAAAATTTCTTCCCACACTACCTAAAATCACAGTAATCCCTCCTGTCATGTATTCGCAACCATGATCACCTATACCTTCAACTACGGCCTTTGCTCCAGAATTTCTGACACAGAAACGTTCTCCTGCCTTACCGTTGATATATGCTTCTCCTGAAGTGGCGCCATAAAGTGTTACGTTGCCAGTAATAATATTATCTTCAGGTTTCAAAGTAGATTTATAAGGAACTTTAATAATCAGTTTTGCTCCAGAAAGTCCTTTTCCTAAATAATCATTTGTATTTCCATTGACCACCATAGTAAGTCCTTTTGTAGCAAAAGCACCAAAACTTTGCCCTGCCGACCCTGTAAAATTGAGTTTCAGCGTATTGTCCGGTAACCCATCTGCACCATAGATTTTAGAAATTTCGTTACTAATAATTGCTCCGACAGCACGATCTGTATTATATATGGGGAAATCTAAAGAAATCTTTTCTTTTCTGAACAACGCTGGGTGAGCCTGGGCTATAATATCAAACTCTATGGATTTTTCAATATTATGGGTTTGTTTATCAGTGTTATGGAATTTAGTTTCTTCAGGCACGTCTACTTGATAAAGTATCGGACTTAAATCAATACCCGCAGCTTTGTAATGTTCTATTGCCGATTTTCTGTCCAATTTTTGTACCTGGCCTACCATTTCGTCAATGGTTCTAAAACCAAGTTTGGCCATGATACCACGCAGTTCTTCCGCAACAAAATACATGTAATTAACTACATGTTCTGGTTTCCCTTTAAACTTTTTACGAAGTTCGGGTTTTTGGGTAGCTATACCTACGGGACAGGTGTTTAGATGGCAAACACGCATCATAATACAACCTGATGCCACTAGGGGCGCTGTGGCAAAACCAAATTCTTCTGCTCCTAAAAGACAGGCTACGGCAACATCCCTACCAGTTTTCAATTGTCCATCGCATTCCAAGACTATTCGATTTCTCAAATCATTCATGACCAAGGTTTGTTGTGCCTCGGCTATTCCTAATTCCCAAGGGAGACCAGCATGTTTTAATGATGTAAGTGGTGATGCACCAGTACCCCCATCGAACCCCGATATCAAAATAACGTCGGCTTTTGCTTTTGAAACCCCTGCTGCGACCGTTCCAACCCCAACTTCTGAAACTAATTTTACGTTGATCCTTGCATCTCTATTGGCTGATTTTAAATCATAGATCAGTTGTGATAAATCCTCTATGGAATAAATATCGTGATGTGGCGGTGGTGAAATTAATCCTACATATGGGGTTGAGTTCCTTGTTTTGGCAATGGCGGGGTTAACTTTTGGGCCTGGTAATTGACCGCCTTCTCCAGGCTTGGCACCCTGTGCCATTTTTATTTGTATTTCTTTGGCATTGGTCAGATAATCTGATGTTACACCAAACCTGCCTGAAGCTACTTGTTTAATGGCACTGTTCTTCCAGTCACCAGTTTGATTTTTATAGAAGCGTTCAGAATCTTCGCCACCTTCACCGGAATTACTTTTTCCTCCGATTCTATTCATGGCGATGGCCAGATTTTCATGTGCTTCTTTGCTAATGCTTCCATACGACATGGCACCGGTCTTAAATCGCTTTACAATTTCTGTCCATGGTTCCACTTCTTCAATTGGAATAGGGTCATAGTTGGAAAATTCGAACAGTCCCCGTATCGTCATTAAATTTTTGGATTGTTCATTTACCAATTTAGAATATTCTTTATAAGTATCCGGTTCGTTATTTCGTACCGACTTTTGAAGCTTTGCAATACTTAATGGATTGAACATGTGTTTTTCCCCGTCTCTTCTCCAGCGATATTCTCCACCAATCTCAATGTTAAGATTTGCTGCCAAATCTTGGCTCTTGAAAGCTTTTTTGTGGCGCTTTGCTATTTCTTTTTCAATTTCATAAAGACCTATACCCTGAATACGAGTTGGTGTATTTGGAAAATATTTATCTACCACTTTTGTATTGATGCCTATACACTCGAACAACTGAGAACCTCTATAGGAATTCAATGTGGAGATTCCGATTTTGTTCATCACTTTTAAAATTCCTTTTCCAACCGCCTTATTGTAATTTTTTATAGCTTCATCAAAAGTGTATTCCGTAATGTCGTTTTCTTGGATTTGTTCTCCAATAATCTCATTTACCAAATATGGATTGATGGCACTTGCACCAAATCCAAATAACAATGCAAAGTGATGTACTTCCCTAGGCTCCGCAGATTCAATTATGATACTGAGCTTGGAACGCTTTCTTAATTTCCTTAAACCGCTGTTCACAAATGAACATGCCAAAAGGGCGGGTATTGCAGCCATTTCGGAACTTACCATTCTGTCAGATAGAATAATGATATTGGCACCTCCGTCAATTGCAATTGAGGCTTGTTTTAGAACTGATTCCAAAGCCTCTTCCAATCCATTATGACCTTTTGCAATTTCATATAGAATGGAAATAGAGATAACCTTATAATCCGGACTTGCATCATAATTTTTTATTTTATCCAAATCTTCTTTAGAAATTACCGGATTTTGAATTTTTAGTTTTCTACAATGCAGTTCTGTGACATCAAAAATGTTTTGGTCACTGCCCAAAGTCAAACTTATATCCGTAATCAGTTCTTCCCTGATGCCATCCAACGGGGGGTTAGTGACTTGGGCAAATAATTGCTTGAAGTAGTTATAAAGCAATTGTGGTCGTTCGGATAAAACGGCTATTGGTGTATCTGAACCCATAGAGCCAATAGGTTCCTTACCATTTTTGGCCATGGGCAAGATAATAGTATTAATATCCTCAAGAGTATACCCAAATGCTGCACGTCTGGTATCCAAAGGAAACTCCCCAAAAAAAACGGGACACTCATTATATGGAATATCCTTTAAGTGTACCAAGTTGTTCTTGAGCCATTTTTTGTAAGGATGTTTTCCAGCAATCGATTCTTTTATTTCTTCATCATTGATTATTCGACCTTCCTCCATATTGACCAAGAACATCTTTCCTGGTTCCAGCCTTCCGTGGAATTCGATGTCCTCTGGCTCCAATTCAACCACACCGGTTTCTGATGACATGATTACATAACCCTTTTTTGTAACCGAATATCTTGAAGGCCTTAAACCATTTCTATCCAAAACGGCGCCTATATAGTTTCCATCTGTAAATGGAATGGAAGCAGGTCCGTCCCATGGTTCCATTAAGCAAGAATTATATTCATAAAATGCTCTTTTGGATGACGACATTTCTGCATTTTTTTCCCATGCTTCAGGAACTAACAGCATCATAACCTCTGGTAAAGAACGACCCGTCATAAGCAAAAGTTCGACAACCATATCCATACTTGCCGAGTCTGACTTTCTTGGCAGTACAACTGGTAATATTTTTTTAATATCATCGCCAAACCAATCGCTTTTTAGCAGTTCTTCCCTGGAACGCATTCTAGATACATTTCCTCTAAGAGTGTTTATTTCTCCATTGTGGCACATGTAGCGGAAAGGTTGGGCTAAATCCCATGTTGGGAAAGTATTGGTCGAAAATCGCTGATGTACTAGAGCTAATCGCGTTACTACCCTGGGATCCAAAAGGTCTTCGTAATATCTGCTAATGTCATTTGGTACCAATAATCCTTTAAAAATGATGATTTTGGTGGAGAGACTTGGTAGATAGAAAAACTGATGTTGTGAAAGTTTACTTTTTATGATTGTGTGTTCTGTAATTTTTCTGGCGATAAATAGTTTTAAGTTAAATTGAAAATCGTCAATAGCATTGCCTCTGCCAATAAAAACCTGTTTCACATAGGGCTCTGTTTCGCTAGCAATTCTTCCAGGTACAGAACGGTTCACGGGTACATCTCGCCACCCCAATAACACTAGGCCTTGTTTTTTTATATTTTTTTCTAAGCTTGAAACACAAAAATCCCGTTGATTCTCTTTTCGCGGAAGGAAAACGTTGCTTACAGCATATTCACCTGCTTTTGGGAGATTAAAATTACACACTTCCGTAAAGAAATCATGAGGGATATCAATTAGTATTCCTGCTCCGTCCCCAGTCTTGCCATCAGAACTTACAGCCCCTCTATGCTCTAGTTTGTCTAAAATTTCAAGAGCTTTATGTATAATATCATTGGATTTTCTGCCTTTTAAACTACAGATAAAACCTGCTCCACAATTATCATGCTCAAATTCAGGAAGGTATAAGCCTTGTTTTTCTAACCTCATTATTATGGTATTTATTCAAAAATATCATTATTAATGAATAAAAATCAATATTTTGAATCATACTCAAAAGAATAATCAAGGTTTTGATTAAATGGTTAAAAAATGTTCAAATACAAAATTTGAGATAGGTTAAATTGAGATTATCTCAAAATAGATGTAAAAAAGTACAGGGATATAGTAAATTACGGGGTGAATCATTATTATGACAATAAATTTGTCCTTGAGTGCTAGAAAAATAATGCCAAAACACTTTAAAAAAAGTTATTAATGGCATAAGCCCCTATTATATATAGGGGTATAAAAATACGTTCTTCAAATAAACTTCTTATTTTAAAATACTCCTAGAAATAACGATTTTTTGAATTTCGGATGTACCTTCATAAATCTGGGTGATTTTTGCATCTCGCATTAATCGCTCTACGTGATAATCCTTTACAAAACCATTTCCACCATGAATTTGAACAGCTTCTACTGTGGTTTCCATAGCTACTTCTGATGCATATAATTTGGCCATGGCACTAGAGAGCGTGTAATCAGCACCATTGTCTTTATCACATGCAGCCTGGTAGACCAAATGGCGTGCTGCTTGAATTTTGGTATGCATGTCCGCCAATTTAAAAGCTATTGCTTGGTGGTTTGCTATCTCCGTGCCAAAAGCTTTTCGTTCTTTTGCATATTTTTTTGAAAGTTCATAGGCTCCGGCAGCTATACCCAAAGCTTGGGCCGCAATTCCAATTCTCCCGCCAGCTAGGGTTTTCATTGCAAACTTAAACCCAAACCCATTTTCTCCGATTCGATTTTCTTTGGGAACCTTGACATCGTTAAAGATTAAGGAATGCGTATCGCTTCCACGGATTCCCAGTTTATTTTCTTTTGGTCCTATTTCAAAACCCTCCATACCTTTTTCAACAATTAGGGCATTAATGCCCTTATGGCCTTTTTCAACATCAGTTTGGGCTATTACCAAGTATATTTCTGCTGTACTACCATTTGTTATCCAGTTTTTGGTGCCATTTAAAATATAGTGGTCACCTTTGTCTAATGCCGTTGTTTTTTGCGAAGTGGCATCGCTGCCTGCCTCAGGCTCAGAAAGACAAAATGCTCCTATGATTTCCCCAGTGGAAAGTTTTGTAAGGTACTTTTGCTTTTGCTCTTCGGTACCAAAAGTTTCCAATCCCCAACAAACTAAAGAGTTGTTCACCGAAACGATTACTGAAGCCGACGCATCTATTTTAGAAAGTTCTTCCATGACAAGGACATATGAGAGTGTATCAAGCCCGCTTCCACCGTACTTTTCGTTAACCATCATTCCCATAAAACCGAGTTCCCCCATTTTTTTTACCTGTTCTGTAGGGAATTTTTGAGCATCATCTCGCTCTATCACTTCGGGAAAAAGTTCATTCTGGGCAAAATCTTTTGCAGCCTGTTGTACCATTAACTGCTCTTCGGAAAGTGTGAAATCCATAAAATTGTGAAATAATTAAAAATGGACTACAAATATAACTTTATGATAATAATTTCTCGATAAATAGTTGCAAAAAGCGAGAATGATTCAATCTTAATTCTATAATTAGGCTAACCAAGAGATAAACATGTTTTTTCATCATTTTTCTAAGATTTAGATTATGAGGGAAAACTCATTTTGAATATCTTTAGCAAAGTGGATTACATTTAATAAAAAGTTTTACATAAATAAACCAACTAAATATGGAGACCGTTCTAATTGCCGTATTCGTCATCGGATACCTCGCTATTACCATTGAACATACTATTAAGATAGATAAACTCATTCCCGCTTTGGCAATGATGGCTATCTTGTGGGCGCTTATAGCATTTGGAATTGACGGCTTTACAACTTGGTTTGATTCTGGCAAGCATGCACTTTTGGACAATTTTGGTCTTCTAGATCATGAAGAAAAGATGCATATCATGGAAGAATCCCTGTTGCACCACTTGGGAAAAACAGCTGAGATTTTGGTATTCCTTCTGGGAGCAATGACCATTGTAGAAATTATTGATTATTTCGATGGTTTCGCAACAATTAAATCCTTTATAAAGACAAGAAGCAAACGTAGAATACTATGGATTTTTGCTTTCTTGGCATTTATACTTTCTGCTATAATAGATAATCTTACGGCAACTATAGTCTTGATTTCTATTTTACAGAAAATCGTTAGGGAACGAAATGATAGGTTGTGGTATGCAGGATTAATTATTGTTGCGGCAAATGCGGGCGGAGCTTGGTCTCCAATAGGTGATGTTACCACTACCATGTTATGGATAGGTGATAAAGTTACCACAAGTAGGTTAATTGGCTACTTATTGATACCATCTTTAGTATGTATGTTGGTACCGACATTTATAGCATCATTTCTGCCTGCCTTTAAAGGAACTATAGATAGTGAGGAAACAGAGCCGCCAAAATCAAAATTCGGTTCGACCATGTTATATTTGGGATTGGGAGCGATTGTCTTTGTTCCAATTTTTAAAACAGTAACACATTTGCCACCTTATGTGGGAATGATGTTGTCCTTGGCGGTAGTTGCCACTTTCGCGGAAATTTACAGTAATTCCAAGATTACTATCTCATCTGTTGATATGGATAGTGATGCTGAGTCACATAGCGGTCCTGTGCATAGTGCATTGACCAAGATAGAATTGCCAAGCATATTATTTTTCTTGGGTATCTTAATGGCTGTTGCCGCATTGGAATCATTAGGGCTGCTGTTCAATTTTGCGGATAATCTCAAAGAAGGTATTGGTTTGATGGGCACTGAATTGCCGGGAACGGAAGTTTCTGACCTTGTCGTCATTATACTTGGCTTTGGTTCAGCAGTAATTGATAATGTGCCTTTAGTAGCAGCAAGTTTGGGAATGTTTTCTGAGCCTCAGGATAATCCTCTCTGGCATTTTATAGCATACTCTGCCGGTACAGGTGGTAGCATGCTCATTATTGGTTCTGCTGCAGGGGTGGTGGCTATGGGGATGGAGAAAATAGATTTCTTTTGGTATCTTAAAAAAATAGCATGGCTTGCGGCAATAGGTTTTATTGCGGGAGCAATTTGTTTTATAGTTATGCGATATTTTTTATAAAAAATACTTTAGGTCAAAAATCTCCGTTATTATTGCAACTTAAATTGGGGATTTTATATGATTTTTTTTCAAGATTTAGAAGAAGGGGCTGAGATCGGGACATCCATCTCAGAGGAGAAAACCCTATCCGTTATCGATTTGATCGTTAATGGGGGAGCGGGCAGTATTATTATTATAGCAGTGCTTTTTGTTCTTCTTTTTACAGCACTTTACATTTATTTTGAACGGATCTTTGCCATAAAGGCCGCCTCAAAAATTGATAAAAACTTCATGAACCAGATTCGCGATCACGTGATGAGCGGTAAATTGGAAGCTGCAAAACTTTTGTGCGCCCAAACAGATTCTCCTGTTGCACGACTGACAGAAAAAGGGGTGTCCCGAATAGGAAAACCTTTGGATGATATTAATACCGCAATTGAAAATGCAGGAACACTTGAAGTATACAAACTCGAAAAGAACGTGAGTGTCTTGGCAACTGTAGCAGGTGCGGCTCCAATGATAGGATTTTTGGGGACCGTAATCGGAATGATTTTGGCTTTTCATGAAATGGCGAGTAGTGGCGGCCAAGCAGAAATGGGTTCATTGGCTTCAGGAATCTATACTGCTATGACAACGACAGTAGCAGGATTGGTAGTTGGTATTATAGCTTACATTGGCTATAATCATTTAGTGAACAGGACAGACAAAGTGGTGCACAAAATGGAAGCCAATGCTGTAGAATTTTTGGATCTGTTGAATGAACCTATCTAAATTTCAGAATGAAATTAAAAGGAAGAAATAAAGTAAGCCCAGAGTTTAGTATGTCTTCAATGACGGATATTGTATTCCTGTTGTTGGTATTTTTCATGCTAACCTCCAACGCTCCCAACGCTTTGGATTTATTGTTGCCAAAAGCAAAGGGAAAATCTACCAATACACAAAATGTTTCGGTTACAATCAATAAAAACTTGGAGTATTTTGTAAACAATGAAAGGATTAACGAGGAATACATTGAAATTGAATTAAAAAAGGCACTCGAAGGTCAAGAAAAGCCTACAATCATTCTAAGGGCGGAAGAAAGCGTGGCAATTAAAGAAGCCGTAAACGTAATGGACATTGCCAATAGGAATAGTTATAAGGTTATCTTGGCTGTGCGGCCAAAATAATGTCATTTTTAGATACGAGACACAAGAAAAAATCATTCACGCTTACCACATTGTTGTTAAGTGTGCTATTGCTGTTGCTTTTCTATATAGGCTTAACCTACATGGACCCCCCTATTGAAAATGGTATTGCAGTGAACTTTGGCACAATGGATTTTGGCAGCGGTGAAGTACAGCCCAAAGAAAAAGTCCGTTCAGAACCAAAAACAGAACAGGCGACCCCTGCCGAAGAAATTCCAGAACAATTTCAAGAACAAGAAACTGCGGAAAACAAACCCGTAGAAGAGGTTCTGACCAATGAATCTGAAGAAACTATAAAAATCAATCAGCAGAAAGAAGCTAAGCGCAAGGCTGATGAAACTGCTAAAAAGGCAAAGGCCGAAGCAGAGCGTGTTGCACTGGAAAGAAAAAAAGCCGAAGAGCAGAAAAGAAAAGAACAAGAAGCAAAGAAAAAGAGTCTCGATGCCTTGATCGGTGGCATTGGTAAATCTGATGGTACAACTACAGGCAGTGAAGGAGATGATAATAAGGCTGGAGGCAAAGGTCAACCAGATGGTGATCCTTACGCCACAAGCTATTATGGCAGTCCAGGTAGCGGAAGCGGGACAGGCGGTTATGGGTTGAATGGACGCTCTTTGGTGAATAGTGGAAAAGTGCAACAAGAATGCAATGAGGAAGGCCGCGTAGTCGTTAGAATCGTTGTGGATAGAAACGGAAAAGTAATAGATGCCACTCCAGGAGTAAAAGGAACTACGAATAATGCTCCTTGTTTACTGAAGCCTGCAAGAGAAACAGCTCAGCAGCATAAATGGAACTTAGATTCCAATGCTCCTTCCCAACAGATTGGTTTTGTAGTGGTCAATTTTAAGTTAGGTCAATAATTCATGACTTACGCAGCAACTTTGGATTGGATGTTTCAGCAGCTTCCAATGTACCAACAAAAAGGTTCTTTAGCTTACAAGGACAAGTTGGACAATGTTATTTCTTTTTCAAAAGTGCTTGGAAATCCCGAAAAGAAATTTAAAAGTATCCACGTAGCGGGGACCAATGGAAAAGGTTCAAGTAGCCATATGCTTGCTTCAATTTTACAGCAAGCTGGGTATAAAGTAGGCCTGTATACATCTCCACATTTAAAGGATTTTAGGGAACGAATCAAAATCAACGGAGAAAAGGTCAGTGAAGATTATATCCAGAAATTTGTTGATGTCAACAAAAACTTTCTAGACCAAAATGAACTTTCTTTTTTTGAAATGACCGTTGGTATGGCGTTCAACTATTTTGCAAAAGAGAAAGTCGATATAGCAGTAATTGAAGTTGGATTGGGGGGAAGGTTGGATTCTACGAACATTATTACTCCAGAGATTTCACTTATCACCAATATAGGATTGGACCATGTGCAGATTTTAGGCAATACCTTACAAAAAATTGCTTTGGAAAAAGCTGGTATCATCAAAAAAAATATACCTGTAGTAATAAGCGAAAAACAACCTGAAACAGAAGTCATATTTAGGATGATTGCAGCCCAAAAAAATACTGAAATCATTTTTGCTGAAGATATTGATATAAAAAACTACGAAACGGATTTACTCGGCAGTTATCAGAAAAAAAACTGCAAAGGTGTAGTAGCTGTAATAAATGAGCTAAAAGGTTTCAAGATTCAAGATAAACACATAGAAGTAGGACTTAAAAATACTGTTACCAACACCGGACTTTTGGGAAGATGGCAAGTTTTGGGAGAAAACCCTAAAATAATATGTGATACTGCCCATAATAAGGAAGGTCTAACTTTGGTAATGCAGCAAATAGAAAAACTTGGATTTTCACAAGTTCATTTTGTTCTGGGTTTTGTTAACGATAAGAGTCTAGATGACGTGCTTCCCCTTTTTCCAAAAGAAGCTGAGTACTATTTTGTAAGACCAAATATACCAAGAGGACTATCTGCTGATGAGTTAAAAGCTATCGCCTCTAACTTTAATTTGAAGGGTAAAGTCTTTAAATCTGTTGGTAAGGGGCTTGAGGCAGCCGTAAAGAATGCGAAACCAAGAGATTTAGTATATGTTGGCGGCAGTACCTTTGTAGTGGCAGAGGTGGTTTAGATATTTTATCTTTTTCTTTTTGGTAAAGAAAAAATGGTGCTATATTTGCACTCCCATTTGGGAAAAATTAATAGGGCGCTTAGCTCAGTTGGTTCAGGGCATCCCGATTTTGCATCGGGAGGGTTCAGGTTCCCGAAAAATAAAGATTTCGGGCGCGTAGCTCAGTTGGTTCAGAGCACTTGGTTTACACCCAAGGGGTCAGGGGTTCGAATCCCTTCGCGCCCACAAAGGCTTCCCATGTATGGGAGGCCTTTTTCTTTACACGATGTTCTACACCTATATATTATATTCACGGGTCCTCGATAAGTTCTATATCGGGTATACCGAAAACCTGGAAGCCCGCCTTATAAAGCACAACTAGTTCCATAAAGGGTTTACGGGCAGGGCAAAGGACTGGGAGATCAAGTTCGTCGAAGGGTTCGTTTCTAAGACCGAGGCCATGTCAAGGGAAAAGCAGATCAAGCGATGGAAGAGCCGCAAGATGATCGAAAAATTAATAGGGAAGTAGTGTTTCAGGACATCCCGATTTTACATCGGGAGGGTCAGGGGTTCGAATCCCTTCGCGCCCACAAAGGCTTCCCATGTATGGGAGGCCTTTTCCTTTACACGATGTTCTACACCTATATATTATATTCACGGGTCCTCGATAAGTTCTATATCGGGTATACCGAAAACCTGGAAGCCCGCCTTATAAAGCACAACCAGTTCCATAAAGGGTTTACGGGCAGGGCAAAGGACTGGGAGATCAAGTTCGTCGAAGGGTTCGTTTCTAAGACCGAGGCCATGTCAAGGGAAAAGCAGATCAAGCGATGGAAGAGCCGCAAGATGATCGAAAAATTAATAGGGAAGTAGTGTTTCAGGACATCCCGATTTTACATCGGGAGGGTCAGGGGTTCGAATCCCTTCGCGCCCACCTTCGCTCGCCGAAGTTTTCACTTAAAAAAAACTTCGGCGAGCTTTTTTTTCAAGATGATTTTTTGAAGGTTCGCAAGAGTTCGGTCAACTAATCTAGATTTCAACTTTATAGAGAATAGGATTGAATGCTTTAGTGGCAACCATGACTTTATCACCAACACGCAATTGTTGAATTTCAGAATCTAGAACAATGACTTTTACAACACTGGATTGTATAAGAACCGTAGCAATATTGACTATTTCTTGTTTTTCAATCTTGAGAATTTCGCCCGTAAACTTAAATTTGCCGCTTATATTTCTGTTTATAAAAAGGTCATCTGGATTTCCTTGGCGGACGACTTTTCCTTTTTCCAAAAAAATAACATGGTCTGATAGCTTATTGATTTCACCAATATCATGGCTTATGAGCAGGGTAGTTAGATTGAATTCGCGGTGCACTTTTAGAATATAGTCCTGTAGTTTTAAGCGAATTTTAATATCCAATGCGGCCAATGGCTCATCCAACAACAAAATTTCAGGCTGTTCGACCAATGCCCTTGCCAAAGCTACACGTTGTTTTTGGCCACCTGACAAAGTTTCGGGTTTTCTATATTGGAGTTCACCTAGTTCCATAATTTCAATCAGGTCGGATACTTTCTTCTTGTCTTGACCTTTGCTTAATGTAAACTCAAGGTTTTTATATACAGTCATGTTTGGGAACAAGGCATAATCTTGGAACACGTAGCCTATTTTCCTTTTTTGTGGGGGGAGATTGGTTTTTTTATCAGAATCAAACCATGTTTTTCCTTTTACGATGATTTTCCCTTTGTCCGGTTTCATTAATCCGGATAATAACCTTAACGTTGATGTTTTTCCTGCACCTGACTCTCCATAAAGCGTAATCAATTTACCCTTTTCAATGGAGAAATGAAGTCCAAGATTCATTTCTCCATCGGCTGCATGTAATTTTTTATCAATATCCAGTTCAATCATCTTCCTAGTTTATTCAGATGTTTTCCAGTTTTCAAATAAACAGCTAGTAGAATACAAAAAGTTATTGCAAACAGTATAATGGAATATAGGTTCGCAGCTTCATAATTGAGCGCTTCCACTTCATCATAAATGGCAATGGAAGCCACTTTTGTCCTTCCAGGTATATTTCCACCAATCATCAGGACCACACCAAACTCTCCAACTGTATGGGCAAAGGAAAGTACGATTCCGGTAAGCAAGGACGTTTTAATGTTTGGGAGTTGTATTCTGAAAAGGGTCGTCAATTTTGATTTTCCCATAACGTAGGCCGCTTCCTGTATGGATTTGGGTAGATTTGAAAGTCCCGATTGAATGGGATGGACCATAAATGGTAAGCTGTAAATTATAGAGGCGATAACCAGTCCAGGAAATGAAAAAACCAATGTAATCCCTAACCATTCATTGATCCATTCACCAAAAAAATTGTTCGGGCTAAAGGCCATTAAAAAATAAAATCCTATAACCGTTGGAGGTAAAACCAGCGGCATGCTTACCAAAGTTTCCACTATTGCTTTAAAACGGGTTTTAGTATTGGAAAGCCAATAGGCCAAGGGAATGGATAGAATCAACAAAATTACAGTAGTTGCAATTGCCAGCTCAAAAGTTAACAACAATGGATTCCAATCTATCATTCCGAAAGCATGATTTCGTTCAACTTGACCATAGCAAAAACCATATCACCCTTTTTTAAATTTAAATATTCGCAAGAATCGGTACTTATAACAGAGATAAGTTTTCCAGCATCGGAATCGATTGAAACTTTGCTCAACAGCGTTCCTTTTTCAATTTCTTTAATAGTTCCAAGAATTCTATTTTGAAGTGTGATAGCATGATTTTCGTTATTGCCTATAATCACTTCAGTCTCTTTAAAGAAAACCTTTACTGGTTTGCCCGTTTGTAGATAAGGTGCTGTTTTTGGAGTTTCTATAACAATACTTTGTATTGTTGCATTTTTGCCCAAACCAATTGTAACCAATGATAGACTACCATTCACTTTTATATGGGTTATATGTCCATTTAAGCTATTCATTCACCGAATATCCGAAGTTTTCTAAAATTTCCCTGGCTTTCTTACTAAATAAGAAATCATAGAACGACTCGGCCGATTCTTTATTGACCTCTTTATGGATTATCTGCACTGCGCTTTGTGCTATCGGTTCATAAAGGTTATTTTCCAGCTCAACCCAAGTGCCTTTCTTCTTCAATTCTGGTGCCAATACAACGGACATAGCTGTAAACCCCAATTGTGCAGAAGTTGATAATATGAACTGATTTGTCTGTGATATACTTTCCCCATAAACCAATTTGTCTTCAACTTCATCCAAAAGCTTGTAATGGTTTAAAACGGATATTGCCGCCCTACCGTAAGGTGCAATTTTAGGATTGGCTATGGCGATATGGCTTATCGAGTCATTTTTTAGCATGGATATAGCTGGTTTTATGCCTGATTTCATGGTCCAGAGCACCAATTTTCCATAGGCATAAATTTTAGGAGGTTTTTCAGTTAATCCGCTTTCCCATATTTCTTCTGGATATGTTGTATCGGCAGAAACAAAAATATCGTAAGGCGCTCCTTGTTTTATCTGTGCAGTTAAGGTACCCGACGAACTTATTACCAAATTGCATTTTATTCCTGTTTCTTTTGTAAAAGCTTTCGTGAGTTCCTTCAAAGGATACCTCATGTTTGCCGCTGCTGCAATCGTCACCGTTTCACCTGTGTTTTGAATATCACAACTAGAAAATAGATAAAGGAAAATTCCTATGAACGAGTAGGTTATTGCATTAGATAATCTCATATTTTTTATTGGCTCAAAGAAATTTACTGTAAACAGCTATACTTAAACACCTAAATTACATTTTTATGGATAATATTTTAATGATAGTATATCTTATCGATTTATCCGAAAATAGGTAAAGCATCCCGAATATTTCTTACGTAAACCCTTATCGGGCAGAACCTTCACGGAACGCTTATATGATTGTTTTGTGGTTGCAATTGTAAAGGTAAGGCGGTGAGATGCCTTGCTACCATATAAATAGAAACTTTCCATTAAGTTTTGTTTTCGTACTAGGGAGTATTATTTGAATTAGCTATCAAAAACCTTCTCCCGCCTTCCTTTCTCAGTTGCGCTAACTCATTAATTACTAACAAAACTTTTAATTCTATGAAAGTAAAAAAGCTATTTGGGACATTTTTTGTTATGCTATTTTTTATGGCATTTGCACATTCCCAAGAAAAAACAATCACAGGTACTATAACGGACCAAGGCGGAATGCCCCTGCCTGGTGTAAACATTGTGGTAGAGGGCACGGCCAATGGAACCCAATCCGATTTTGATGGCAACTATACCATCAATGCCAGTGAAGGACAAGTATTGGTGTTCACGTACTTAGGACAAAGAACCGTACAACGTACCATTGGAGGTCAAAGCACTATAGACATCCAAATGGAGGAAGATGCTTCACAATTGGAAGAAGTTGTAGTGATCGGTTACGGCAATCAAGAAGAAAGAAAAATCATTCAGAACGTTGGAATAGTAAAGGAAGAGGCTATCGAGAACTTGCAAGTAGTTTCTGCAGATCAGTTGTTGCAAGGACAAAGTGCAGGTACACAAATTGTAAATGCTTCAGGGGTTTTAGGATCTGCTGCTGTCATTAGGGTAAGGGGGGTAAACTCCATAAATTCAGGTAGTCAACCGTTGATTGTGATTGACGGAGTTCCCATTACGGATACAGAAGGAAATACATTGAACAGAGGTGGCAATACCGACATTAATCCACTTTCCTATGTTAATCCAAATGATATTGAATCCCTTACTGTATTAAAGGATGCCGGTGCAACGTCTATTTATGGGTCAAGAGGAGCAAACGGTGTTGTATTGATAACGACTAAAAAGGGTAGACGTAACTCCAAGGCACAGCTTACTTTGGATATAAGTACACAATTTTCAGAATCAACCGATGTTCCGGATATTTTGTCGGCTGATGAATTCAGGCAATGGAAATCAGAAATAGCAACCATCCAAAACGGGACCTTAACAACTCCGGAAGATTTAGGATTGGGCGCGATTGGTTCTGGCGGTACGGATTGGCTGGAAGGTGTACAGCGCACTGGAATATCCCAAAACTATAATCTGGGCGTTAGAGGCGGAGGCGAGAAAACGTCGTACTTCTTTGGTTTGGATTTTCAGGATGCACAAGGATTTGTAATAGGTAACGATCAACAGCGTACTGGAGCTAGAATAAATATAGATTCTGATGTTACAAATTGGCTAAAGGCAGGAATGAATCTGGGGATAACCAACAATCGCCTGGCAAGGGTTTTTGTTGAAAATGAAATCGATGCCCCATTCACAACTGCTTTTCTTCAAAGTCCTGTAGTGCGTGCGTTCGATGATGAAGGTAATTTTTTGCAGTCGGGGTCTTTCATTCCCAATATATTTGCTAGGGTAGCTTTAGATGATAGAGAGCTCAAGACCTTTAGGGTTATCGGTAATGCATTTACTGAAATAACTCCTTTTGAAGGTCTTACTTGGCGTTCAGAATTTGGAATGGATTGGCTTAGTGTAGAAGAAACCACCAGAGAAGCAGAATTCAATACGCCGGGCGGTCTCGGTCAAGTGGTAAGTGTAAGGGAAGAAAGATGGTTGACCAACCAAACTCTTAATTATACACCAAATCTGGGCGAGGACCATAGCCTTAATATATTATTGGGACTCAATTACGAAGAAACCTTAAGAACACGACTCAACGTATCATCTACAGGGTTTTTAACGGACGGTCTTAGAAATTTAGGCTCTGGTTCAACACCATCAGTATTAAATGGAGATCGTTTCCCATCAAGACTATTTGGACTTTTCTCAAGAGCTTCGTACGATTATAAAGGCAGGTATTTGGTAGAGGGCTCACTTAGAAGGGATGGTTCTTCTCGTTTTGGTGTCAATAATCGTTTTGGATACTTCTGGTCCGTTGCTGCGGGATGGATAATTTCTGATGAATCTTTTATGGATGATGTCTCTTTTGTAGACTACCTTTCACTAAGGGCAAGTATTGGAACCGTAGGTAATGACCGATTGGGCACTTTCCCATCTTTGGGACTTTTTAATGCAGGAGCATTTGGAGATTATAATGGTGAGTCGGGCGTGGTTCCCAACCAACCTCCAAACCCAGATTTAAAGTGGGAGGAAAGTGAGACATTGGATATAGGATTAAAATCTACTTTTTTAAATGGTAGACTGAACTTTAACATGTCATATTTCAAAAAAACTACGAGCGATCTTCTATTGAATCAAGTGCTTCCTCCACAAACAGGACTCCGATTTATAAGTAGGAATATTGGGGAATTGGAAAATAAAGGATGGGAATTCGATGTAAGCAGTATCAATGTTTTAACTGAAGATTTTGAATGGAGAACCAGTTTTAACATTACCACCATAGAAAATACCATTACACAATTGAATGAGGATGCCGCCACGGATGCACAAGGAAGAAAAATCATAGACGGGCCGATACAGAGAGCAATTGAAGGCGAGTCTTTAAATAATTTCTTCCTGATCAGGTATGTAGGTATCAATTCGCAAACAGGCGATGCAGAATGGTTGGATGTTAACGGAAATATTACGACGACACCAAATTCTGGAGATCGTGTAGTCACTGGAAGTCCTTTACCGGACTTTTCTGGGGGGATGACAAATTCATTCCGTTTTAAGGATTTTGACCTTTCCGTACTTATGAATTATTCCTATGGAAACGATGTTGTCATTGATGGTCTAAGGTTTGCGGACGGCGCCGATGCCATTGGAGGGATAGTAAATGTTAGAAAGCAAAATCTGAATATTTGGAGGCAACCAGGGGACAATGCCTTTCTGCCAAGCCCCAACAGCTCAACATTCAATCCCTTCAACCAACGGTCCACACAACAGCAATTGGATGCATCTTATTTGCGTGTTAAAAACGTGACGTTGGGTTACAACATGCCGGAACAAGCTTTGGAAAAATTGGGGGGACTTTTCTCTGGAATAAGGTTCTATGCTACGGCCACCAATTTATTCACACTCAAAAAAGATGAAATGAAGGGAATAGACCCAGAAGTTACTGATGATATTGACCCAAGGTTTCAAGGAGAATCTTTCTTTACCGCACCACAGGCAAAATCATATTTAATTGGAGCTAGACTAACTTTTTAATAACAATAGAAATGAAAATATATAAAGCAATAATAATTTTCTTGGGTATAGGCATTTTCTTTGCTTGTGAAGATCGTTTAGACGTTGTTCCCGAGGATAGTGTAGAGATTGAAACAGTTTTTGATACAAGAGGATCAATTAATGGAGCGGTCGTCGGTATTTACAGTAAGAATCAAAGTGGGGATTTAAACGGAAACCCTCAATTGATTTCGGATTTTATGGCCGATGATGTAAATTTTGTGGGGAGTTTTACCAGTTTACAGGAAATAGACCAGTTTGAAACATTGGCTACAAACACGACCATAGATAATATTTGGTTGGATGGATACGAGCTTATTGGAGCTGCAAACAATATCATAGTTAACCTTCCAGATATAGATTTACTGGATTTATCCGAAACAGAGAAAGCACAGTTTATTGGTGAGGCAAAATTTTTGAGGGCATTGACCTATTTTACACTGGTCAATCATTTTGCACAACCATTTCAAGTAAGTGGTGGCAGTAATTTGGGAGTCCCTTTGGTTTTGGTTCCCTATGCACCGGAAGTGGATATTTCTGAATTTCAATTAGAGCGCTCTACGGTAAATGAGGTTCATGCGCTCATTGAACAGGACCTTTTGGATGCTGTGGCAAGTTTGCCTGAAGATAATGGGGAACGCGCAGAAGCTGGAGCGGCAAGAGGTCTTCTTGCAAGGCTTTACCTATATCGAGAAGATTGGGCAAGTGCAGCCAATTTAGCAGATCAGGTAATCAGCTCGGGGGAGTATGCCTTAGCCCCAGATTTTGATTTTTATGATGATAATCCAACCTCGCCCGAAAACATTTTTTCCGTAATCAATACACCTACAGATGGGCCACAAGATGAATCTGTTCCAGGATCGGATGAAGTTTACGTGAACTTTTATAATCCTGCTCCCGGCGGAAGGGGAGATGCTCCCTTTAGTCAAGATTTATTGGATGTTTTCGCTGGCGAACCTGGCGATAGAAGATTTGCCGAATTATCTCAAGCTGCGACGGATGCCGGTGGAAATGACACATTCTTCACTACAAAATATCCAGATATTGTAAATAACGCTTCAGATGGAATGGTCTTGCGCATGGCTGATATGTACCTTATGCGTGCAGAAGCTAATTTAAGAGGTGGTACTGCCATTGGTGATACCCCTTTGAACGATGTTAATACCGTAAGAGCCAGGGCAGGATTACCTGCTTTGGTTACTGTGGATTTGGATGCCATTCTTTTGGAAAGGAGAAAGGAGTTTTGTTTTGAAGGACTCAGAAGAATGGACCTTTTAAGAAACGATAGAAATTTGCGCCCTGCAGGTGGCGCAGAATCAGCACCAGGAGCGGATAAGGTGATTTTCCCCATTGTGGATGATGAACTCACCAACAATCCCAACATAACTCAAAACCCGGGTAACTTTTAAAAAAATGACTAACTAAACTGTAAAGCCACCATTTGTGCATACTAATGGTGGTTTTTAAATTCATAACTGTAAATGAAAAAGATTATATCATATGTGACGAGCATACTTTTTTTAACATCCCTGCAATGCCAAATAGTACAGAATAGTGCTGAAGGTTTAAATGAGCTTGACTTTTTTATACATTTAAACAATACTAAATATGATAATGTAGAAGGTTCTAAATATCTTTTTGATGAGTTTAGACCAGCTAAAATAAATACTATCAAAACTACTCATTTGGTACGATTTGATGTTTTGGAACATATCATTGAGCTGAAGAAAAGTGAAAGCGAGATAATGGGATTATCCAAAAACAAAACTTATTCGGTAACGTTATTGGATGGATCAAACAGAATTTTCTTGACTAAAGATTTTCAGGATGATAATAAACAGGTAAAAAATGGAATTTTTGAGCAGCTTCATCAAAATCAAAAGTTCATCCTTTTTAAAAGGTCCAGAATAAAATTTCAGGAAGCGAAACCTATAAAAAGTAGCTATGAAAAAGCTGTACCTGCTAAATTTATACCATTGGAAGATGTTTTTTATGTTTCCTTTAGAAAAAATGAAGAATATAGTGGGTTAATCAAAGTCCCACAAAAAAAGAAAGCACTCAAATTATTTTTTGGGAAATACTTTGCCAAGATTGAAAAATTGGTAAAAGAAGAAAAATTAAAGTTTGATTTGGAGCAAGATTTGATTAAAATATTTAACTATTACGTAGAAATAAGAAAGGAATAAAAGCTTTATCAGCACATATATTTTTTTGAAAGTCATTTATAGCCTTTGTATAACTAAGGCTTTTTCTATTTTTGTGAAATGATTGCGACGATTTGTAGAAAAGCCCATTTTAATGCAGCACATAGGTTGCATAATCCCAATTGGAGCGATGCAAAAAATATTGAAGTTTTTGGAAAGTGCAATAGCCCTAACTACCATGGGCATAATTTTGATTTAGAGGTAAGGATTAGGGGAGAGGTGAATCCAGATACAGGATTTGTTATGGATTTGGCTGTATTGGGCATACTAATCAAAGAAGAAGTTGAAGATAGGTTCGACCATAAGAACCTAAATATAGATTGTCCTGAATTTGATGAAATTTTACCAACAACAGAGTATTTTGTCAAAATAATTTATGACATTTTGAGACCAAAACTCCAAAAAGAGCAGTTATTGCATATTACGCTTCATGAAACACAAAAGAATTCCGCAGAATATGGAGATTGGTAACTTTTTTACGATATTGCGGCACTTTTATGAAGGGATATTAGCTCAGTTGGTTTAGAGCGCTGCCTTGACAGGGCAGAGGTCACTGGTTCGAATCCAGTATATCCCACTTCCCTACTTAAAACTTACTGTACAGGTTCTGGATTTTCCAAACCATTTTACCCTGTTCTTGGATGCCATGTTGTAGATAGTGTCCCTAATAATTCTTGGGACAAAAGCTAGAAGGGCCGCCACTAATTTCCATTTGGGTATTTTGGAAATGATTTTTAAGAAACCATCGGAGTGTGTGTGTTTTCCGTTTTTATCAAAAAGAATTACAGTTTCAAGTTGTCTTGTTGAAAAGCCATGTTTCTTTAACAATTCTTGGCCTTTAGGAGATTGGAAAGGAACAAAATGAAAGATGTCTTCCGGCGCAAATTTAAGCAGCCACCCCACTACTCCATTGCATAGATTGCATTCCCCGTCAAAAACTATGATACTTTTTTCCATGATTTCAGTTATTGTTCAACTGTTATGTCGAAAAAAGGAGGGAATCATTTCAATATTATATTTTTTTAAAAATATTGATCCATGAGGATGACCTGTTATAGGAACTCCAAAATTCTTTCAAGGGCCATTCCACGAGACCCCTTTATCAAAACATTTCCTCTATCCAGAGAAGTTGTATTGATGTTTTTCTTCAAATCTTCAAAAGAATTAAATTTTTTGAAAAGGGTTTGGGTTTTTGAAAAATTCTCCCCGATAAGGTAGACATCAGTAAAACCAAGTTCTTTTATATAATCCACGATGGCCTGGTGTTCTTTTTCCGCGTCCTTGCCCAACTCAAACATATCACCAAGAAATAAGTATTTCTTGGGTGCATCGACAATTTCAAAATTCTCCAAGGCGACTTTCATGCTGGAAGGATTGGCATTATATGCATCTAAAATAATCCTAAGGTCTTTTTTATCAATAATTTGAGAACGGTTATTTTGTGGTCGATAAGACTCAATTGCATTTTTGATATCCTCTATAGAAACATTAAAATATTTTCCCATTAAAATTGCTGCGCAACAATTGGAAAAATTATACTTGCCGATCAGTTGGGTTTCGACCTTTTCATTTTCAAATTCGATAATAACAAATGGATTTGCGCCCAAGAATTTGATAATGTAGTATTGATGGTCCTCTATGCTGAAGCCAATTTTTTTAGTGTAAAGTTCCAACTTTCGTTTTTGAATGGAATCATCAGCATTTAAAAAGACATATTTATTATTTAAAATTAGATAGTCATAAAGCTCGCTTTTGCCTTTAATGACTCCTTCTACTCCGCCAAAACCTTCTAAATGTGCTTTTCCAAAGTTTGTGATGTAACCGAAATCAGGTTGCGCTATACTGCTTAAGAATGCTATTTCTCTTTGATGGTTTGCACCCATCTCGACTATGGCTATTTCGGTATCTGGCTTTATGGACAATAATGTTAGAGGAACGCCTATGTGATTGTTTAAGTTTCCTTGTGTAGCGATGGTCCTGTATTTTTTTGAAAGTACCACATTGATCAATTCCTTCGTGGTCGTTTTACCATTGCTGCCAGTAAGGGAAATTACTTTTGCCGAACTATGGTTTCTGTGGAAGGTGGAAAGTTTTTGAAGGGTTTCCAAAACATCACTGAACAATAGATGCTTGTCGGATTTTTTATATTTTTCTTCATCAATTACAACATATTCTGCTCCATTTTTGATGGCTTCATCTGCAAAAGTATTTCCATTAAATTTGGGGCCTTTTAATGCGAAAAAAATACACCCTTTGGTTATTTTTCTGGTGTCCGTGCAAACGGTTGGGTGCTTTAAAAAAAGCGTATGAAGCTGTTCCAATGTCATAAATCGAAGATAAAAAAAAGCCCTGATTTTAATCAGGGCTTTTAATAAATTCTTGCGGTATCTATTTGGCTTTTTTGTGCCGGATAGTTTTGTTCTTGCTTTTGGACTTGGAACCTACTCGAGACATAGCACATCTAAATCCAATGTCGTCAGTGGCCATATATTGTGGCAGGTACCTACGTTGAGCAGGGTCTAACCAAAATGCTCTATCTCTCCACGAACCGCCTTTGTAAACGCGAACCTCATCATTTATCAATGAAGTCCTATAGTTGGACGTATCGTATTGTCGAAGGATTTTACCCGTAGAATCACGTTCAACTTTATGTTTTGGTGAATCATACATTTTTCTATTGTCAGACTCATCACTAAATCTCTGAAAGAATCTAGATGAACCTGGGTCACCATCTCTGTAGCCTCTGTTATCACTCTTGGAGAAGTTTGTTCTCAAGTATGTTTCTTCGTCACCAACAGGAATTTCTTTTATTTCACCTGGAAGGTTGAGTGCTATAATTTTGCCATTGGGCAATGTGTCATACAAAATAGAGTCACGTAATATTTGAACCTTTCCATCCTCGCCGATTGCTTTCTTCATAAAGACGTTTCCACGATAGTAATTGAAATCGCTTATTTCGTCATCTACTATTGGACGATATACATCGGCAACCCATTCAGAGACGTTACCTGCCATATCATAAAGACCAAAATCATTGGGTTTGTATGATTGTACCTGTCCAGTAATGTCGGCACCGTCGTCTGACCATCCCGCAATTCCGCCGTAATCACCTTTGGCTTGTTTAAAGTTTGCCAATTGATCTCCACGACCTACGCGCTGACCATTTCTGGTGTAGTCACCTTCCCATGGATATTTTTTTCTCCCCCTATAGTTATTATATTCCCTAGACCCAACAAGTGCTTGTGCGGCATATTCCCATTCGGTTTCTGTCGGCAATCTATATTCAGGCATGATGACACCACTTGTTCTTTTGGCAAAGACACTGATGGAATCCTTTTTGTTCTTTCCTTGTAAAGAATCTATTTGTCCATTATATACGGACTCTGGATTGTTTAAATAAGCTTCGGTACTGAACGTGCCTTCAATTTCACCGTTCATTGCTTTGTATTTGGCATCTTCTGCCAAATACCCTTCACGTTCTAGCATGGCTTCGTTCACTCTATCGGTTCTCCATTCGGCATATTGGGTTGCTTGAATCCAATTAACACCAACAACGGGATATTCCGCATAGGCTGGATGTCTCAAATAATTATTGGTCATGGTTTCATTGAAGCCCAATCTATTTCTCCATACCAAAGTATCTGGCAAAGCTCCAGTATAGATGTTCTTGTAATTTGGATTTTCCGGTGGATAGACCGCTTTCAGATAATCTAAATATTCCAGGTACATTACATTGGTCACCTCTGTTTCGTCCATATAGAAAGACTGAACATGCTGTTGCGTTGCAGTATTGTTCCAATCGTGCATGATATCATCTTGAACCTTACCTTTGGTAAATGTTCCACCTTCTATAAAGACAGTTCCTGGAGGAGTCTCTTGCTCCTTAAAATCAGAATTGTATTGAAACCCACCTTCCTTGGCATTTATTTTCCATCCGGTGGCTCTTGAAACATTCTTGGAAGAGGAAGAAGAGTTTTTACAACTTGAAAAACCTCCTACTATAATAGCGCAAGAAAGTACAACTTTGATAAAGTGTTTTTTCATAATTTGGGCTTGAATACTTTAAAACTAAGGGTTTAACCCCTTGGTAATCTTAATTCGATTTAATTTTTAAAATGCTTTAATGGCAATAAAACGATGTTTTCGCCATAATATTTCATCTTCACAAAATAATTGTTAAAACCTTCATTCTGCAAACAAACTATATTTTAAACGCGGAAGGTTTTAAAATAGTATGTTAAATGAAGGTTTTAATAATAGGGAAGCCCAAAACAAGAATCTATTATACAAACTGTTAAGGATTATCTCAATCTCTGACCAAAAAAATACGTCTTGGTTACAAGAATTTTTGTAAATGTTCGTTTACATGTAATACGTCTATATGTATTCTAATTTATAGTACTTTTAGACTTCGACTTTTACTAAACGCTAAACGCTTAAAATGAAGAAGTTACTTATACTTATCGTGTTTCTTACCATTGCCCCAAAGATAAGTGCACAACAAGAAAGGGTAATTACCACGGCTGTACCATTTTTAACCATAGCTGCAGATGCCAGGGCATCAGGTATGGGGGATATGGGAGTCGCCACATCTTTTGATGTCTTTTCACAACAATGGAATCCTGCAAAGTTCGCTTTTGCCAATCAAAAGACAGGAGTAGGGGTCAGTTACACCCCATATTTGGAAAGTATTGTTAACGATGTATCGCTGTTGAATGCCAATTTTTACAATAAATTAAACGACCGTAGTGCCTTTGCATTTAGCTTACGTTATTTTGGACTTGGTGAAATAGAGCTTCGTCAAACTATAGATGAGGATGCAACTTTAGTTAAGCCAAACGAATTTGCTATTGACGGGTCTTATTCCTTGAAATTGAGTCAAACATTTTCCATGGCCGTTGGTGGTAGGTTCATAAGTTCTAACCTTAGATTTCAAGATGGCGTTCAAGACTCGCAGGCAGCCAATGCCTTTGCAGTGGACGTAGCAGGCTTTTATCGCTCAAGGGAAATTGCTTATAATAGCTTCAGCGGTCGTTGGCGGGCAGGATTCAATATATCGAACCTTGGAGGTTCATTGCAATATGACGCTGGTGGACAGGAAAACTTTTTGCCCACCAATTTAAAACTTGGAGTCGGTTTTGATTTTATAATAGACCAGGACAATGTGCTGGGAGTTCATACAGAATTTAATAAATTATTGGTTCCAACACCCAGGGATTTTAATGGTGATGGTGAGATTACTGCTGCAGATAATGACGAATATCAGCAAATCACGTTTTACAATGGGGTTTTTGAATCTTTTGGGGACGCTCCGGATGGATTCAGTGAAGAACTCAAGGAAATTACTTGGGCACTAGGTACGGAATACAGATATCGAGAAGCATTTATGCTAAGGGCCGGATACTTTAATGAAAACGAGGAAAAAGGTGCAAGACAGTTCTTTACTTTGGGGGCAGGGTTTAAATTTAAGGCAGCACAAATAGATTTATCGTATTTATTTAGCACATCCCAAGTTAGAAACCCTCTTGAAAATACATTGCGTTTTTCGCTTACCTTTAATTTTGGGGAAGAATTTTTTAACGATTGATGAAAATGACTTAAAAATAAGAAAACCTGCCCATCGGCAGGTTTTCTTATTTTTGGTCAATATCCAAACTAATGAAGAAAAAACATATTGGTTTTGAGCTTTCTATCTTTGATAACAAAGATGAGCTATCCCCTGAAGAATTAAAGGTGTTGAAAAAAGCTGAGCAGGCCAGGGAAAATGCCTATGCCCCCTATTCAAACTTTAAAGTAGGGGCAGCGGTATTGCTGGAAAATGGAGAAATCGTTATCGGAAACAATCAGGAAAATTCATCTTATCCTTCCGGGCTTTGTGCAGAGCGTGTAGCAATATTTCAAGCTGGGGCAAGATACCCTGGAGTTGTTATAAAGTCTATAGCCATCACAGCCACCTCAAAGGATTACGACGTAAACTTACCAGCTGGACCATGTGGTAATTGCAGACAATCCATCATAGAGTACGAACAAAAACAAAAATCCCCCATTTCAATAGTATTATACGGTAAATCGGGGCCAATATACAAGTGTAGTTCCATGGCCGATATTTTACCGCTGGCCTTCAACAGTTCATTTTTGAGCGATTCTTAAATCAATTCTTTTCACAAAACAGATATATACGTATTTTTGTTTCTCTTCAATACTGAAGAAATTCAATTAATACAGCCATTAATGAAAAAAATTACCAAAGAAGTCTACCTAAAATGGTATGAGGACATGTTGTTCTGGAGAAAATTTGAGGACAAGCTTGCCGCAGTCTATATTCAGCAAAAAGTTAGGGGTTTCCTTCATTTGTACAATGGTCAAGAAGCAGTTTTGGCGGGTTCTTTGCATGCAATGGACTTGACCAAGGATAGAATGATAACTGCATATAGGAACCATGTACAGCCCATTGGTATGGGAGTTGACCCAAAGCGTGTTATGGCGGAGCTTTTTGGTAAAGTAACAGGTACCTCAAAAGGTATGGGCGGTTCCATGCATATTTTTTCAAAAGAGCATCGTTTCTATGGCGGTCATGGTATAGTTGGCGGTCAAATTCCACTAGGAGCTGGTCTGGCTTTTGCTGATAAATATTTTAAAAGGGATGCCGTAACACTTTGCTACATGGGCGATGGTGCTGTTCGTCAAGGTTCTCTGCATGAAACATTTAATTTGGCTATGCTCTGGCAATTACCAGTAGTATTCATATGTGAGAATAACGGGTATGCCATGGGAACATCTGTTGCGCGCACTTCGCATTCAACAGAAATATGGAAGCTTGGTCTAGGGTATGAAATGCCCTGCGGCCCTGTTGATGGGATGGATCCTTCAATTGTTGCAAAAGAAGTAGATAAAGCCATAGAACGTGCACGTACAGGAGGCGGTCCAACTTTCTTGGAAATGAAAACATACCGCTACCGCGGACATTCTATGTCAGATGCACAGCATTATCGTACCAAAGAAGAAGTTGAAGAATACAAAAAAATTGATCCCATTACTCAAGTTAAAGAAATCTTATTGGAAAAGGGATATGCATCCGAAGATGAAATTAAGGAGATGGATAAAAGGGTCAAGGAATCAGTATCAGAATGTGAGAAATTTGCTGAAGAGTCTGATTTTCCACCAATTCAACAAATGTACGATACCGTGTACGAACAAGAAGATTATCCATTTTTACAACATAAATTATAAGTAAATGGCAGAAGTAATCAACATGCCCAGGCTGAGCGATACCATGGAAGAGGGAACCGTGGCGAAATGGCTCAAAAAAGTCGGAGACAAAATAGAAGAAGGCGATATTTTGGCAGAAATCGAAACTGATAAGGCCACTATGGAGTTTGAATCCTTTCACGAAGGAACTTTGCTGCATATAGGTATTGAAGAAGGAGATGGAGCGCCTGTTGATTCTCTTTTGGCCATTATCGGTGAAGATGGAGAAGATATTTCGGGATTGCTTAATGGAAGTCAGGAACAATCCAAATCCGAGGAATCTTCTGAAGAAAATGAAAAGTCTGAAGCAAAAGATGATAAACCGGAATCCACAAGTAATACAGATACATCTGAAAGTACTGATATCCCCGAAGGTGTAGAAATTATCTCAATGCCAAGGTTAAGTGATACCATGGAGGAGGGAACTGTCGCAACCTGGCTCAAAAAGGTTGGGGATGCCGTTGAAGAAGGTGATATTTTGGCTGAAATAGAAACCGACAAGGCCACCATGGAGTTTGAATCTTTTTACTCGGGAACTTTGCTCTACATCGGAATTAAAGAAGGAGAATCCGCACCCGTAGATGAAGTTTTGGCGGTCATAGGGCCAGAAGGAACAGATGTCGAGGCTGTACTGAAAGCCCCATCTAAAAATGATACGTCCGAAACTACTTCAAAAGAGGAAGATACTACTAAAGATGAGGGTCCTGATGAGAAAGAAACGGCCGACGATACAATTGCTTCAAAAGACGGACAGCGAATCTTGGCCTCTCCATTGGCGAAAAAAATAGCGGAAGAAAAAAGTATAAACCTTTCAGACGTTAAAGGTTCTGGAGACCACGGAAGGATTATAAAACGTGATATTGAAAATTACCAACCTTCAGAATCTGCTGCTACAGCTTCAGCGGAACCAGCTAGTGCTTCGCCTGCTGAAACTCCAATGGCACCTATTGATCTACCTGTTGGAGAAGAAAGTACCGAAGAAGTCAAGAACTCTTCAATGCGCAAAGCAATTACTAAACATTTGAGCGCATCCAAGTTTTCTGCCCCACATTTTTACCTTACCATAGAGGTAGATATGGATAATGCAAAGGCATCCCGCGCACAAATAAACAGCTTGCCCGATACTAAGGTATCTTTCAATGATATGGTGTTAAAGGCTTGCGCCATGGCATTAAAAAAACACCCACAAGTTAATACGACCTGGACCGATGATGCTACAATTTATAAGCATCACATTCATATGGGTGTTGCCGTAGCAGTTGATGAAGGACTCGTAGTACCCGTAGTAAAGTTCGCCGATCAGCTTAGCTTGACCCAAATAGGTGGAGCGGTAAAGGATTTGGCAGGAAGGGCAAGAACCAAAAAGATAAAACCCGATGAAATGGAAGGTAGCACATTTACTGTTTCCAATTTGGGCATGTTCGGTATATTGGAGTTTACATCCATTATAAACAAACCAAACTCTGCGATTTTATCCGTTGGGGCGATTGTTGATAAACCTGTAGTAAAAAATGGGGAAATCGTTGCCGGTAGTACCATGAAGGTAACTTTGGCCTGTGACCATAGAACCGTTGACGGTGCAACGGGTGCACAGTTCCTTCAGACGCTGAGGGCTTATTTGGAGAATCCTGTAACAATGTTGGCTTAACCCAATAGTCTTTAGAACGATACCCCGAAATCGTTTAGACTGATAATCAGAAACAATAATGTTTAGAAGCATCCTAAAATAGGATGCTTTTTTTATCTTTAGGAAAATTAAGCAAAGTACAGATGGTTAAAATTTTAAGCTTCTTTCTTATAGTTTTAATGGGTTGCGGCTCCACCCAAACAGTGGAAACCACAATTGTTCAACCTTCTGGTCCAGAGGGTGTAAAAGGAAGTATTGTTGAAGAAGTACCCAAAACTGAGACCAATTCCATTGCAAATTCAAATTTTTCGAATACTGAGCGAGTTAGGGATATCATGAACTATTTGGCATCGGACGATTTAAAAGGACGTGATTCAGGTAGTGAAGGAATCGAAATTGCTGCGAAATACATTGAAAATTATTTTAAATCATATAAAGTAGCTCCCTATTTTGATTCGTACCGTGATACACTTTCCAACTATAAAAAAACTTCGTACAATATTGTTGGAATCGTGGAAGGAAATGATCCTGTCCTCAAAAAAGAATATATCCTTATAGGAGCACATTATGACCACATAGGTATAATAAAAATTGAAAACGGCGACGCGATTGCCAATGGCGCAAATGATAACGCTTCCGGTACTGCAACTGTGATGGAACTTGCGCGGTATTTTGGAACAAAGAAAACCAATAAACGAAGCATTATATTCGCTTTGTTCAGCGCAGAGGAGAAGGGACTGTTGGGTTCAAAACATTTGGCAGAAAAGCTAAAATCACAGAACCTGAATTTATATACAATGTTAAATTTTGAAATGACGGGAGTGCCACTAAAAGGCAAAGACTATTTGGTTTACATCACTGGTTATAAAAAGTCCAATTTAGCTGAAGTTGCCAATAAATATTCAGATGAAAATTTAATAGGGTACTTGCCTACGGCCAGAGAGTATAACCTCTTTCAGCGATCGGACAATTACCCCTTTCATAAAGAATTTGCAGTGCCCTCACATACCTTTTGCACTTTTGACTTTACGAACTTTGCATATTACCATAAAGTGGATGATGAAGTCAAGTTAATGGACTTTGACCATATGACTGCTCTAATAAATAAAATGATTCCTGTTTTGGAAGGAATCTCAACTTCATCTATCCAAGAGGTTAAAGTAAATTGAATTCTTTTCAAGGTATATTTGGACGGATTTAAATTGTCCTTATCATAAACACAGCATCTATTATGGCCAATATCATTATTACTGGAACAAGCAGAGGTATAGGTTTTGAACTTGTAAAGCTATTTGCTGAAGAAGGCCATACTATTTTGGCATTGTCCCGTAATGTCTCGCCCGTATCAAATTTAAACCTAATCAATGTACAGAGTATATCATTCGATTTGGCCAACCCAAAGCATTTTAACGAAATAGATAATGTTCTTGAAGCTTGGGAAACGGTTGACATTCTTATTAACAATGCGGGCAGTTTACTGAACAAACCTTTTTTGGAAACCGAACAGGAAGAGTTTGAGTCGGTATATAAAGTCAACGTTTTTGGAGTGGCCGAATTAACTAAAATTGTATTGCCAAAAATGCCTAAAAATGGTCATGTCCTTACTATTAGCTCAATGGGCGGGGTACAGGGGAGTGCAAAATTCCCTGGATTGTCCGCATACAGTTCCAGCAAAGCTGCAGTTATAACATTGACGGAGCTCTGGGCCGAAGAATTTAAGGAAACCGGTCCAAATTTCAATGTGTTGGCATTGGGTGCGGTGCAAACCGAAATGTTGGAAGAAGCCTTTCCAGGTTATCAAGCTCCTGTAACTGCAGTCGAAATGGCAAATTACATAAAGACCTTTGCACTTACAGGTCACAAACTCTACAATGGAAAATTGTTGCAAGTGAGCAACAGTACACCTTAAAATAATAAGTCTTGATAGGTGAATGTTACATTACAAAAATACCTTCCTGAACGTGCAGTGCTCCCTTGCTTAACCTTGATAGAGCGGCACGGAGTACACCTTAAAATTGTGGATCACAGGGTCACCAGACATGGAGATTATAGAAGATTGCCCAACGGTCTGCACCAAATAACGGTAAACGCTTCATTGAATAAATATCGATTCTTGATTACTTTGGTACATGAGATAGCCCACCTAGTTGCGTTTGAAAAATATGGACGTTTGATAAAGCCCCACGGTTTGGAGTGGAAACGAACCTTTCAGCACTTAATGATACCTTTTATTAGACCGGAAATATTTCCATCTGGATTATTGCCAATGTTGGCAAGACACTTTAAAAACCCTAAAGCCAGCAGTAGCACTGATGCAAAGCTTTCAATCGCTCTAAAAGCGTACGACCCTCAACAATCCCTTGACAAATCTTATGTTTTTGAACTTCCTTTTGGAAGTACATTTAGATTGTATAATGGGAAGATTTTCCAGAAAGGAAAAAAACGAATAAAACGATATGAATGTATAGAATTGTCAACTGGAAAAGTATATTTGTTTCAACCCAATGCAGAGGTCGAGTTGATTCGGTAGCCATTACGCTTTAAAAATATTATCCCGCATCCCTCAAATAGGTTAAAAGTGGAAAAGCATAAAAGTAGTAACAATGAACAAAAATTATTATGCGGTATTAATGGCCGGTGGAGTGGGCTCTAGATTCTGGCCAGTGAGCACATCTGAATACCCTAAGCAGTTCCATGACATGTTGGGAACTGGAAAGACCTTGATTCAAAAAACTTTTGAGAGGCTAAATCAATTTATTCCAACACAAAATATTTTGATTCTTACCAATGAGCGCTACAATGATTTGGTATTGGAGCAATTGCCATTGGTAGATAAAGAACAAGTGGTTTTGGAGCCTGCTATGCGCAATACGGCACCATGTATTCTATATGCCTCACTAAAGATTCAGAAAATGAATCCTAATGCAGTAATAATCGTGGCGCCTAGTGATCACTGGATAGAGGATGAAAAAGCCTTTGAGGAAAATGTAATCACTTGTTTTGAAAGATGCGGGAAAGAAGAAATACTTTGTACTCTTGGTATTAAGCCCACGTTCCCCAACACTGGATTCGGTTATATCGAATTTGAGAAGAACAATGGGGAAAAACTTAAAAAAGTATCTCAATTTAGGGAAAAACCCAATTACGAGACTGCGAAGGAATTTTTGGCACAAGGTAATTTTTTATGGAATGCGGGAATTTTTATGTGGAGTGTTGAAACCATTGTAAGTGCATTTCAAAAGTACCAATCCGATCAGTTTGAACTTTTTCAAAAAGGAAATAGTTGTTATAACACATCCAATGAATATGATTTTATACAGGAAAATTATGCCAAGGCAGAAAATATCTCAATAGATTATGCCATTTTGGAACAATCAGAATCTATTTTCACTTTGCCGGCCACTTTTGATTGGAACGATTTGGGAACTTGGGGTGCTCTATATGATAAGCTTGATAAAGATAATGGCGGGAATGCGGTAGTTAATAGTAAAACTTTGTTAGAGAATGCCAAGAGAAATATGATTAGGTCGCCAAGGGATAAGATTGTTGTAGTGGACGGACTTGAAGATTATATAATTGTGGATAAGGAAGAAGTGTTGCTGATATACCCAAAATCCAAGCAACAGGACATTAAAAAAATTCTTGGACAGGTAAAGGAATTATTTGGTGAAAAATATATTTAAATATGGAAAACAATTTGAATCAAGATAACATAACCCCTACGGAGAAAGATGAAAGTGGAGAGGATGTAAAAAGAGATTTTAAAGGACTTTTGAGCAGTACAAGAAGGTTTCTTTTTGAACTTTTGGAGATTCGTACAAATACTGATGCATCCGCAACCAAAGAATCAATAATTGCAGATATCCCATTTAAGGGGCACACATCTTGGATTCTTATTTGCTCAATTTTCATAGCATCTATAGGTTTAAACGCCAATAGCACTGCCGTGGTAATTGGAGCAATGCTTATCTCGCCGTTAATGGGGCCAATTCTGGGAATGGGACTTTCCTTGGCCATAAATGATATTGATACGCTCAGAAGATCGTTAAAGAATTTTGCCGTAATGGTAGTACTTAGTGTAATAACGGCGTTTTTATTTTTCTATCTATTTCCATTGCGTGATGAATCCTCAGAGCTTTTGGCAAGAACGAAACCTGATATACGTGATGTTCTTATAGCATTTTTTGGTGGATTGGCATTAGTAATTGCAAGGGCAAAAAAAGGAACTATTGCCAGTGTTATTTTTGGTGTTGCAATTGCTACTGCACTTATGCCACCACTCTGTACGGTAGGTTTTGGCTTGGCCATAGGAAAACCTTGGTATGCAGCCGGGGCAATGTACCTGTTTACCATTAATACCATATTTATAGGGCTTGCAACGTTCTTGGTCATTAAGTTTCTACGGTTTCCCATGGTTCGTTATGCAAATTCAAAGAAAAGACGCTTTATAGCACGGGTCGCATCTATTATCGGTTTTGCCGTTATGATCCCTGCCGGTTTCACTTTTTATAATGTTTTTCAAGAATCTCTTTTTAAAAAACAAGCTCAAGAGTTTTTAAATGAAACTATTGAGGTTTATCAATTTAATGACTCTGGTCGTTACGTGGACAACCTAACTAAAATTCAGTATGTGGATGATGGAACATCTTTGATAGAAGTGGTTTGTATGGGGGATGAATTGATTCCAGAGAATGTTATCAATACATGGAGAATCCAAAAGAACGATTACTCAAGATTAAAGGATGTTGAATTCAGGATTTTACAGGGAGGAAGGGACGACTCTCAAGAAAAATACAATTATATAAGTGAACTTTATGAGAGAAATAAGGCAGATTTGCTTACTAAGGATGAGCAAATTCGATTATTGGAAGAAGAAGTTTCCAATTTGACAAAAAACGTTGGGAAACAAATTCCATTCAACAATATAAGTTCAGAAGCGAGGGCCAATTACGGCAATATTGCCAGTTTGGGTTTCTCTTACCAAATACGAACAGATTTTAATAAAATTGATACTATTCCTGTTTTTGAAGTAAAGTGGAAAGATGAAACAAGGGAAAGTCAAAAAAAGTCTGATTCTGAAAGGATGTTGGCCTGGTTAAAATTAAGGATTCAAGATTCTACGCTTGTTGTTAAAGAAGTAGATTAGCAGTCAGTAGAAAATTTGCGAACCTAAAAAGAAAATTATTTTCAGTTCCGCTCTTCAATATACATTTGGCGTACTTTTTTAAACAGGTCTGAAGAATACACAAAATCGGTTACGGCATCATTATCAGTTTTAAAAATCTCTTTATTGGTGCCTTCCCATTCTTTGAGACCATTTTTCAGAAAAATAATTTTCTCGCCAATTTCCATTACCGAGTTCATATCGTGTGTGTTTATAATTGTAGTGATATCATATTCCCTAGTAATTTCTTGAATCAATGTGTCGATCATAATCGCAGTTTTGGGATCTAGGCCAGAATTAGGTTCGTCACAAAATAAATAACTCGGTTTCATGACAATAGCTCTTGCAATTGCCACTCTTTTTTGCATACCGCCGGAAATTTCTGAAGGATATCTTTTATGCGCGTCAATCAGATTGACACGTTTTAAAACAAAATCAACACGCTCTTGCTTTTCTGTTTTGGATTGTTTTGTAAACATATTCAGCGGGAACATCACGTTGCCTTCAACGGTCATCGAGTCGAAGAGAGCACTCCCCTGAAAAACCATTCCCATTTCTTGGCGCAGGTTTCGCTTTTCTTTTATAGTGAGTTTGGAATACAAACGCCCATTATATTTAATGTTCCCTTGTTCAGGTTCAAAAAGTCCCAAAAGACACTTTATAAAAACGGTTTTTCCAGATCCACTTTGGCCTATGATCAAATTGGTTTTACCACTTTCAAAGGTTGTGCTGATTCCCTTTAAAACTTTAGTTTCACCAAAGGATTTATGAACATTTTCTACTTCTATCATTAGCCCAACATTAATTGTGTGAGAATATAATTTAAAATTATGATGACCACACTGGTCCATACAAACGAAGTGGTACTTGCTTTACCAACTTCTAGCGCACCACCTTTCATATAATATCCATGGAAAGAGGGTACTGTGGCAATCACATAGGCAAATAGGAATGTTTTGATAAATGCATAGGTTACATGAAACGACTCAAAATCCAATTGAAGCCCCTTTATAAATTCTCCACTTGGTGCATAACCTCCAAAAACAGCAGCGATCCACCCACCCAATATTCCTACGAACATCGCTATAGCGACAGCAAATGGATACATAAACATTGCCACTATTTTAGGAAAGACCAAATAGTTCAAGGAATTGACGCCCATTACTTCCAAAGCATCGATTTGTTCGGTCACTCTCATGGTTCCAATACTTGAGGTAATGTAAGATCCAACTTTTCCCGCCATTATTATGGAAGTGAACGTAGGGGCAAATTCCAGAATAACCGATTGTCTTGCCGCAAAACCAATAAGGCTTTTGGGCAAAAAAGGATTGGTAAGATTCAACGCGGTCTGTATGGTGACTACCCCACCAATAAAAAATGCAATGAAAATGATGATGCCCAAGGAACCGAATATCAATTCATCGATTTCTTTTAAAATGAGGGTTCTCATGATTGGCCATTTCGTAGGCTTCTTGAATACTTCCCATGCCATGATGAAGTATTGTCCAATCGATTCAAGGTAGTTCATTAACTAAAAATAGACTTGTAGCCATAAAAATAAGAATATTGTAGAGCATTTAACCTTCATTTAAAATTTAATAGTTTTAAATGAATAGTTTTGTGTTTCTTCTTATTTGACCATTCATGAAAAAACATACGCTTTTACTACTACTTATAGTTCTTTTAACGTCAATTTGTTCAATTGCACAACGCAAGAAAAAGAATAACGTTGCAGAGGAAACGCTCCAAATTGCACATTCTCCAAAATTGGTTGTAGGTATTATAGTTGATCAAATGCGATATGATTATTTAACAAGGTTTTGGAACCACTATGGTGATGGAGGTTTTAAACGTTTGATCAAAGATGGATTTATTTGCAAGAACAATCATTTTAATTATGCACCTACCAGTACAGGCCCTGGACACGCCTCGGTATATACAGGCACTACACCAGCTGTTCATGGAATCATAGGTAACAATTGGTATGAGAAAGAGGGGAATACAACATTGTACTGTGCAGGTGATGATTTATGTAATTCTATAGGATCAAGTTCAATGGCTGGGAAAATGTCGCCGCGTAACTTGTTAACTACAACTATTACCGATCAATTACGGTTACATACGCAGAAAAGAGGTAAAGTAATTGCGGTTGCTTTAAAGGATAGGGGAGCGGTATTGCCGGGCGGACACATGGCCAATGCTGCATATTGGTTCGAGGGAGCTGATGAAGGAAAATGGATCAGCAGTTCTTATTATATGTCAGAACTTCCTAAATGGGTAACGGATTTTAACGCATCCGGTAGAATAAAGGAGTACAAAAAACCATGGAATACTCTAAAGGACATTGACACATATCTGGAAAGTGGCAGTGATAACAATAAGTATGAAGGCACGTTCGATGATGAAAAGACACCTACATTTCCACATAGTACACCTAATTTATTGAGCAAGGAAAAGGACTTTGAAATCTTAAAATATACACCGTATGGCAATAGTATTACTGCAGATTTTGCTTTGGAAGCACTCGAAAAAGAAAATTTGGGAAAGGATGCCATTACTGATTTTTTGGCAATAAGTTTTTCAAGCACGGATTATATTGGACACAAATTTGGAGTAAATTCAAAAGAAATGCAAGATGCGTATTTACGATTGGATCTAGATCTGGAAAGAATTCTACTGGCGCTCGATGAAAAAGTTGGTGAGGGGTCCTATACAGTTTTTCTAACTGCGGATCATGGAGCAATAAATGTTCCAGCTTACTTGAGGGACCAGAAGATACCTGCCGGTTATTTGAACCTAAAAGAGTTAAAAATAAAATTTAATGAATTTTTAAAATATAAATACGGCTCTACAGATATTGTCAAGAATATTTCCAATACTCAGGTTTTTTTGGATAAAAAGATAATTGATAATCTAGATATGGATTTAAATGATGTGGAAGAGGAAATTGCTCAAGAACTACTGAAGCACGAGGACATTGCACAAGTGTTTACGGGATATCAGATGTGGAACAATGCTTATAGTTCTGGGTTACCTTACATATTGCAAAACGGTTGGAATCAAAAAAGATCAGGTGATATTATATTCGTTCAGAAGCCAGGCTATGTTGTTTCATACAGAGAAACAGGTTCTACCCATGGATCACCTATGATCTACGATACTCATGTGCCACTTCTGTTCTTTGGGAATGGCATCAAGAAAGGTAGTACTGCCAAAAGAACAGAAATTCCAGATATTGCACCTACAATTTCCACTTTACTGGGTATAGCTTTCCCTAATGGAACAACTGGAACACCCATAGAAGAGGTTTTGGACTGATTTGAGAACAAAAATCTTTTATTCCGATGATTTGGTATCCTGATATTAAGAATGAATAGGTTATATCATTTTCTATTTTAGAAATAATTGTTTCCTATTTACTTATAGCGATTTTCTTTATGAATTTCCTTAAATTCTTTGAATCCAGAAATATCAGCGTATAGACTCCTTCCTGTAACTGGTCAAGATTCAATATATCCTGAACCTCATCCACAAGCACCAATCTTCCATTACCATCAAAAACCGAAACCTTATATAAGGTATTTTCCGGTCCGGAAATATACAGCAGTTCTTTAGTAGGGACAGGATAAATCACAAAACTTTTATCTTCAGGTTTTTCAGTGATTTCAGTGATACCCGTATCATTTTTGTCCAATGTTGTCGCATCGCAATCATCGTCAATACCATTATTTGGGATTTCTTCGGCATCAGGATTTATTGTCACATCGTTATCGTCGCAGTCGTCTGCGTTGACAAAACCGTCCCCGTCAAGGTCATCGTCTGGCGTATCGGGGTTGCAATCGTCATCAATGCCGTTGTATGGAACCTCTTCAGCATCTTGATTTATAGCGGCGTCGTTATCGTCGCAATCGTTGACGTTAATGAATCCGTCCCCGTCAAGGTCATCGTCGGGCGTATCGGGGTTGCAATCGTCATCAATGCCGTTGTATGGAACCTCTTCGACATTTGGATTTATGGTCGCATCGTTATCGTCGCAGTCGTCTGAGTTGACAAAGCCATCCCCATCCAGGTCATCGTCTGGCGTATCCAGATTGCAGTCATCATCAATGCCGTTGTAGGCAATCTCTTCGGCATTTGGATTTATTGTGGCGTCTGTATCGTCGCAATCGTTGACGTTAATGAATCCATCACCGTCAAGGTCATCGTCGGGCTTATCGGGGTTGCAGTCGTCATCAATGCCGTTGTATGGAACCTCTTCGACATTTGGATTTATGGTCGCATCGTTATCGTCGCAGTCTTCTGCGTTGACAAAACCGTCCCCATCGAGGTCATCATCGGGCGTGTCCGGGTTGCAATCGTCATCAATGCCGTTGTATGGAACCTCTTCGGCATTTGGATTTATAGCGGCGTCGGTATCGTCGCAATCATCGACGTTAATGAATCCATCACCGTCAAGGTCATCGTCTGGCGTATCGGGGTTGCAATCGTCATCAATGCCGTTGTATGGAACCTCTTCGGCATCAGGATTTATTGTCACATCGTTATCGTCGCAGTCGTCTGCGTTGACAAAACCGTCCCCGTCAAGGTCATCGTCTGGCGTATCGGGGTTGCAATCGTCATCAATGCCGTTGTATGGAACCTCTTCAGCATCTTGATTTATAGCGGCGTCGTTATCGTCGCAATCGTTGACGTTAATGAATCCGTCCCCGTCAAGGTCATCGTCGGGCGTATCGGGGTTGCAGTCGTCATCAATGCCGTTGTATGGAACCTCTTCGACATTTGGATTTATGGTCGCATCGTTATCGTCGCAATCATCGACGTTAATGAATCCATCACTGTCAAGGTCATCGTCTGGCGTATCGGGGTTGCAATCGTCATCAATGCCGTTGTATGGAACCTCTTCGGCATTTGGATTTATTTGTGCATCGGTATCGTCACAGTCGTCTGCGTTGACATAGCCGTCCCCGTCGAGATCATCATCGGGCGTATCCAGGTTGCAGTCATCATCAATGCCGTTGTACGGAATCTCTTCGGCATTTGGATTTATTTTTGCATCGGTATCGTCACAGTCGTCTGCGTTGACAAAACTGTCCCCATCGAGGTCATCATCGGCCGTATCTGGATTGCAGTCGTCATCAATGCCATTGTATGGAACCTCTTCGACATTTGGATTTATGGTCGCATCGTTATCGTCGCAGTCTTCTGCGTTGACAAAACCGTCCCCATCGAGGTCATCATCGGGCGTGTCCGGGTTGCAGTCATCATCGATACCGTTGTATGGAACCTCTTCAGCATTTGGATTTATTTGTGCATCGGTATCGTCGCAGTCTTCTGAGTTGACAAAGCCATCCCCGTCAAGGTCATCGTCTGGCGTGTCCGGATTGCAGTCGTCATCAATGCCGTTGTATGGAACCTCTTCGGCATTTGGATTTATTGTGGCATCAAAGTCATTACAATCTACATCGCTTAAAGCGCCATCGTTATCAAAATCAATTATGCCGATACCATAGTGCAAGCTTAAAAATTGGTGTAAGGAAAGTGCTGCGGATACTGCAAATTGTTGTCTAGCTTCCTCCCCACCATTGATTCTAATATTTTGATCACATTCAATTTGAAACGAATCGATAGGACCACCATTATTTCTAGATCCATGCAAAAACGTATTATAGCCTCCATTAAAGAAGGGATCGTCTGCTAATGGAAAGAAATCTTCTGGGCTGGGTACTGCGGGATAGCCTTTTTGCACGAGCAATGAACCAAAACTCAAAGGGCCTCTTAATAATTCTGAATGTTCCAATGATAATTGATTGTCATAAATCAATGATCTAATGCTGTTATTATTAATATTTAATGGTGTGTTCAAAGTTTCATCGGTATAGGCTAATTGCGTATTGTCCAATATATAGCCCAACTCCACTCGTTGTTTGGGGTGGCCATGCCCGTGAAGTTCTACGAATAATCCCCTATCGAAATCTTGAATAACATCTTCTTTTGCCGATTCTATAAAATCTTGGTGGGCTTCCCATGCTTGCTCAGCAATTAAATCACCATCCGCACCGGTATCGATTGAGCGATTAGTATCTAATTTACGCCTATGGAGCAAGGTTATAATGACATGGGGATAGTATCCTGTTTGATTGAAAAACGACTCGGTTATTTCCTTTCCCAATTCTTGTGTAAATAAATCCGGCTGATAGGTACATCCATTACAATCCCTATCCGCTATTTCATCAGGCTGCAAATATCCTCCATGAGGAACAGATATAATAAGGGGGTAATTCCCGTAAATATATTCAATGTGTCCATTATCATCAAAATAGCTTTCACCCGGTACCTGGGCATTGACAGATTGTATTTGTAAAAAGTAAAAAAAAGTTAAAATAAAGCTGCAAAAGATTTTCCCTATAGATAGATTTTGAGTTATTATCTGAACTTTTTCCATTTTGTAAGTAAATTTCAATAGTTGTTCTATTCTCAAATTACTTTTTCAATATGGTTTTAAAGGGTCTTAATTGATGAATGGACATTTTGAGTTAACCTATTGGTTATCAAATATATAATTATGGTGAAATGTATTTAATTTTTGATATGTGTTGAAAGCAATGTCTTTTAAGGCTATCAGAAAATAACTCAACTTTTAAATAGTATTCGCTTCACTTTCTTGTAGTCCTATTGATTGATATTTTAAATAAAATCAAAATTATAAGACAATAATTAATCTCTTTTTAGGATTGGCTAGAGAAATTGTTTCTGGATATTTTGCTCCAAATACCCTTCCACCGATACTTTCGTATAAAAATACCTTCTTCCTTGGAAACATATCTTGGTAATTGACGGATGGCCGCTTTGGAATGACCAATGAGCATTTGAAAAAAAAGATTAGGATTTTTTGCTTGCCAGGCCATCTTAAGCGCAGCTATTTTTGTGAGCAGGATTCCGTAGCGCATTTTGTACAATGCTTCGCCCTTTGCTTTATAATTTTTGGAACTGTATCCATGTCCCGTGGGGCGAAGATGCTCTACTTTTAGACTTGAATCGGTTTTGATTTCAAAATCGTGGTATTTGGCCAAAAGTACATCCACGGTATCCCAACCTACTCCTGGACGTAATCCATCAATTTTATTGAAACAGGCTTTGTGATATAATTTTATGGGGCCTCGAATATGGTCTTTATCAGCTATATTTTCATAGACCCATTTTTTTTCTTTATTAACGTAGAGCAATCCAGAGCACATTCCCAATTTCCAGTTGCTTTGAAAATGGTTCAGCATGACTTCAAAATAGTTGGGTGGAAGTATTATATCGGCATCGAACTTTCCTATTAGGTCGAAGCCCGAAGCATGTTGCAGTCCAAAATTAAAAGTATCCACCACCTTTTTTCCGGGAATATGTTCGTCTATCGATTTTCGTTGAAACACTCGTATCCAATCGAACTTGTCCGAGTATGTTGAAGCAATGGAAAAAGTATCATCACTGGAATTGTCGTCTACAATCAACACCTCATCTGGAGTAGAGGTTTGGGCAACAAGAGCATCCAAACAATCGCCCAAATATTTAGCTTCGTTATGTGCAGGAATGATGATGCTTATTCGCATATGCTAAAATTCCAAAAAACCGACCACTTATCCGAAAGAAATTTTATGTTCTTTGAAAATAGGGGATGAGTGATTAACCTTTCGTACTTAACTCCTTTATGATGAATACTTCGCCTAATAAAATATTTCTCGACTGTGCTCGGAATTGTAAAGGTCAGGACTTTCGCTCTGCGTAGACGATGTAATACCGAGGTGTAAAAAACCGCAATAATGGCCTAACCCCTATTTTCTTGGTTGGATTTGTCCATTTGGCACTGTCCTTTATAGTCCACCCTGCTTTTTCCAAAAGCCAATCAAACTGCCAATCCTCAAATTCGTGATAGTGTCGGTCCCAAGGATCCGTCTTGCTTCGGTATGCGGATGTAAACCATAACCGCATAGGTATGCTAGCTACCAATTTTTTTGCCCTCGTTTCTTTTAGCACATTAAAAGGAGCGACCAAATGTTCGAAAATCTCAAAAGCGGTAATCACATCGGCGTTACTATTGGTGACTGTTTCAAAATCAACGTCCAAATCCTCTCCTCCTGTGTTTTCAACCTGATATCCTTTAGACTTCATGATTTCTGAAAACGGATTTTCCACACCCAAATCCAAAATAGATTCCGAAGTAGCTATGTGCTTTTGCAAAAATGCCAATGTGTGTTTATAACGTTTGTTGGGAAAGTTGTTTTCGTACATTTAATATCTGTAAACAATGGCGTTGATGTTCATACCAGCGCCAACGCTTGCAAAGATAACAACATCTCCCTTTTTTATTTCATGTTGGTCCAGTTCCCCCTTTCGTACCAAATCAAATAATGTTGGGATAGTTGCCACGGAACTGTTGCCCAGTTTATGGATGCTCATTGGCATAATGTCTTTTGGAGCTTCCTTATCATATATTCTATAAAATCGCTTTATAATGGCTTCGTCCATTTTTTCATTGGCTTGATGGATAAAGACTTTTTTTATCTCATCTATGGACACTCCACTTTCATTCAAGCAAGTGGCCATGGCTTTGGGAACATGGGTACATGCAAATTCATATATTTTTCGCCCGTGCATTTTTATATACCTCGTATTCGAGCATCCCTCACTATCATTGGTTTTATCGAAAAAGAGGTAATATGCTTCTTCATTGGCGTAAGTGGCAGAAATATGTGAAAGTATTTCGCTCGATTCTTGATCAGCTTGGATTATAGCTGCACCTGCACCATCTGAAAAAATCATACTATCACGGTCATATTCGTCTATGACCCTGGAAAGTGTTTCGCCACCGATAACAAGGCATTTTTTTGCCAGACCACTTTTGATAAATGCATTGGCTTGGATGACTCCTTCGATCCAGCCAGGGCATCCAAAAATCATATCATAGGCCACACACTTTGGGTTTTTGATTTTCAACAAATGTTTCACCCTTGTTGCCAAACTAGGTAATGTATCGCCTTGGATTTTTCCAGGTGTCAAATCTCCAAAATTATGTGCAAAAATGATATAGTCCAGCGATTCCTTCTCTATCCCTGCATCTTCAATCGCCCTTTCTGCGGCCAAATACCCCAAATCCGAGGTTTTTAATTCAGCTTGGGCGTAACGCCGTTCTGCAATTCCTGTGATGGACTTGAATTTTTCAATGATGACAGGATTGTTGTCCCCAAAAGTTGCTCCATCGCTCCCTAAAAACTCATGGTCTAAAAAGTCTTCATTTTTTGTGATAATCGATGGAATATAACTTCCGGTACCGGTGATGCCAATTTTCATATTGAGGTTTTAAGCGTAAAGTTAGTTACCATATTTTATTTTATTATGCATGCATAATAACACCTACGATGTTCAAGTGTACTATTCTTGGGCGAGAAAAGATAAAAGTCCTTGATTTACCAAAGAAATCAGTGGTTTTTATAGCTATATCAATACCCGGGCTATGCTTCGGCATAAGCCTCAATAGGTGCACACGTACAAATTAAATTACGATCCCCAAACGCTTCATCGGTTCTTCTGATTGATGGCCAAAACTTATTTTCGTGAACATAAGCTAACGGAAAAGCAGCTTTTTGCCTGCTGTAGGGATAGTCCCAATTATCGCTTGTCACCATTTCTAAGGTGTGTGGTGCATTTTTAAGCACGTTGTTGTGGTCTTCTGTACTCACCTCATCTATCTCTTCACGAATAGCTATCATTGCATTGCAAAATCTATCCAATTCTGAAAGACTCTCACTTTCCGTAGGTTCTATCATCATGGTCCCAGCGACAGGAAAGGATACGGTGGGTGCATGAAAACCGTAATCCATAAGGCGTTTGGCAATATCTGTTACTTCTACGCCATTTACTTTAAAAGGTCTGCAATCGATAATCATTTCATGGGCAGCTCTTCCTTTTTCCCCTGCATAAAGAACATCAAATTTACCTTTGAGCTTTTCTTTGATATAGTTGGCGTTCAAAATCGCAATTTCTGTGGACGCTGTTAGTCCTTTTGTCCCAAGCATTTTAATATAACCGTACGAAATCAGACAGGCCAGAGCACTCCCCCAAGGTGCTGCCGATATTGCGGTAATTGCCTTTTCTCCTCCGGTTTCAATCACTGGGTTCGTGGGAAGAAAAGGTTTTAATTGCTCGGCTACGCATATTGGTCCCACACCTGGGCCACCACCACCATGGGGTATGGCGAAAGTTTTATGTAGATTTAAATGACACACATCGGCACCGATGACGGCTGGATTGGTAAGTCCTACTTGGGCATTCATGTTTGCGCCGTCCATATAGACCTGACCACCGTTTTTATGGATCAAATCGGTTATGTGAACAATAGAGGATTCAAAAACGCCATGGGTGGAAGGATATGTTACCATTAAGGCGGCAAGATTTTCGGAATGTAATTGTACTTTTTCTTTTAAATCTGCAACATCGATATTTCCTTTTTCATCGGTTTTGGTAACGACCACTTTCATACCTGCCATTACGGCCGATGCAGGATTGGTTCCGTGAGCTGATGCTGGGATGATGCAGATATTGCGATGTTCTTCGCCGCGGGATTTGTGATATGCCCTAATGGTCATCAATCCAGCATATTCACCTTGCGCTCCCGAATTTGGTTGCAACGACGTTGCAGCAAATCCAGTAATGACATTCAGTTGTTTTTCAAGTTCATTTAGAACAGATTGATATCCCTCAGCCTGATCAAGCGGTACAAAAGGATGAATATTGCCCCAATTTGCCCAGCTTAAAGGAAGCATTTCAGATGCCGCATTCAATTTCATGGTACAACTGCCCAAGGAAATCATCGAATGGTTCAATGCAAGATCTTTTCGCTCCAATTTTTTGATGTAACGCATCAATTCTGTTTCGGAATGATAGGAGTTGAAGACTTCGTGCTCCAAAAACGGAGCTTTTCTTTGCAAAGAACTTGGAATTACGTCCGTATTATCGGCAGAAGAATTTTTCTGTTCCGTATTTTGGAATTCGGAAAAACAGGAAATTAAAAGTTCGAGGTCATTTTGGGAAACAGCTTCGTTCAGGGAAACGGAAACTGTTTCAGCATCGATATAATTGAGATTGATGTTGTTTTTTTCAGCAATGGCCTTTAGTTTTCTTGAATCCGGGACCTTTACTTTAATCGTATCAAAAAAGGCAGTGTTTGTTTGTTCTAATCCCAGTTTCTTGAGTTCTTTGGAAAGAAGTTTGGATGTATCGTGCACCTTGTTGGCGATGAATTTTAATCCGTCCGGTCCATGGTAAACCCCGTACATTCCCGCCATCACGGCCAGCAGGACCTGAGCCGTACAGATATTGGAAGTCGCTTTATCCCTTTTAATATGTTGCTCCCTGGTCTGTAGTGCCATTCGCAATGCACGATTACCGTCTGTATCTCTTGTAACCCCTATGATTCTTCCCGGAATACTTCTTTTGTAGGCTTCTTTTGTGGCAAAGAACGCTGCATGTGGCCCGCCATACCCCAAAGGAATTCCAAAGCGTTGCGTTGTGCCTACCACTACGTCCACGCCCCATTCACCAGGAGGGGTCAATAAAACCAAGCTGAGAATATCTGCGGCAACGGCAACTGTAATGTCGTTAACTTTTGCCTTTTGCACAAAATCTGCATAATCATGTACTTGACCATGTTTGCCGGGATATTGTAGCAATGCACCATAAAACCCTTCGGAAAAGTCAAATTCCTCATGGTTGCCTATCACCAATTCAATTCCAAGTGGAGTAGATCTTGTCTGAAGCAAGCTTAAAGTTTGGGGCATCACTTCTTCGGAAACAAAGAATTTAAGTGCACCGTCTTTCTTTTGTTGTCTTGAGCGAACGTCAAACAACATGGTCATTGCTTCAGCAGCAGCAGTACTTTCATCCAAAAGAGAAGCATTTGCCAACGCCATTCCCGTTAAATCGCATACCATGGTCTGAAAATTCAACAAGGCTTCCAAGCGGCCTTGGGCTATTTCGGCCTGGTATGGCGTATAAGCAGTGTACCAGCCCGGGTTTTCCAGAATGTTTCTTTTGATTACGGACGGTGTTAAACTCTCATGATACCCCAATCCTATATAGGTTTTGAAAACCTTGTTTTTTTGTGATAATTGCTGAATATGGGAAAGGAACCCATGTTCGCTTATTCCTTCTGGGAGTTTCAACGGTTCTTTTAGTCTAATATCATCTGGGATAGTTTCGGAAATCAATTGCTCCATGTTTTCAACCCCAATAGTTTTAAACATATGATGAAGGTCTTTTTCTGAAATGCCAATGTGCCTTTGGGCAAATACTTCTGTATTCATAGCTAGTTTAATAAAGTCCACAAAATTAGGGATTAATTCGATGAAAATAAGCAATTTTGAAAACAGTGGATTCAAAGTTTGCAACTGGAAATCAACTTTTTTCCAAGCCCGCTAATTCTGTTTAATGAAATTATTAAAGGACCTATTTAATTTTTATTTGGACGCTAGTATTCATGTAGCGTTGGCCGTGGTTTCTTTAGCAGGTGTAACTACCCAAATGTTAAACATTTCATCAAATCTTTACTTAAGCGGTTTTATATTTTGTGGTACTATTGTGTGCTATAATTTTGTTAAATACGGGGTGGAGGCTGAGAAATATTTAATTGTATCCAATACATACCAAAGGAATATCCAGGTTTTAAGTTTTTTGAGTTTTTTAATGGCATTTTATTTTTTGATGCATTTAAAGCAAGAAATATGGCTGGCGACTGCTATTTTGGTTTTAATTTCCACGCTCTACGCTGTTCCGCTTTTGCCCAATGCAAAAAACTTGCGAAGCCTTGGCGGGTTCAAAATTTATATTGTGGCTTTGGTATGGGCCGGGTTCACTGTTTTATTGCCCGTTCTGGATGCTGAACTAGGCTTTAACAATAACGTTTGGTTTTATACAATGCAAAGGTTCATTTTTGTACTTATACTTATTTTGCCCTTTGAGATACGGGATATGGAATGGGATGCTAAAAGTTTGAGGACATTGCCTCAGGTACTGGGTGTCAAAAAAACAAGAATCTTGGGTTTTTTGTTGATTATCATTTTTTTTGCAATAAGTTTTTTAAAAGACGATTTCACCACAAAAGAAATCTTGTCCAATCTCGTGGTATCCGTTATTTTAATGGGAATATTTACTGCAAAGGCTAAAATGAAACATAACTATTTTGCTTCATTTTGGGTAGAGGGTATTCCGGTAATTTGGTTTTGCTCAAATCTGATTTTAAATAGGATGTTCTAAAGATGTTCTTTCAGTTTTTTGCGCATTTCATCTTTATCATTTTCAGAGAGTATACTAAGGCCCGCCTTATCGCAAAGCGAAGTCAACACAGTATTTTTTCTTGAGAATTTTGCGCATGTTTTGCACATTAGTATATGGAGCTTCAGTTTTTGTATTTCCCAAAAACTAGCTTCTTGGTATTGTGATTTGTTACATATGGTCGAGGCTTGCTCGCACGAAATCTTCATAACTAAAACCAATTTTGATTTAGGCAGCCCATAAGTGCTGTACGTGCTCTATGGATCATAACCCACAAGTTGGACGGATTAATTCCCAATTCATTACAAATATCTTCGGTGCTCATTCCCTGAATGGTCTTCATGCTAAAAACCAAAGATTGCTTTTTCGGTAATTTGGAAATGCATTCCTGAATGGCGACACCAAGTTCCTCGTTTTCCATTGCACTGTCACCTTCCTTGCTAAAAGGGTCCGCAACCTGTTCTTCTAGCCAATCTCCTTCAGAATCTGTGCTGGCATTATAATTTACACGAACTTCTGCTTTTCCTTTTTTAGAATTTATTTTTCGGTAATGGTCAATAACTTTTCTTTTTAAAATTGCAATCAACCATGTGCGTTCGGCTGCGTCCCCTTTATAATTTTTTGCTGAATTGAGTCCCGCAAAAAATGTTTCTTGAACCAAGTCCTTTGCGATTTCCGCATCGCTAACTCTTGCCACCGCATAGTTGAAGAGGTAGTCGGCATAAAGGTCGATCCAAGTGTCCGGATTAAGTTCGTTTGCTGCCATATCTTTTAAGAAGTACCAAAAGTACTGGATTTTAGTTAATGATTTCTTGCTTTGTTCACTACAAACGACTTTAAAAAGTATCACAAAAAGTTCATGAACCTGGAATTTGGCTTTTTGTTATGATTTTATGGTAAGAACTCATATGCAACACAAAATCTTCAACAGCTTTTAATCATATTATTTAGTACAAGTAATCAAATAATACCCAAAACTTTTCATATGCAAACCGGATAGTAAAGCATAGAACGAACCTTTGAGATTATGCAAGCTTTCCTTTTTTAACGTTCTGTTTTTCCAAAGTTTTTTGAACATAAAGCCAACTATGGCAAAGGGAACATGAAATACGGAGGGAGCAACTCTAAAAGAGACATCTTCTACCGCTACATTTTTAAAACCTACATTCTTTAAATCGTTGATTACGCTTTTGATGTCTCCCAATTTTTCAAGACTCCAATGGTCACAGAGTTTGTTGTATGCCATGGAACTGCCATAACAAAGCTGTTCTGCATCTTTCTTTAGAAATGCATCGGCAATTACAAATTTAGCGTTGGGTTTTAAGATTCGATATGCTTCGGCAAACGAGGATTTGGTATGTCCTGAGTGGCAGAAACTTTCTATGGCGATGGCACCATCATAACACTTAGAGGTCAAAGAAGTTCGATTGTAGTTTTCCTTTAAAATAACCCCATTTAAATCCTTCAAAAGTTTATTGCCTTCGTTGACTTGGAATTCGGATATAGTAACGCCAATAGCGGAAAGGTTTTTGTTCCTTTTTAGCGCATACCTCATACTCCCACCCATTCCACACCCTAAATCCGCTAATAGGTTTTTGCTTTTATCCATATTCAGCCGACTTAGAACTTGTTTGTTCATCTCGTTCAGCATTTCGTCCCGTTTAAAAGGATTTGTTTTAAAAAGATTGAAATACCCAAAATGCATATTAAAATCCTTGCTCCAAAATTCGTAGTCCTCCGTTGCTTCATTATAGAAGTCGATGATATCAACTTCTGTTTTTGAATTGTTTTCAGTAGCGTAATATTGTTTTTCTAGGATTAGATTTTTCATAACTGAAATTTTAACTATTAAAAAATTGAATGCAATTGTTAACGAATAGCCAGGCAAAGACAACTGCGAAAAGCGTGAATAACATATTCATTAGGTAACTGCCAAACTTGAATATTGGTTGTTGCGGGATAGTGTACATTGGGTAATACGCTATTTGGGTAGCAACTTTCCCTATCCAATAAGCTCCAATTAATCCAGTTAGGGCCATGGCCAATCGGGTTCCGTTTTGTAGATCGGTGGTCAAAAGAATGGCAATGCAGCCAAAAGAAAAGTTTAGACCTTGAATGTATCTGCCATAGGTTTTTGCAATTTCTTGATTTAAAGGTTTCAGCTGTTTTACATCATTGTACCAATCAAAAACACTGTGTCTTATATAGGGATAGATCAGTGCGGTAAAAATTTGACCGACCCCACTTAAAATGATAAGCCAATTTGGAACATTATATTTCATAATATATATTTTTAAAGTTTCAGAAAATATTGAAATTAAAATTTAAAAAAATTATTTCAATAGTTTGAGCAACGTATTGCTCATCCAATTTTGTTTATGATTCACTGCCTTATCCAAAAGGTTATCTGCAGTTTTTGCTAAATCGTGCAAAGCTTTTGTTTGTTGGATCAACTCTTTTGTTTTTTCGGTGCCATCGTCCGTTATTGAACTTATTTCCTCCAAAGTCTTGATTACGGGTTTTATTTCTCGTCTGCTACGTTCTTTGGCGATTACCCTAGCCAATTCCTGTACATCTTTTTCGGTGGTAAAAAATTCTTTGCGTTCTCCTGCTTTTAGCTCTTTGGTCACAATGCCCCAATCGATTAATTGACGCACGTTCATGCTTGTGTTACCCCTAGAAATTTGAAGTTCCTCCATAATTTCTTCTGTGGTCAACGGTTTGGTAGAAATAAAAAGTAAGGCTTGAATCTGGGCCATGGCTTTATTTATGCCCCAGAGGGTACCCAAGCTCCCCCAGGTACTTATAAATTTATTTTTTGCTTCTTGATATTTCATATGGTAAAGATAATAATATTTCTATACTTTCAAAAATTATTGAAAGTATAAAATATTAACTTGATTTTTCCACAAGCCCAGCTCGTTCCAATAAAGGTTCTATTTTAGGCTCTGCACCTCTAAAACGTTTGTAGAGTATCATTGGATTTTCCGTACCACCTTTGGAAAGTATATGTTCCTTGAATTTGTTAGCTATTTCTTTATTGAAAATGCCATTTTCCTTAAAGAATGCAAATGCATCGGCATCCAAAACTTCTGCCCATTTATAACTATAGTAGCCAGAGGAATACCCTCCTTGAAAAATATGGGAAAAGGCTGTGCTCATACAGGTCTCTGGGATATTGGGGAATAAGTCGGTTCCTTTAAAAGCTTCAGATTCGTAGCTTTTTACATTCGTAATATGTGTAGGATCTGTTCCATGCCATGCCATGTCCAAAAGACCAAAGCTCAATTGGCGGAGCGTTGCCATTCCTTCTTGAAACGTAGCGGATTGTTTTATTTTCTCCACCAAATCCATGGGAATGACTTCACCTGTTTCGTAGTGGAAAGCAAATAATTCCAAAGCTTCCTTTTCATAGCACCAGTTTTCGAGTACTTGACTTGGTAGTTCAACAAAATCCCAATACACCGATGTTCCTGAAAGACTGGGATAGGTGGTATTTGCCAACATGCCGTGCAATGCATGGCCAAATTCGTGGAAAAGTGTAGTAACCTCGTTAAATGTTAAGAGGGATGGTTTGGTATCGGTAGGTTTGGTGAAATTACAGACATTGGAAATATGCGGTCTGCTGTTTTTGCCATCTAGGGTATATTGTGGTTTATAGGAGGTCATCCAAGCTCCGCCTCGTTTTCCAGGTCTTGGATGAAAATCGGCATAAAATAGTGAGACCAGATTTTTTGAACTATCATAAACCTCAAAGGTTTTCACCTCTTCATGGTATTTTTCAATACTGGTTACTTCCTTAAAGTTAAGGTCAAACAGTTTTTCAGCCACTTTAAAAACACCATCGATTACATTTTCCAATTTAAAAAAGGGCTTCAATTTTTCGTCGTCCAAATCGAACAGCTTTTGTTTCAATTTTTCCGAATAATAGGAGCTGTCCCATTTTTCCAATTGCGAGAGGCCATCAAGTTCTTTTGCAAAACTCGCTAATGCTTCAAATTCTTTTTCGGCGGCTGGTTTTGCTTTCTCCAAGAGCTCTGCTAAAAAGGCATGTACTTTTTCAGGTGTTTCCGCCATGCGTTCTTCGAGAACAAAATGTGCGTGGGTTTGGTACCCTAATAGGTTGGCTCTCTCGTACCTGAGTGTGGCAATCTTCAGCACGTTCTCTTGATTATCCAGCGCGTCATTGTGAAATCCTTTACTGCCGAAGGCGAGTGAAAGTTTCTTGCGCAGCTCCCTGTTTTCGGCATATTTCATAAAAGGAATATAGCTAGGGTAGTCCAATGTTATGAGCCAACCTTCTTTATTTTTGGTTTTTGCAAGTTGAGCTGCTGCTTCTTTGGCTCCGTCAGGGAGGCCATTTAAATCTTTTTCATCCGTAAGGAACAATTCGAATTTATTGGTTTCTGCTAGAACGTTTTCTCCAAACTTTAATTTCAGTTTTGATAATTCGGCATCGATTTCCCGAAGCCTTTTTTTAGCATCATCACCAAGATTCGCACCATTGCGACTGAAGCTTTTGTACCTTTTCTCCAACAAGGTTTGCTGTTCTGTGGAAAGATTCAAGGAATTTTTTTGTTGGTAGACTGATTTAATTCGTCTAAAAAGTTCCTCATTCAACGTGATATCATTACTGAACTCGGATAATAGTGGAGAGATTTCTTGCGCGATTTTTTGAATTTCATCATTGGTTTCGGCTGAATTCAGATTGAAGAAAACACTGGAGATTCTATCCAACTGACGACCTGAAAAATCCAGAGCTTCCAAGGTGTTTTCAAAAGTGGGAGGATCTGGGTTCTTGGCAATTTTATCAATTTGAATCTTAGCGTCTTCAATAGCCCGTAAGAAAGCTGGTTTAAAATTCTCATTTTTTATTTGCTCAAAGGGCGCTTGGTCAAAAGGTTGAAGAAGGGGATTTTGCATGGCTTAGATATGAGATTTTAGAATTGAGTATTGAGAAAAATAGTCTTAAAATAGATTGTTGGATTTTTAGGCTGTTGGACTTTTTGATTTTATAAAATTGATTTATAATATATGTTTTAACGAACAACGAACAACGGACCTTTTACCTCTTACCTCTTACCTCTTCGGCTCCCTTGATAACTTTTTCCTTTAATCCTTGTTTGTAGACTTCAACTTTATCCAGCACACATTTGTCCGAAGCCCCAATAATCTGGGCTGCAAGAATACCTGCATTTTTGGCTCCGTTAAGAGCTACAGTGGCAACGGGAACTCCACCAGGCATTTGAAGTATGGAGAGTATGGAATCCCATCCATCAATGGAATTACTGCTTCTTACAGGGACTCCTATTACGGGCAAAGGCGATAAAGAAGCCACCATGCCAGGTAAATGGGCTGCACCACCTGCCCCAGCTATGATAACGGAATATCCATTTTTATGGGCATTTTTTCCAAAATCAAAAAGTTTTTCCGGGGTACGGTGCGCTGAAACGATATCGACATCCACCTCAATGTCAAAACCCTTTAAGATTTCAACAGCATCTTGCATTACGGGAAGGTCACTTGTGCTTCCCATGATTACGGCTACTTTGCTCATATTAATTAAATTTTCTTATGGTATAAAGATTCGTCTTTTTGTCAAAATAAGCATAGAAATATTTATTCTGAAATTTAAATTGGATTTCCCCTTTTGGTAGGTCTTTATTTGGATCACTAAATTTTTTTCCAAGAATTCGACTTTGATTGAAAAAAGATTTTTTTCGAAAAGCTTCAATTTTTTCAAAAGGATGGTATTCCATTTCACTGTCTTTAACAGAAAAATTTATGTCTAAAACAAGCCTTATGGATTTCGCTATTTCGTAGGAATAGATTGAATTTAAAGCACTGCCCATAGAACCTCCTATACTATTTCTAAGACCACTGCTTTCTTCGTAACCTCCTAAAGTTAAATAATACACGCTATTCAACTTATTAATTTTCAACCCAACCCTACTTAACTTGAGGATTGAATTTATTTTTTTTTGTGATACTTTTTTGTCGTTTACAGCGTCGTTTACAAACCATTCTTTAAGAATGCTCTTTTTTGCATCGGTATCAATAATCGACAATAAAAAATTGTCTTTAAATCCTACTATGGCAAATAACGTATTGTCTTGCAAATAAGAACAAGATTTTTTAAAAGATTTAAATCTATCATCAGATTTGGGTAAATCAATTTTATAATTATCCGATATGTATTTAAATTCTTTTAAATCTATCTTTAATACACTGAAATTCAAATGATTTTCATCTTTCTTTGGATTTAATGTAACTATCAACTTGTTGTCAAGAATGTAAAATTTGTTTTTACGAGAAATTTCCTTGACTGTATTGACTTGTTGATAGCTGATTTCATCAAATTTCTCATTGAGAAAAATCTTTTTAATGGAAGATCTAGTTTTTATGTCAAAATTTTTAAACAATAGCGCAAGGCTAAATTTTCTTGTCGTTATGTTTAAATTAGTATCTACCATATTCAAAATCAATTCATTTTCTTTTTTATTGTAACCTAATTGATAAAATATACTAGAATTGATGAATGCACCGATAAACCTGCTTTTATCAAATTTGATAATTTTCTCCTGTTGTTTGTCACTACTATTACTGAAGAGAAATTTATTATCATCAAATCCCTTATAAACCAACCAATGATTTTCTTTTGCTCCGAAGCTCTCTATAAAATGTCTAAATTCTTCATTTCTATTTTTTTTAAATTGAACTTTTAAAGTGTTAAAGTTCTCATCAATTATGAAGCTGTGGCTGTAATTATTCCTTGTATAGTCAATGATCAAATAATTTTTTAAATCTGATACTTTGACATTAGTACTTAAAAAACTATTAGGACTGTTGAAAATATTATTTGGATTATACTCAAGTTCAGAAGAAAAAATAATTTCTTGTCCGTAAGCATTATTAAATAGAATTAGTAGGTATAGTATTAAATATTTGGGCATATAACAGTTTTATTTACTTATAACTTTAATCGTTTCCTTCACTTTTTGTGCAATGGCTCTGGCTTTGCCCATATCCTCATCAACAATCGTAACATGTCCCATTTTCCGAAAGGGTCGTGTTTGTTTTTTTCCGTATATGTGCGGGGTCACTCCATCCATTTCTAAAATGGCATCTATATTTTCATAGACAACGTCTCCCATATGTCCTTCCGCTCCTACAAGATTTACCATTATTCCCGCCACTTTGCTTTTCGTTTTACCCAAAGGTAATCCCAATATAGCTCTAATGTGTTGCTCAAACTGATTGGTGTAACTGGCCTCGATACTATAATGGCCACTGTTATGGGGTCTTGGCGCAACTTCGTTCACTAAAATTTCATCATCCTTGGTTTGGAACAATTCTACAGCAAGTAATCCGACGTGCTCTAATTTTTCAGATACCCGTAAAGCGACCTCTGTAGCTTTTTTAGCTACGGCTTCTTCAATCCTGGCGGGACAGATAACATATTCCACTTGATTGGCTTCGGGATGAAATTCCATTTCAACTACAGGATAGGTTTTTACCTTACCGACCGTATTCCTCACAACGATAACCGCCAGTTCATTTTTAAAATTGATCATTTCCTCAGCAATACATTCAACATTCGGAAGTTCATCTAAATCTGCCAATTTTCTTATAATCTTTACGCCCTGTCCATCGTACCCGAACTGAGCACTTTTCCATACAAAGGGGTACCGAAGTCCGCCATTGGATATACTATCCTCTATTTCCGAAGTGTAGGCAAATCGAGTAAATGGAGAGGTAGGGATGTCATTATCCGTATAAAACAACTTTTGTGTTGCCTTATTCTGAATAGTTCTCAATGTTTTTGTGGGAGGATATACTTTCACACCTTCATGCTCCAACTTTTCCAAGGCATCCACATTAACGTTTTCAATTTCAATGGTAAGGACATCTACATCTTTTCCAAAGTTATAGACCGCATCAAAATCCAAAAGGTTGCCCTGTATGAATTCATTGCATGCTATTCTGCAAGGGGCATCCGTGGAAGCATCCATTACCTTAGTGCGTATGTCCCATTTTCTGGTTTCATAGAGTAACATTTTACCTAGTTGCCCGCCACCGAGAATGCCAAGTTTAAAACTGGAAGAGAAAAAATTCATTGAACTGTTTTTGCAAGGAAAACAAAAATACATGAATTCCTTTAAGGGATAAAAGTATGAAGCGGTAAAGCGCCCCTAAAGTGTTATCTTTGCCAACCCAATAAAAGTAAGAAGGCATTGATTAAGCTTCATGACAAGGTTTTTAAGCCCTATTTGAAAGAGGAAGAAATTCTGGCGGCCGTAAAAAGGATTGCGTCGGAAATCACTGCCGATTACAAGGACGATACCCCTATTTTTGTTGGGGTGCTCAATGGAGCTTTCATGTTTGTCTCCGATTTTCTAAAGGCATATCAACATCCTTGTCAAGTTTCCTTTGTGCGATTGAGTTCTTATCAAGGATTGACTTCCACAGGAATTGTAGAGACTTTATTGGATGTACCCGAAGATATTGAAGGACGTAGCGTAATCATTCTCGAAGATGTTATCGATACTGGCAGAACCTTAAAAAAATTGGTGCATCTGTTTTCCCAAACCAACGCAAAAGAATTCAAGATTGCTTCATTGTTTTACAAGTCGGATATTTATAATGGCGAGTACACCATTGACTATGTGGGCATGGAAATTCCTGATACGTTTATCGTGGGATATGGATTGGACTATAAAGAATTGGGCAGAAATTTAAGAGAAGTATACCAACTAAATCAAACAACTATGATCAACCTAGTGCTTTTTGGAAAGCCTGGTGCAGGAAAAGGAACCCAAGCTGATGTTTTAAAGGAAAAATACAATCTAAAACATATATCAACAGGAGATGTTTTTAGATATAACATAAAAAACGGCACTGAACTAGGCAAATTGGCCAAGTCGTTTATGGACAGAGGTGATTTGGTGCCAGATGAGGTAACCATTGATATGCTGAAAGAAGAAGTGGAGAAAAATCCTGATGCCGCAGGTTTTATTTTTGATGGTTTTCCAAGAACAACGGCCCAGGCGGAAGCATTGGATAACTTTTTAGGTTCTAAGGATATGGAAATCAACGCCACTATTGCCTTAGAAGCAGATGATAATATTTTAGTTGCCCGTCTGTTGGAACGTGGAAAGCTTAGCGGACGTACCGATGATCAGGATGAAGGTAAAATACGAAATCGATTTGATGAGTACAATCAAAAAACAGCCCCTTTAAAAGCTTACTACGAAAAACAAGGCAAGTTCCATTCGGTAAATGGAATAGGTGAGATTTCTGAAATTTCCGAGCGTTTGGGTGCGGTTGTCGACACCCTATAAATTCATTTCGTTTAGACCATTTTTTAAAAAGAACCATGACCGAAGGTAATTTTGTCGATTATGTTAAAGTAAATGTAGCTTCTGGTAATGGAGGTAAAGGATCCGTACACTTGCATCGTGAAAAGTATATCACCAAAGGTGGGCCAGATGGTGGTGACGGAGGCCGTGGCGGACATGTGATCGTTCGAGGTAACAGCAATCTTTGGACATTGGTCACCTTCAAATTCAAAAAACACTTTAAAGCAGGCCATGGAGAGCATGGCAGTAAAAATCGTAGTACTGGAGCAGATGGTCAAGATGTTTATATGGATGTACCATTGGGCACTGTGGTCAGAGACAGCGAAACAAATAAGATTCTTTTTGAAATTACCGAGGACGGAGAAGAAAAAATTGTGGCCAAAGGTGGAATGGGAGGTCGAGGTAATTGGCATTTTAAAAGTGCTACCAATCAGACTCCACGGTATGCCCAGCCAGGAATCCCCGGTGAAGAGGCTCAGGTTACTTTAGAATTAAAGGTGCTGGCAGACGTAGGACTTGTAGGTTTTCCCAATGCCGGTAAATCGACCCTGCTATCCGTGATGACCTCTGCCAAGCCAAAAATCGCTGATTATGAATTCACGACCTTAAAACCTAATCTGGGAATTGTGGAATACCGTGATTTTAGAAGCTTTGTTATGGCCGATATTCCCGGGATTATTGAAGGTGCTGCTGAAGGAAAAGGATTGGGCCACTACTTTTTAAGACACATTGAGCGTAACGCGACCTTACTTTTTTTGATTCCTGCAGACAGCAATGATATTTTTAAAGAATATAAAATCCTGCTTGATGAGTTGAGGCGTTACAACCCCGAGCTTTTGCATAAGGAAAGATTGGTTGCAATTTCTAAAAGTGACATGTTGGATGAAGAGCTAATGGAAGAAATGAGTGTTGAACTTGATAGGGATTTCAAGAGTGTTGGCTATAGATTTATATCTTCAGTGGCACAGCAAGGTATTCAAGAACTTAAGGATGACCTTTGGAAATTGTTGAACGAATAAGCGCGTTCATAGTTCATTCGAAACTAATTTTGATTAAATTTATATCAAACAGTTCTATGTTTTTGTAATGGCTGCTCTCAAGTTATGCTGAACTCGTTTCAGCATCTCATATAGTAGTAAGCCGAAAATTTTGATGTTACCCTGAAATAAATTCAGTGTGATGATTGATAATAAGAAATTGTTGATATTGATTTTATGAAGACTCTTGAATGTATAAAGCCTTTTTTAATTTTATTGTTTTGCTCAATTTTTTTGGCCTGCAGTAGTGTTCGGGTTAATTATGACTATGACAAATCCACAAACTTTTCAAACTATACCAGCTATAATTATTTTTCCGATATCAATTCTGGATTGAGTGGGTTGGATGAAAAAAGATTATTTAGGATTTTAGACTCCACTTTACAATCAAAAGGATATCTTCTGGCAGAAGAACCAGATCTCTATATCAACATTCTCAGTAATCAATTTAGGAACAATCCCAATAATAACGTTGGCGTTGGTGTTGGGGGAGGTGGAAGAAATGTAGGAGGTGGAGTTTCCTTTGGAATCCCTATTGGAAATTCGGGAATTCAAAGAATGATACAGTTTGATTTTGTCGATGCGGAAAAAGATGCACTTATCTGGCAAGCCTCCAGTGAAAGTGGATTTCGGGAAAATGCCTCGCCCAGCGTACGACAAGAAAAATTGAGGGCGGTCGTTAAAAAAGTTTTTTCAAAATTTCCTCCTGAAAATAATTAAAATCCGTTGACCTTAGTTAATTTACCGCTTGTCATAATCTATTTTACTTATTTTCTTTTCTAAAAGTATATTTACTTCCATAAACATGTAACGCTAATGTTATAAAACAGTCATATTAGAAACTTATTTTAAACTACTATTAATTTATTTAAGCACAATGAAAACACTATCTAATTTTAAAATTATCGGTAGTATCCTCTTTCTATGTATGGGGATGACCACATTTGCACAGGACATTGCAGGTTCTTGGCAAGGTACACTAACTGTACAAGGCAACGAAATGCCTCTTATTTTTGATATAAACCAGGAAGCGGGAACATTAAAAGCTACCATGGATAGCCCATCGCAAGGTGCAACAGGTATTCCTATGGACGAAACTTTATTTGCGGACAACCAACTAACCATTGTCTTTAAGCAAGCAGGAATTAAATACGTGGGTACGCCCGAAGGTGCTATGATGAAAGGTACATTTTACCAAGGAGGAATGGAGTTTCCCTTGAATTTGGAAAAAAAGGAGAAAACTGTTCCTGGAAACCCCTCATTGGTAAGTTCGGATGAGGAATTAAAAGCTTTGGCAGCATTGGATAAAGGTGATTACAGGTATACGGTAGAAGATTATTTTGCAAGGCCCAAAGCCTCGACCTTCCGTTTTTCTCCCGATGGTACATATATGTCCTATCGTGAAAAAGATGAAAACGGAAAAAGGCATGTAATGGTCAAGAACATTTCAACAGGAGATGTAAAAAAGGCCATTGAGGAAAAAGAAGAATTGGTTAGGGGGTACGCTTGGCTAAATAACGAGCGTTTGGCCTATATTATGGATAAGGGCGGCGATGAAAACTACCATGTATATGCAGTGGATTTGGATGGATCTGATTTAAAGGATTTGACTCCGTTTGAAGGGATTCAAGCTCAGTTTACTGAACTTCTTAAGGAGGATAAAGACCATATCATCGTCTCTATGAACAAAAACAACCCTCAGGTTTTTGAACCCTATAAGGTAAATGTGGTTACCGGTGAGCTAGAACAACTATTTAATAACGATGACCCTGCAAATCCAATAGCGGGCTATGATTTTGATAAAGATGGCAATCTAAAAGCTTATACTAAAATGAGGGACGGTGTTGAACAGGACCTGTATTATGAAGATGGAAATGGAGGATATAAGATTGTAAAAAGCCTTAACTGGAAAGATTCTTTCGGTATTCTGGATTTCAACTATGCCACTGAAAATCCTGATGATGCTTATGTAATATCCAACCTGGATAATGACAAGGCCGAGGTTGTTCTTTATGATTTAAAAGAGGGAAAGATTCTTAAAAAGGTTTTTTCCAACGATCAATATGATGTACAGGATATGCACATATCCAAAAAGCGAGGATACGAATTGGATTATTTTATGTACGAGGGTGAAAAAACAGAGATTGTACCCATAAGTGAATCTTACAAAAAACTACATAAAAAAATTACTGATAAATTCCCGAACAAACAATACACCATTGCCGATGCAACTGATGATGAAAATAACATTTTGATTTTCATACAAAGTGATAAACTATATGGAGAATACCATTCTTACAATGTAAAAGACGATGAGTTTAAATTCTTGTACAACCTAATGCCACAGCTCAAGGAAGAAGATATGTCAGAAATGCGCCCTATCACTTTCAAGAGTAGGGACGGCATTACCTTACATGGTTATATTACTTTGCCCAAAGCAGCATTGTCCGGACAAAAAGTTCCGGTAATAGTTAACCCACATGGAGGTCCACAAGGTATCCGCGATTCATGGGGCTTCAACCCTGAAGCCCAATTGTTTGCTAGCAGGGGATATGCCACACTCCAAGTTAATTTTAGGATTTCAGGGGGTTACGGAAAGAAGTTTTTGGAATCTGGATTTAAGCAGATTGGAAGAAAGGCCATGGACGATGTGGAAGATGGATTGGCATACGTGGTTGACCAAGGTTGGGTAGATGCCGATAAGGCAGCAATATACGGAGGAAGTCATGGTGGTTATGCCGTTTTGCGCGGATTGACAAAAACACCGGATTTATATGCCTGTGGTGTTGACTATGTTGGTGTTTCTAACATTTTCACATTCATGAAAACCATTCCACCATATTGGAAACCTTATCTAAAAATCATTAAGGAAATTTGGTATGATGAGGATATTGCCGAAGAAAAGAAAATAATGGAGGAAGTATCACCAGTGTATCAAATCGACAAAATCAAGAAGCCTTTATTCGTGGTTCAAGGTGCTAATGACCCAAGGGTAAACATTGATGAATCTGACCAGATTGTCAGTGCACTTAGAGCTAAAGGGTTCGATGTTCCCTACATGGTCAAGTATGATGAAGGCCACGGTTTTGGCAAAGAAGAAAACAGGATAGAACTCTACAAGACAATGATGGGCTTTTATGCCAAGCATTTAGGGGACAAAGAAATTCCTACGCCTTTAAAAGACTAGTTTCAAACTTTTGATTAACGAACAAAAAGGAGCCACATGGCTCCTTTTTGTTTTTGCATTTTGTTCAAAAAGTAGCTTTGCCGTTCGCGGTTTCAATTTTACCATTGGTCATAATCTATTACAAATAGCAGTGTATAGACTTTATTTTTGAAGTGTAATCAGTAAAACAATAATCATGATAGCATTAGCCAAATTAATCATCTCATTACTTGTAACGGTTCTTGTATAAAATTCTACGTTTTAAAATCTAAAATAGCGACCATGAAAAAATTGAATGTAACTCAAAAGGCAATATTGATTTCGGGAATAGTGGGAATATGTATTGGTATTTATGGAAAATGGCTAGGCTGGGAATATAAAAGTTATTTTATACCTCTTTATATAGGAACTTCTTTTATATGGATCGCTTTTCTGAATACTGACAATAAATGTGAATACCGATTCCTAAAGAGGATTTTTAAAAGATGATAAAATGGATAAGAATAAAAAAATAATAGAAATCATGGCTATCATTCTATTTGGCTTGGGATTTGGTTTAGGAAAAATTCTATTCCATACCTTGCATTAAATCTCAATTTCCCAAAGAGCTATATTTTGACCTTTTTTGATTTGATTTATGGAAATAAACAAAAGAAATAGCAATTCTATTTTTTGGCTACTTCAGTTTTTAGGATGGGGTTTCTTGAACTCGTTGTCTTTTTTCACATTGAAAAACAGTAGTTCAGAATTTATGATGTACAACTTTGTGGGTGGAATTTTTATTGGTATCTCATCAACTTCACTATTGAGATACTATTTAAAGCGCAATATTTCTTTTGAAGATTTTGGTGTCTCGGACATAATCAAAATCATAATTGCTGGCCTAATCGCCTCTTTATTATATGGACTATTAAACGTAGGACTCGGCTATTTGTACCATACTTTCGGAACTTCGGTTTCTGAAGAAGAACTAAAAATTTTAAAAGCCTATAATAAAGTATGGCTGCTCATTATTAGTTCGCTTTTCATGATTTTTGCTTGGGTAGTCTGCTATTTGGTCATAAAACTATTACTTAAACTGAATAGGGATAGGATTGAGCGTTTGGAGTTGAATGCAAACTTAAAACAAGCTCAACTCAATACGTTAAAAGGACAGATAAATCCCCATTTCATGTTCAATAGTTTAAACAATATAAGGGGATTAATGTTGGAAGATATTGAGAAATCTAGGGAAATGCTCACAAAACTCTCAGAGATTCTACGCTACTCCCTGACCAAAAACAATACAAATGCAATTTCAGTTGAAGAAGAATTGGATATGGTGGACAACTATATCGATCTATCAAAAATACAGTTCGAAGATAGATTGGAATTCAACAAGGACATCGGTAAGGAAACACTGTCCTTGCAGATACCGCCTATGATTGTTCAATTATTGATTGAAAATGCCGTTAAGCACGGAATCTCAAATCTAAAAAATGGAGGTAGAATAGTTTTGAGTTTGAAGCAAGAAGGGCAGCAACTTATAATCGAAGTCAGGAATAGTGGAAAGCTTCAAATAAATAAGAATAGTACACAACTGGGATTGAAAAATATAAGACAGAGATTAAAATTGTTATACGCTGAAAGGGCTTCATTTCAAATTAATGAGGTTGATGGCGAAGTTGTAGCGAACATCAAAATTCCTTTGGTATGAATATAAGGGCCGTAATAGTTGAGGATTCCAGGTTAGCTCGCAATGAGCTAAAGGAACTGATAAAAAAACATGATGGAATAGAATTGTTGGGTGAGGCTGAAAATGTTGATTTAGGTTATGAACTCATACAAAAAGAACGACCGGATTTGTTGTTTTTGGACATCAATATGCCGGAAAAAGATGGTTTTGAACTTCTTGAGATGCTGGATGACGTGCCCATAACTGTATTTACTACCGCATTTGACGAGTACGCTATAAAATCTTTTGAATACAATGCCCTAGATTATTTATTGAAACCCATAAACGAAAAGCGTTTTGCCATGGCTCTGGATAAAGTAAAAGCAAAACTGGCAGGTAATAAAGATGGTATAATAAAGACAGAACAACTTTCATATAATAGTCAGATTTTTATTAAGGACGGAGAGTCATGTTGGCTTGTCAGGATTAGGGATATTTCACATTTTGAAATCGTAGGGAATTATACCAGGGTATTTTTTGAGGATAAAAAACCTTTACTCTATAGATCATTGAATCAAGTAGAAGAAAAACTCCCTGAACAGTCTTTTTTTAAGGCAAATAGACAACAAATCGTAAATACCAATTTTATAAATAATGTGGTACCATGGTTTAATGGTAAGTTGAAATTGCAAATGAAAAACGGAGAAGAAATTGAAGTGTCAAGAAGGCAGTCCTATATATTTAAAGACAAAATGAGTCTGTAGGATGACTTTTTCAATGTAATTTAAGTCGTGGCAGAAAAAAATGTATAGAGCAGAAATTTTTAAATTCTCAATGATAGTTGCATTGCCAGCACTTATTATTGGTAGCATGGTCATGCTAACAAAATCTGTATGGTTTCAAAACAGTCCAGATATATTGGCATTAGGTATCACCTTTGATATATTATTGACTGCACCATTTGCATATTTTTTATCGATCAGAAAAACAAATATTCCAAATACTACGGTTATCCCTTTTTTGATTCTTGCAACAATTATTTGTTCAATCGTTCTCCCCCAAGAAAATCAATTTTATTTGGGACTTTTTAAAGTCTGGTTTCTTCCGGTAATCGAATTGTTCATTTTAACTTTTGTGCTTTATAAACTATATGGAGCAATAAAACGGTTCAATACTGAAAAAAGAAATTCTTTTGATTTCTTTTTTACCCTTAAAAAAGTATCCGCTGAAATTCTGCCTAAAGCCGTAACGATGCCCGTTGTTATGGAAATCTCGGTTGTCTATTATGGCTTTTTGTATTGGAAAAAAAGAAATTTAAGAGAAAATGAATTTTCTTATCATAAAAATTCGGGAACAATAACCTTGCTAGCTTCAATAATTTTCATTGTGGCTATAGAAACCGTTGTGTTTCATGTTATCATTTCCAAATGGAGCGTTATTGCCGCCTGGATTTTAACTTTTTTGAGTATTTATTCAGGAATTCAAGTCTTTGGGTTCTTAAAATCCATGCTCTTTAGGCCTATATCCATTGAGGGCGATAAGCTCTACCTAAGATATGGAATTATGAACGAATCCATTATCGATTTGAGCGATATTGACGCTATTGAATTGTCATCGAAGGAAATTAAATTGAATCATGAAACAAGGAAATTATCCTTCTTAGGAGATTTAGAGTCCCATAATACGGTAATCCGATTAAAAAATGAAAACATTCTAATTGGACTTTATGGAATTAAAAAGTCCTACAAGAATCTAGTTCTATTCGTAGATGACCCTATGAATTTTAAGAATGCTATTGAGATTGCCCTAACAAAATAATCCGTAAAAACTAAAAAAGGGTAACCCCATTAAAGCGACTTCAATAAACCACCATCAATTGGAATATTGGTCCCGGTAATGTAAGCGGACTTTTCCGAAGCTAAGAATGCCACTAAAAAACCGTATTCATGAGGATTTCCGATACGTTGTGCTGGAACTTGATTTTCCATATTAGAACGAACCTCTGATTCTAAAACTCCTAGTTTTTTGGCTTTTTTTGCGTTGAGTTGTGTAATACGGTCAGTATCAAAATAACCTGTGAGTACATTGTTTATCGTAATTCCGTTTTTTGCAACATCGATGGAAAGACTTTTTGCCCAAGTGACCACTGCTGCCCTTATCGAATTTGAGAGCGCTAAGTAACTTAAGGGTTCCTTAACGGATATCGAGGCCACATTGATAATTCTTCCCCATTGGTTTTTTATCATGTTTTTTAAGGCAAGTTCCGTAGTGAAAACAACAGATTTGAACAATAGATCAAACGCTTGCTGGTAATCTTCAACATTCTTTTCCAGAGCTCCTCCTGCTTCGGGGCCTTGCGTGTTGTTTACCAATATATCGATAGTATTTTCTTGGAAAAACTTGGAAATTCTTTGTTTAAAAGCTTCAAAACTTGAAAAATCGACAACCAAGTAGTTATGCTTTTGTCCTTGCTCAGAGTCAAACTCAGTAATGAGTCTCTTCATTTTGGTTTCATTCCTAGACATTAAGGTTACATTGGCACCACTTGCGGCCAGTTGTCTCGCAATGGCCTCTCCAATACCTTTGCTGCTGCCACCTACGAGCGCATTTTTTCCTAATAATGAGATTTCCATATTATTTGTATTCCTCCCTTACAGGACTAAATACATCCATCAATTTACAGGGCGTCAGTGCTTTTCCGCTATGGGGTACGTTGGATGGCACTATGACCACATCACCGGATTGATAAATTGCAGTGTTTCCTCCAAGCGTAAATTCAAAACTACCTTCCAGAACATGCATAATTTGCTCGTGCACATGATAATGTTCTGGTACTTCTGCATTCTTTTCAACATCCCAAAAGGCCCAGGTCATGGATTCGCCATGTACCATTCTTCCATGATACCCTGGCATAATCTCCTTAGATTTTATGGTAGATAGATTCATAATTTCTTATTTACCGAAAAATAGCAATAAGAAATGAATGAAATACTGTAAACGGAGTTTTTTAAAAAATCATTTCCATTTAACGATAACAAATTCGCAACGTCTGTTCCGTTCATGATCTTCTTCGCTGCAATCATTTTCTATTGTACATTCAATAAGTGGTCTTGATTCTCCATATCCTTTCGCTATCACTCTATCTTGGTCTATTCCTTTGCTTATTAAGAATTTTTTTGCCGAATCGGCACGTTTCTGGGAAAGTCCTTGGTTATAGTTTTCGTTTCCTCGGATGTCGGTATGCGTACCAATTTCTATCACCATGCTAGGATTACGTTCCATTATCTGGACAACAACGTCCATACGATTTCTAGCTTCTTTTCTCAAATACCATAAATTGTAATCAAAATATATTTTCTCGGTCTTGATTAAAGTTCTATCCTTTTCTTTTATAAGAACACTTTCATCACCAGTGATATCTCTACCATTATCAGGAGCATTCAAAGGCAATAATTGCAATGACCCATCGAAAGTCTTTTTTCGTTCCTTGGTACTTGCTATGCTTTTTGAACTGTCTTTATAACCCAAACGGCTTCCATGGACCTTAAAATTGGAGGAGCAAGAGATTTTAAAATTATATTTTGCCTCTTTGCCCGTCAGTATTTCCCTCAATACATTTCCATGGCTGTCCAATAGCTTTACCGTGCCGTTTGAAATGGGTTTCTTAGTTGTTTTATCGGTAAGAGTTCCAGCGATAAACTGTTGACAATCTTTTATGATTAGCGGCTTAGTCTCATAAAAGGAATAAATATCGTCACTGCCTTTTCCAGATGGCCTGTTTGATGCAAAAAAACCATCTTTTTTAGAGTGAAACGAAATTGAAAAATCATCATAACCGCTGTTTATGGGCAATCCCAAATTATCGGGTTTACCATGATTTCCAGAACTATAAACAGATTTGAAAATATCCAGTAGACCAAAACTTGGATGCCCGTCAGAAGCAAAGTACAGGTTGTTCTTCACATCCAAATATGGAAATTGCTCTCTTTGAGTTGTGTTAATATCGTCTCCGAGGTTTTCTGGATTTCCAAAATGACCGTTTGGAAGGATTGAAACCTTGTAAAGATCAAATGAGCCGTAGCCACCTGGCCGATTGGAAGAAAAATAAAGTGCTGTCTCTTCATTGTTCAAAGCAGGGTGTTCCGTAGAGAATTCTTTGCTATTAAAGGGCAGTTCAGTAATGTTGGTCCATGCCGTACCGGACCGTTCCGCCCTATATATTTTCAAATTGTTTATTTTATCGTCATCAGTACGTTTTTTACCGTTTAAAAAGTTGTTGCGCGTAAAATAGATTGTTTTTCGGTCCTTGGTCATTGCAAAGGTACCTTCGTGCATTTTGGTGTTGATGTTTTCAGAAAAACTTTGACTTTCAATTTCGGGTTTGTGTATTTTGTCAATAGGATGTGAATAGATGTCAAGATAACCTTGGTTGTTCCACCTATATATCTTTTTATTCTTGTTTCTTTTTGATGCGGTGTATATTAAGCTGGAATCTATTTTCATGGCAGAAAATTCAGATGCGGGAGTGTTCAAGGCCAAGTTTTCAATATCAAACCGGTTTCCAATGGCACTCACGTTCTCTAAATATTTTGATCCTTGAAATAGCTTATTTTGTGAGGCGATATCGTTTGATCGGGTATAGAAATCCTCCAAGATTTTTTCGGCTTCATCATATTTGCCCAGTGCCTTCAGGGATTGGCTGTACTTGAGATGATAGGATTCATCCAGATTCTCGCCATACTTGGAAAATAGAATCTTGTACCATCGGGCTGCCGAGCCTAGGTTATAAACGCTATAATAAGAATCTGCCAAATTTTTTAGCACTTTTTTGCTTCGGTCATTAACCACTATTTTTTCATATAGTGGAATCGCGTCAGCATAAAAGGCCCTTTCAAAATAGGTATTGGCCCTATGCAACTCTTGTTGAGCCGATATCGACTGTAATACTGAACAGAAAATGACGAATAGAAGTGTTCTTATCATATTTTAATAAAATCTGGGGGATTTATCATATCCTTTTTTGAGACCGAAAAGGTCAAGATCGAACAGAGCAAAAATCTCATGGGTACCCGAACTGAAATCTCCAAGATTGGATAAAGTATAATCGTATGCATATCCCAAGCGAATGGATGGGAGCACATAAAAATTGAACATGGCCGCTATTGAATCTTCCCATCTATAGGACAGCCCTCCTTCAAATTGGTCATTGAACAAAACATTAAAGGAAGCATCAAAAGAAATGGGCGATCCTTGTACAATTTTACTCATGATGGATGGTTTTAATTTTAAATCGGGGTTTACCTCGTACACATATCCCGATGTAAAAAACAGATGAATCTCTTCGGAACCTATCCTTTTTATTCCATCTTGATTGTCCAAATGTTTTGAGGTTAAAAGGTTGGGTGCAGATATACCGGCGTAAAAATTGGGCCTCGTATAAAAAGCTCCAATACCGACGTTGGGGAAAATACTGTTGATATTTTCATTGAATGCGGAGTCATCTTGAAATTCGGGGAGTACAAAACCATCAAAATTAGCTTCAAAACTTGTGAAGCCCGCTTTAAGTCCAAGTGATATATTACTTTCGCTATCCATTTTTAACACATAGGCAAAATCGGTATAAAAGTTACTTTCCTTTAATGCACCCTCCCCAATTTCATCGCTTATTATGGAGAATCCGGTTTCTATTTTATCGTTTAGTGCGGCATGTGCAAAGAAAGTGATTGTCTGTGGTGCTCCAACAACGTTTTGCCATTGGGAACGGTACAGGGATCCTAAATTTACGAGCCCTCTTTCGTTTGTGGTATAAGCGGGGTTTAATACGCTCATATTGTACATGTACTGGGTGTATTGTGGATCTTGTTGGGCTTTTGCCATAAGGGCGTATAGCACAAAGGTGATGGCCACCTGTATTTTTTTTATTTTCATGCTCATTTATTGATTGAGATACAGTCTGCCCTGTCTTGGTTCAAAACCTTCACGATTAAAGTTTATAATGAAGAAATATATTCCATTTGGAGCCATGTTTCTGCCCACTTCCGAACCGCTCCAAGCTGGATTGCCAGCATCTCCCTTAAAAATGGAATTGCCGTAGCGGTTGAATATTTCAATAGTAAAGTCAGGGAAAATAATTTCAATGTTCGGAACATAGAACGTGTCGTTTCTTCCATCACTGTTGGGAGAGAAACCATCAGGGATGAAAAACCCGTATTTTTCTGGATCGCAATTGTTCAAATCTACGGTAACGGGAAATCTTTCAAGGTTGATACAGCCAGTTTCAATATCTTTGCTTTGCGCATAATAAATGGTGTCATCGAGTAGAAGTTCTGAACTTGATACTACATTTTCTCCTTCTTCTTCCAAGAACCACTCAATCTCGACACCATCAATGGGGATTTCTAAGTTTTCAAGCTCCACTACCGTGGGATTGTCCAAGGCACAAAGTGTAAGTTCACTGGCCGTTAAGTCTGGTAGTAGAGGATTTACGATAGTTGGCGTGATTTCTAATCGTATTTCACTTTCGCAGAATCCGCCCAAGATTTCCGCTGCAAAATATGATTGGTTATCGATAAGCGTTTCTGTGATATCCAATGGTGCTCCTCCCGAAGCTGAATCGTACCATATTATACTTCCGTTATTGGGAGAACTTACCTGTATATCGGTCAACATTGGGTTTTCACTACCGCACAGTACCGGGTTTGGATTTTCCGATGTTGGGGTTGATGCTTGTATGAGGGAAACTACTATCCTTATCCTTTCGTCAGGGGAACAATTATCGTTTTCGTTCTCGCTGAAGACATAATAGTCTTCACCATTTACCAGAAGGGTATTCAGTGGAAGGGGAATATCGTTTTCGGCGTTTTCATAGAACACTACATCTCCAAGTGTATTGACCTCCACATCGACTAGCGTGGGCACGCCATCGTTTAGGCAGAAGGTTTGACTACTTTCCGCATCAATTACCGTAGGGGATCCTCCAATGGTGAAGCTTTCCTCTAGTTGAAATTCGAATACCTCTCTACAAGGAGTATTGTCATTCTGGATGCTTTGTAGCAACACCAGGTAATCACCATCGGGCAAATTGGCTATGTCTATTTCGTATTGTGCAATTCCACCTGCAAAATTTATAGAATTATCGGTTAGTATCTCCATAGAATTTTGTTCCACCACTTCGTAATCTATGGTATAGCTCCCATTAACAAGTATGGGCGCATCTACCAAAACATCTATTCCTGTTGCATCACAACTATTGTCCACTATGATTTGTAGTTGAATTTCTTCAGGGGTTGGTATAACTTCAATATTGGTACTGATCGTACAATCTAGGTCGTAGCTATCTTCAATCTCTATGTCCACAGTATACGAACCATCTAGGTTAAAATTTGAAGATGGAATGGTAAATGAAACCACACCGTCCGTAAAATCAAGGCTTCCAGTAGTGAGGTCTGTGGATGTATTGTCAGGGAATGTCAGGGAATAATTAACAGCATGAGATTCATTGGATAGATTACCACCCATGTCCAAGATATTTTGCAATTGAATGTCCACTTCATTGTCTGGGCATACGCTTTCACCTGTTGCGGAAGGGCTAGCGGTTAAAAAGCTTACTTGAGGAACGTCAATATTAGTACAGACATCTCGTTCTGGCACTTTACCAATAATGCCGATAATATTCAAATCTACATCTTCATTTAGAGGTACTGCCGCTGGAAGTACGTTGAAGGTGCCAGATCCATTGTTAAATGGAATGGAGATTATGATATCTTCCATGCCCTGTGAACTTGTTACCCTATAAGTAAGATCATAGGTTCCAGCAGGTAAAAGGGAATCATCATACTCTAGGGAAACTTCATAATCCGAGCCAGCACAATAGTTATCCACTTGCATGTTCCCTTGGAGCGTGGGCAGAATAACAATGGATATTGTAGTAGAAGCTTCTGAACAAACGGGGTGGTCCGGCAATACTGTATAGGTAAAATCATATACCCCATATCCAAAATTTGCATTGATTTCCTCTACATTTATGATATCGTCCAAGATTCCGTCAATCTGGTTTGTAAAAGCTTCGCTCCAAGTACCGTTCATGTCTTCCCCTACAAGTAGACTATTCAGATTTAAATTGGTAAAACCAGATAGATCATCCGTTGTACAAACCACAAATTCCAAAGGATCTCCCGATTCGGGTGCTTTATGAACCTCTAGAAAGATAGTTGATACGCTGCCTAGGCAAGCATCGACATCAGGTACTGTGTAAGTGAAGATATATTCCCCTGGTCCAGCCAATGTGGTGTCAAAGATATTTCCGCTCAAATCTCCTGTTGCGGTCATGGGGTCTTCTTCCCATACACCATTCGAATCTGGAATAGCACCATCTACTAAACTACCGAGAAAGTTGAACATGTTTGTAGGCATATCACTGCATGCATTCGCACTTCCATCCACATTGTCTTCTCCAGAGTATCCACCTAATAGTAAAGTAACGATTGCGGATTCTCCACAATTCCCGTTGGTATAGGTAAATTGATGTTCGCCAAACTCATTAATCAGCCACAGGTCTAAAGTTCCTGTATTGATATTTAAAGCATCTAGATTAGCGGAATTGGTTGTTGACCAAGTACCGCCCATTTGGGGCATACCGTTCAGGTTTGAAAATAAATCAAAGTTTTGGTTGGAAATATCCAAAAATTTATCACATACGGTAACAGTATTGTCCTCTCCGGCACATTGGGACTTTCCTACATATATGTTCAAGATAAAAGCAATCGTTAACCATATATAGGTTTTCAAGCTGTTGTTCTTCATCTAAAATAGTTTTTTGCTAAATCTTGTTGGGTGTTGCATATTGGAAAGTTGCATCTATTTCATGCGTATAGTGATAAAAATTATAGTTTAAGCCATCCTTGTAAATATTCTTCAAAATTGACTTAAAGGCCAATATCGTTAATTTCATTTCATGAACTTTTTTAAACTGATAGAATAGCGATATGAGTTCATATAAGCCTTGTTTCATTTGACGGATTTAAGTGAGCTTTATTATTTTAGATGTAAGATTCGCATTAAATGTCTATGAGTATATTTGGACATTTATTAAGACCAAGAAAATGCAGATACATTTTATAGCTATCGGGGGGAGTGCCATGCACAATTTGGCCTTGGCCTTGGAACACAAGGGGTATGTGGTTACAGGAAGCGATGACGTAATTTTTGAACCTTCTAAAAGCCGTTTAGAGCAAAAGAATTTGCTGCCTTTGGAATTTGGATGGTTCCCAGAAAAAATCCATGATGAATTGGATGCCGTTATTTTGGGAATGCATGCCAAACCTGACAATCCTGAATTGCTAAAGGCACAACAATTGGGATTGAAGATTTACTCTTACCCAGAGTTTCTTTTTGAACAATCAAAGCACAAAACAAGAGTCGTTATTGGGGGAAGTCATGGCAAAACGACGATAACCTCAATGATTCTTCATGTATTGGACTACAATGATATCAATGTAGATTATATGGTAGGTGCACAATTGGAGGGTTTTGATCGAATGGTTCATCTTACGGAGGAGAACGATTTCATAGTTTTGGAAGGTGATGAGTATTTATCCTCTCCAATCGATAGAAGACCAAAGTTTCACTTATATCAACCGAACATTGCCCTTTTAAGTGGAATAGCATGGGACCATATCAACGTTTTTCCAACCTATGAAAATTACGTAGAGCAGTTTCGGATTTTTGTAGATAGTATAGTCAAAGGGGGAAGCATTACTTATAATGAGGAAGATAGCGAGGTAAAAAATGTAGTTGAGGCTACTGAAAATCCCATTCGTAAATTTCCATATATTACCCCTAAGTATAGGGTTGAAGAAGGTGTTACTTTACTGGATACGCCTGAAGGAGAAATGCCCATTGAAGTTTTTGGGAAGCATAATTTAAACAACCTTGCGGGGGCAAAATGGATTTGTCAACAAATGGGTGTTGACGAAGCTGATTTTTACGAGGCTGTAGCATCATTTGTAGGAGCATCAAAACGATTGGAAAAAATTGCAGAAAGCTCAAATAAAGTGGCATATAAAGATTTTGCGCATTCGCCAAGTAAGGTAAGGGCAACTACTATGGCCGTAAAAGAACAATATCCACAGCGAAAATTAATAGCCTGCTTAGAACTTCATACATATAGCAGCCTTAATCTGGATTTCTTAAAGGAATATGACGGAGCTTTGGATTCGGCGGATGAAGCGCTTGTTTTTTATTCGCCCGAGGCCATTAAAATAAAACGATTGCAAGAAGTCTCTTCAGCACAAATTGAAAAGGCTTTTAATAAGCAAGGGGTTAACGTTTTTACGGACGCAAATACTTTTAAGGAATATTTGTTCAGCCAAGAATTTGATGAAACTGCTTTGCTATTAATGAGTTCAGGAAATTATGGAGGGTTGGATTTTGGCAAGCTTAAATCCCACTTTCAATGATAAAGTATAAGTTTATTGCACTGAATTAAACCCCAAACTGTCTTAAATGATGGTCTAGATGTTTATATTGCATTTGTCCCCATTGCTCATGCGTGAAAGCACCAAAAGCAGGATGGGGCTCCCACGACTTTTTATTTTTTTCTCTGTGAAAGTCATTGATAAGCGATATCAATTTTTCTTTTTCTTGATCAAACCCTTTTTCTACTTCTACTTTAAAAGGACTAGGAGTGGGTAAGCTATGTTTCCATAATTTATCATTGTACATACTCTTTTTAAAGCTTTTGAACAAGAGCTTCATGACAGGGTTTGGTTTTTCCATCTCATACCTTCCCAATGCTAAATTTAGGGGAAATTGACAATGGTAGAGCATTTGTCCAACCTTCATTTTGCCCCATTGGGGTTTAGTAGATTTATCCAATTGATTTATACGTTCAATAATTTCGTTATGGGATTGGGTCTCAAACAGGGATTTCATATATTTCGATTTGTTGATCTTCAAATTACGAAGTTCATAATTCAGTTTCAAGTTCCTATAGAATTTTTGTATAAAAACCTTGGACCGATTCGGTTATCGAGCTTTAAAGCAATCTAAATTCCATTATATTTAGACCATGCAAGAAAAAATGGTTTCTTTTCCCATAAAAAGATGGGCAGACGATGATAGACCAAGAGAAAAGTTGGCGCACAAAGGACGATCAGTACTGTCTGATGCAGAATTAATAGCAATATTGATAGGTTCAGGAAATAAGGAGGAAAGCGCTGTACAGCTCGCCAAACGTATTTTGGCATCGGCAAACAACAATCTCAACGAGCTTGGCAAACTTTCCATAAACCAACTGATGCAGTTTAAGGGTATCGGAGAAGCAAAAGCAGTTTCAATAGCAGCCGCTCTCGAGGTAGGGAGACGAAGAAGGGGCGAAAATAACGAAAAAGTATCTAAAATTTCTGGAAGTAGGGACGCCTTTGAACTTTTGTATCCTCTAGTGGGCGATTTGGAACATGAAGAGTTCTGGATCGTGTATCTAAACAATTCCAACAAGGTAATCCATAAAGCCCAATTAAGCAAAGGTGGCATAACGGGAACTTTGGTAGATGTTAGATTGGTATTAAAACAAGCTCTGGAGCTTGGTGCAGTAGGTATAGTGTTGGCACACAATCATCCATCGGGCACACTAACTCCGAGCACTGCGGACAAACAAATCACCCAGAAGCTAAAAAAAGCCTCAGAGGCTTTGGATATAAAGATATTGGACCATTTGATACTTACAGGGAATTCATACTTAAGTTTTGCCGATCAAGGAATACTTTAGTCGATATAGCTATGTTATTGATATATACCCATAAAATCACTAACCGTCTCACATTTGTGACAAAGCAGATTTTTGAGAACATTCTTGGTCTGGAAATAACGTTTACGACAAAGGTTGAAGATTTTATAAAACACTCTGGTCCTAAAATAACCTATTCAAAAAAACCGCTGCAAAACGAATTCTTCATTAGGTGCAATGACCTATTATTTGAGCAGGGGATCAACGATTTGGACATTAAAATTTCTGATTGGGACGGTATGCCCTGCTTTTTTTCTTGTGGGGAAAATAGTTCAATACCATATGATGTTTTTTCAGCAAGTTTTTTTTTATTGAGCAGGTATGAAGAATACTTGCCTCACGTAAAAGATAGTGTTGGGAGATTTCCTGCTAAAGAAAGTGTGGCGTACCAAAATAAATTTTTGGAGCTTCCTATTGTTGATATTTGGGCCTATAAACTCTTAAATTCCCTTCAGCAACGTTTTCCAGACATTAAAAGTGCCAAAAGAACCTATAGTTTTACGTCGATAATTAATGTTACCACTTCGCATTGCTACGCATTGAGAGGTTTTACGAGAAGTGTTGGGGGGTTCTTTTTAGATCTGGGAAGTTTAAAATTTAAAAGTTTGGTCAATAGGATGTCCGTATTATTAGGACTAAAGAAGGACCCGTACAACAATTTCAGCGAATTGGTGGAAATCCATAAAAAATTTCCCATAAAAACTATGTTCTTCTTTCAGTTTGCAAAATATTCCTCTCACGATAAGAATATTTCTCCAAACAATAATAAGTTTGGGTATCTGATTAAATCAGTGGCAGATTATAGCACAGTATCTTTAAGTACTTCTTTTCTGTCATCTACGGATAAGATTGTATTAAAAGAGGAGAAGAAGCAACTAAATAATCTGATCAATAGACCGATAAATTATTCACGACTCAGGTATAATAGAGTAAATGTTCCAAGTACATATAGAAATCTAATAGAAGTGGAGTTTACAGATGATTTCTCTATGGGGTATACACATGAAATCGGTTTTAGGGCTGGAACGTGTACGCCATTTTATTTTTATGATATAAATATGGAGGTAAGGCAGCCTTTAAAGGTACATCCTTTCGCCATGCATGATTATGCTATGATACATTATAAAAAAAGAGAAGAAGTCTTCAGCAAAATGGATAGCATTTATAGAAATGTAAAGCAAGTAAATGGACAATTGGTAACAGTTTTTTCCAATGAGCTGCTGGGCAGTAACCATAAATTGAACTGGTTGGAACTCTATCAGTCTTTTTTGAAGCGTTATTATGTTTAAAGAAACAATCACTGATATTTTTTTTGATTTGGACCATACACTTTGGGATTTTGAAAAGAATTCGGCACTTACATTCCAAAAAATCCTGAAGAATACTAACATTGATGTTCACTTGGATGATTTTCTGAAAGTTTACGTACCTATCAACTTTGATTATTGGAAACTATATCGAGAGGAAAAAATCAGTAAAAAAGAACTCAGGTATCAACGATTAAGAAAGACTTTTGATACTATGGGCAAAACCGTTTCAGATAGTTCAATTAATACTTTGTCCCATAAGTATATAGAACAACTATCTGTTCACACCCATCTTTTTCCGCACACCATTGAGGTCTTGGAATATTTATCGCCAAAATACCGGTTGCATATTATAACAAATGGATTTCAGGAAGTTCAAGAGAAAAAACTGAAGAACTCAAGAATCCATAAATATTTTCAAAATATAATAGATTCTGAAACTGCAGGCGTTAAAAAACCGCATCCATATATTTTTGAACTGGCCCTTGAAAAAGCCAATGTTAAGCAAAAGAATGCTTTGATGGTGGGCGATAGTTTAGAGGCAGATATTAAAGGTGCGCAAGCAATTGGAATAAACACAGTGCATTTCAACTCACATAATGAACAGCTGCACGATTTATGTAAAATCATCAATAATCTCATTGAAATAAAAAGTATATTGTAGAGTTATATATGGTATAACAACTTTCTTTTGCGCCTTCTTAAAAAGCCTCAACCCCCATGAGAAAATTGCTATTTTATTTATTTATTGTTTTTTACTCTTTGATATCATCGCTTGGATGTTCTGACGAGCAGGACTTCGACCAAATTGACGATTTGGACGTAATTTCAAATGTAGCATCGAGTATTTTTTATCTAGAATCTGACGAACAATTTATAAACTCGGCGACAACAATCCAATCATTTTATTCCCAAACTTTCAGTTTTGATGCATTTAACGAGGAATTCGTAGCTGAACGATTATTGGAAGGTGTAATAATTTATGAAATAGAAAATACTACGAGTAAAAGAATTAGAGTTACTGTGGAATTTCTTGATGAAGCTGGCAACGTAATTGATTTGGAACTGTTTGAGATAGAACCCACGCCAGCTCAAATGCAGCGCATTGAAGTGCCATACGGTCCCAACGGCAAAGATTTAGGTATTCTCACCACTACCTCAAACCTTAGGGTAACTGGAAATAATTTAAGCGATACCTCTAGTACTTCTTCAATCTCAGAACCAAAAATTATCTTCAGGTCCGCTGCTGATTTTATATTCGGAATAGAATGAGATTTATCACTCTATCTTTTTTGATAACTTTTTTTTGGGCGATATTCCTGAGCGCCCAAAATAAGCAACTACTTTATGACTTTTATGAGATTCCCCAGGCTATCATGGTAAACCCTGGAGTAAAAACCCAACAAAAATGGCATGCAGGGATTCCAACCTTGTCCGGTCTTTCATTTCAAGCTGCTACAAGTGGAGCCACAGTAAATGACCTTTTTGCCAACGATGGAATAGATTTTACCACAAAATTTAGAGAAAGGTTAATAGAGGGAATGAGCCAAAAAGATGATTTTAGCACTACTAGTCAAATAGAAGGGTTCAATATAGGGTTCAGAGGAAAAAACAGGCCAGAAAATTTTTATTCCTTCGGGATGTACGGTGAAACGGATTTAATTGCATATTGGCCCAAAGATCTTGCAACATTGGCTTTTGAAGGTAATGGGGGTGCCAACATTGGAAGAAGCTTTGACCTTGGTCATCTGAATCTTAGGGGAGAAATGGTCAGCGTATTTCATTTTGGTATCAATCGTAAGGTCAATAACGAGTTGACTATTGGGGGTAGAGCCAAGATTTATTCCAGTATTTTTCACTTTAGGTCTACAAAAAACTCAGGTTCTTTCAGTACAACTGAGGGTGTGAATAACATCTATGCAAATTCCATTACGGCAGATATGGAATTACAAACATCCGGCGCTGATGGCTTTTTAGATATTATAGATGATGATACATCTTCCTCAAGAAGAGATGACCTACAGCGTTTGTTCACTAAAAGGGTTTTATTTGGGGGAAATTTAGGCTTGGGTTTCGATTTGGGATTTTCATATAACTTAAGTCCGCAAACGACCATCACGGGCAGTATATTGGACATTGGGCTTATTTATAATTCAAAGGACGTTCGAAATTTTACTCTAAGGGGAAGTGCAACCAATGAAGGTATAGAAGTTGTTTTACCCGAGGATGTTACCAATTTAGGAGTAGATCTTTGGCAGGATTTGATAGATGAAATTGAAGCAACCGTGCCTTTCGATGAAAATTCTTCAGGGTATATATCGTTTAGGCCGATCAAGCTTTATGGCTCTATTCGCCATAATTTTGGACAGCGGGAAAATTCATTTAAAAATTGTGGCTGTGCGGTTAATACCACTTCTGGTCAAAATGAAGATTTGTACGGAAATAGTGTGGGCGGACAATTGTTTCTTATGAAAAGACCTTTGGAAATACAGGCAGCACTCACTGGTTTTTATCAGAAAAGATTGGGCAGAACCCTTTCTTTAAAAACTGCATACACGGTGGACAAGTATTCTTTTACCAATATTGGATTAGGCCTAAATTTACAAGCGGGCCCTCTTAATTTTTATATTTTGGGAGACAACCTTCTGGCATATAGAAATGTTGCCGACAGCCATTACGCCTCTTTACAATTTGGATTTAATATTATATCTTGGAACAATAATTGATTACTTGCATTATATGAATTCGAAACTAATGTTTTTAATGGTTTTTGCGATGGTTTTAAGTAGTTCTGTGTATGGACAGCTTAACGATTATAAATATATTATTGTGCCAAAGAAGTTTGATGCATACAAAACTGAGAACAAACACCAGACCAGTACGATGATAAAGCACCTTTTTGCACAAAAGGGATTCAATGCAGTCTATGATGACGAATTACCGGAGGATTTGAGCAGGGATAGATGTCTGGGGCTTTTGGTAAATCTTGAGGACAATTCATCGATGTTTAGTACAAAAACTGTTCTAGTAATGAGGGACTGCACATCCAATGAGATTTTTAGAACATTGGAAGGTAGAAGTAAAGTAAAAGACTATAGAGCGGCATATTCAGAAGCTATTGAAAAGTCATTCGGTTCTTTTGATGGACTGCAGTACAAATACGAACCAAGGAAAAATATAGAAGTAACCGAAAAACCTATAACAGTAAGTTTTAAAAATGATGTGAAATCATTGGATGAAGCATCAAAACCCAAAATGGTCGTTCAAGAAGCTACTCCAGAGAACCAGAGCTTTAAAAGTATGGAGCCCAAATCTTCAAACTTTAAAAAAGCGGAAACCAAGATGAATGAATCCTTTACTTCTGAACTTTTATATGCGCAACCTATAGAAAATGGCTATCAACTTGTGGACAGTGCTCCTAAGGTTAGGATGAAATTGATAGAAACCTCCATAGAAAATGTTTTTTTGATAGATTATAAAGGAATAAGCGGTGTTGTCCTAAAAAAAGAAAATAGATGGTTCTTAGAATATTTGGAAGGGGGTACCAAGAAAATAGAAGAGCTCAACATCAAGTTCTAAAATTGGTATTTATCCTTCCAACGTTTTTTTAAAAATTCCTTCATAGCTTTTTCTCTAGGATTTTCTCCAGGTCTATAAAATGTTGTTCCGGATATTTCTTCAGGTAGAAACTCGATATCAATAAAATTGTCCTCATGGTCGTGGGCATAGCCGTAACCTTTTCCATAACCTAAATCCTTCATCAGCTTTGTTGGAGAGTTTCTAATAGCTAATGGAACGGATAAATCCCCTGTTTCCTTTACTTTTTGTTGTGCTTCTTTTATGGCCAGATAGCTTGCATTGCTCTTCGCGGAACTTGCAAGGTAGGTTGCACATTGGCTAAGGATTATTCTAGCTTCTGGATATCCAATCGTATTTACCGCTTGAAAAGCTGATGTAGCCATTACCAGTGCTGTTGGATTAGCATTTCCTATATCTTCAGAAGCCAAAATGACCATTCTCCTTGCAATAAACTTAACATCTTCTCCACCTTCAATCATTCGTGCCAACCAGTATACTGCAGCATTTGGATCACTTCCTCTAATGGATTTAATGAATGCAGAGATAATATCATAATGTTGTTCTCCTGTTTTATCATAAAGAACCGTATTCTTTTGAACTTTGTTAAGCACCAAATCATTGGTTATGATAACTTCTATATCTCTTTCAGAATTGATGATCAATTCAAAAATGTTCAGCAGTTTTCTTCCATCACCGCCAGATAATCGCAACAAGGCTTCAGTTTCTTTAAGGATTATTTTTTTTGACTTGAGCATATTGTCAGTATGCATAGCTCTGCTCAAGAGAGCTTCCAAATCTTTTTTTTCAAAAGGATTCAAAACATATACTTGACATCGGGATAACAATGCTGGAATAACTTCAAAACTTGGATTTTCGGTAGTGGCTCCAATAAGTGTGACCCAGCCTTTTTCAACCGCACCCAATAAAGAATCCTGTTGAGATTTACTGAAGCGATGGATTTCATCAATAAATAAAATAGGATTTTTGGAAGTAAACAAACCTCCACTCTGTTTTGCTTTTTCAATAACTTCCCTAACATCCTTTACCCCACTGCTTATTGCACTCAACGTATAAAAAGGTCTCTGGCTCTCGTTGGCTATAATGTTTGCGAGTGTGGTCTTACCGGTTCCGGGTGGCCCCCACAAGATCAGTGATGGTATAATCCCGTTCTTGATTTGGTTGGTTAAGGAACCTTGCTCGCCGACCAAATGGTTTTGGCTTATGTACTCTTCGAGTGTTTTAGGACGTATTCGTTCTGCAAGAGGTTCGTTCATAAAGATAAAAATAATATAAATTTACAGTATAGCTATATGGTTTTCTCTGTGTAGAAATGTAGATTACATGACAATTTGTAAAGGCTCAACGGTATGGTCAGGTAATTGCTTACCTTTTTCGATATGACAACGAATAATCATTTCAATTTTTCAAATTGGGTTATATTGGCTCCTCTGTTAGCCATATTGACTATTTGGACGGTTTTTTTGATTGAGCTTAGATTGGGCGCTAATTTTAATGAATATGGTATTTATCCCAGAAACCTTTCAGGATTGAAAGGTATTCTGTTCAGTCCTTTTTTACATGGTTCCGTGGAACATTTATATAACAATACCATTCCATTGGCGGTTCTTATTTCATTTTTAATGTATTTCTATAGGGAGGCAGCTTTAAGAACACTTATTCTGGGCATTTTTATATCAGGAATTTTAACATGGATAATTGGAAGGCCTTCCTATCATATTGGTGCAAGCGGGGTAATATATGTCTTGGCAAGCTTTATTTTTTTTAAAGGTGTTTTTGCAGGACATTTTAGATGGATAGCACTTTCATTGGTTATAGTTTTCATTTATGGTAGTATGATTTGGTATATTTTTCCCATTAAAGAGGGTATTTCATGGGAAGGACATCTTTCAGGCTTCATTACAGGTCTTCTTTTGGCAATCTTGATTAAAGTGAGAATTCCTTTGGAAAAGAAATATGATTGGGAAAAAGAGGATTATGACGAAGGAAAAGATACTTTTCTAAAACATTTTGATGAAAACGGAAATTTTATTGAAAATGGTGTGGATGAGTTGGATGATGAGAAAGTCAAAATCAATTATCATTATAAAAGGAAACCCACTGATAAAATCTAAGCCATCCTTTGTCGTACTGCTTCATAAAGAAATACTCCACAGGCCACAGAAACATTTAAGGAACCAATTTTACCAAGTAAAGGCAATTTGGCCTTATGATCTACCGAATCTATAATTGAAGACGATATACCCTTGCCTTCGGCTCCCATGATGATGGCGCATGGTACATTGAAATCAATGGCATAAACAGTGCTTTCTGTTTTTTCAGTAGCCGCCACAATTTGGATTCCCGAAGATTGTAAGTAGAATATGGCATCTTTTAAATGATCTACTTTTGAAACGGGAACATTAAATACCGCTCCCGCTGATGTTTTTACAGTATCTTCCGTTATAGGTGCTGCCCCACTTTTGGGAATTATGATTCCATCAACACCACAACATTCGGCAGTTCTTATGATGGCACCAAAATTTCTGACATCGGAAACTTGGTCCAGAAGCAAAAATAAAGGCTTATGATCCTTTTCAAGAATTCCTTCAACTAGTTCCTCAAAATCATGAAAATCAACAGGTGAGATATTTGCAACGGCGCCTTGATGATTATTTTTTGTTAAACGATTCAGCTTTTCAACGGGAACATAAGAGCAACTTATGCCATTTTTTCGTATTGAAACTTCCAATTCTTTAAACAATTCACCTCCCAAGCCTTTTTGAAGAAAGATTTTATTGATTGGACGTTGGGAGTCGATAGCTTCTATAATGGCGCGTATCCCATAAATTTGGCTGGTTTTTTGCATAAAAGCAAAAATAGGCAAAAACGTAGGTTCTTAAATATTGAAACACCAAAACTTAGCGCTAGAGGATTTTCATTTAATTCTAAAATGTGAAAAATTGACAAATGCTCCTAAAAAAAAATTGATATATTCATTTTTGTAAAAAGAAGCCTATAACTCTTTTCATATCTTTAAAGAATAATTCTATAATCAATTAAGTAATAAACAAATATCAATCATGAAGCGAAGTTTTTTTTATATCACACTTGGACTACTATCCGCTCAGTCCGTTTTGGCACAAGGAGCTGACTACAATGCAGATAATGAGTCTTTTGGAAATCAGCCTATGTTACAATATGCTTTTCAACAACTAAGCAGTAAATCATTGCAAAAAATTGATGAAGCTAACATTAAGGGATCGCCTTTTTATAGAAGGGGTTTTTTAGAGGGCTCAATTTATAGTAAAGATGGCCTAGAGGGCAAAAGTCTTATGCGCTATGATGGTTATAACGATGAGGTGCAAATAAAAATTAATCCAAAGGATACGGCCATAGTTAAATTGACACAGAATAAAGACATATACTGTGTTTTAGGTAGGGAAAAAATAGTTTACAGGGAATATTTCAATAAAGATGGTGAAGCTATAAACGGACATCTGTTCAAATTGGCAGAGGCAGACGATTTGGCACTGTATGAGCGTAGAATGAAAAAATATAAAGAAGGAAAAGCAGCTACAACATCTTTTGAAGTACCTGTTGCAAGCCGTTTCGTTTTACAGACAGAACTCTATTACTTGGATAAGGATGAAAATAAAATTCGGTTCTTTAAACCTTCTAAAAAAAATTTAATGACGCTGTTTAAAACTGATGATAAAACCAAAAATGAAAAATTGAAAAAATTTATTTCGGGTCACAATTTAAATCATAAAGATACACGGGATATTGTCCAAGTTTTTTATTTCTACAATAATTTATAATAGACCTTAATTTAAACATAAAAAAACCGCGCTCTTAGCGCGGTTTTTTAATTAAGCTTATTTATGGATTTCTTTAGTTATTTCCTAAAAATATAGCTGGCCAATCTTCACCACCTTCTCTTGTAAGTACTACACTTCCTGTATCACCTAGAGAATTGGAAAAGTCAATAGTCATTACTGGACCAACAACACTTGTGATTTCATATCCATAGGTGAAATCAGTATCATCGTTGTCATCATTGGGAACCACAACACTATCTTTTAAGTAAACTTCGCCATCAGGATTTAAACTTATACAATCCCATATGATAGTTACGTCTTCACCAGTTGCTGGACCTCTACCTGGGTAGCAGCTTTCAAACTGGCCAAAGCTCATATCTGAGGAAGAATACTCTCCAGATATAGGACTTCCTTCTCCGCCAGCAATTTGTGTCCAAGTAACATTTCCTGCAACTATGGTACCTTGTGAGCAACCTATTGGAACATTATCTCCAGGAGGCTCTTGACCGGGTGCAGTAGTATTTATAGTCGTTACATAGCTGTGCGTTCCGGATAAATCATCAGTGATGGAACAAGCTATCACTGGGAAATATTCAAAAGGTGCAGAGAAATAAGCTCCTCC